>JAEWHT010000238.1 GCA_023387695.1 Pseudomonadota bacterium | reverse complement strand
TGAGAAGCTGCTTGGCATCGGCCTGGCGCTGCTCTGTGCCATCCTGTTTGCGCTCGGCAATGTGCTCAATCGCAAGCCGCTGCCGATGCCGCCGCTCGTCGTCGTAGCCTGGCAGGTTGGTCTCGGCTGCGCGACCATGCTGGTCCTGGGCATGTTGTTCGAGCATCCTCATATCAGCGCGATCACGCCGCTTGGGCTCGGCTGCTTCGTTTACATGACGCTGGTACCGATGGGTGTCTGCTACGTCACCTGGTTCGAGACGCTACGCCGCCTGCCGCCGACCTCGGCTTCGACCGGCATGCTGATCGTCCCCGTGATCGGCGTGGTTTCCGCCGCCATCATTCTGGGCGAACCGTTGGGCTTGCGCGAATGGACCGCGATGGCGCTCACGCTCGGCGGCGTGACGCTGGCCTTGCAGCGGACGTAACCGCACCGGTGTACGTGAAGCTATGCGGGTTCGCCGCGCAGTCGGACCGTGGCGAGCCTCGCTTCGCGCAGCAGGATCCAGAGCAGCATTGCGAGCACGGCCATAAGTGCGAAGCCTCCGAGCGCCGGCGTCATGGTGTCGCTCGCACCGACGTTCGCGCTGGATAGCCGCGCTGATTGCAACAGCCCATAGGCATTGGCCAACAGGAGCAGTCCGTAGAGCGCGCCGCGCTGACGTGGGCTCGCGAGGCTCACAAGGTCGGGAAGCAGCAGCGCAAGGCCGATCCCGACGATCGGCAGGTCATAGTCATAGGCGTAAGGGCTGAACATCACGGAGGTGATGGCCACGATGCCGAGCGCGAAGCGGGAAGACGGTCCGCGGGCTACCGCAAGTACGACGGCGATGAGCGCTAACGCCGCCATGGCCATCTGGGCCCAGAACGCTCCGGCTGGGGGAAGTCCGGCATTGTAGAAGGCCGCATAGGCCGAGATCATCCGAAACAGTTGATAGCGGCCGTCCTCCAGATAGCTCGCGGCTTCGCGGATGCTGCCGAGCCATGCAATCCAGATCTGCGGGCCGAACACGAGCGTGCAGGCGAGAGAGCTCGCGGCCACAACGATGCCAGCACTCAGCACCGCTGGCCAGCGACGGGTCAATAACATGTAGATGCCGGCAGCGACCGCCAAATGCGGCTTAATGACCATGATACCGAGCGCGATGCCTGATAGCATCGGGCGCCGCTCCGCGTTGATGCAGATCAGGCCGATCAGTGCGCCGGTGAGAAGACCGTTCTGGCCGATAGCGATCGTGATCGCGATGGCCGGGAAAAAGACGACGAGAATGAGCGTGAAGTTGTTTCCAGCGATGACGCGCAGTGTCATCAGGTAGGCGACGAGCGTGACCGTCGTGAAAAGAAAGTAGGCGGCCCAGCCCGGCAGGAATGCGAAGGGCGCCATCAACAAGTCGAACTGCGGCGGATAGGTCCAGGGCATAACGCCGGTCGTGCCACCCGCCGCCGCCATCTGCATCTTCGTGAACGCTGCGAACTGGTAGGTCAGGTCGAGGTCGCCGAGCCAGATCCGTTGCGCGACGACGTGAAAGGCAGAGAAATCCACGGTCTGGCCGCCATACCAGAAGCCACCCTCGAAGAAGCGGAAGGCCTTGAAGACCAGGATGGCCATCAGAAGCGCGAGAATGACGCAGACATAGAGCGTCCGCTTCCGTGGTGAGGCCTGGATCTGCTCCAGTGTTTCGGTGAGCATCGGTTCGCTGATCTCTAAGGCGCGGCATGGTCGGCCGATCCGCCGGCGAGATTGCGGACTGAATCTTAAGGTCCGGTAACGAAAGGATAAGGATTTGGCGGGGCCGATCCTTCTCTCAGCGAACGGACGACACGCGCAGCCCTACGGATCCAGCTCCGTATCCCAGTAGAGATAGTCCAGCCAGCTATCGTGCAGATAGTTCGGCGGGAACAGGCGGCCGTTGCGGTGGAGCTGGTGCACGGTCGGCGCGAACGCGCTCTGGCGCGGAAACATCTTGGCCTGCGCAGGCGTAAGATTGCCCTTGCGCAGGTTACAGGGCGAGCACGCCGCGACCACGTTTTCCCAGGTGGTCTGGCCGCCTTTGCTGCGCGGGATGATGTGATCGAATGTGAGGTCTTCGGGCGAGCCGCAATATTGGCAGGCGAAACGATCGCGCAAGAAGACGTTGAACCGGGTGAAGGCAGGGTGGGTGGTCGGCTTGACGAAGGATTTGAGCGAGACGACGCTCGGCAGCTGCATTTGCAGCGTGGGACTGTGAACCGCCTGATCGTAATGGGCGACGATATTGACGCGGTCGAGGAACACCGCCTTGATCGCGTCCTGCCACGACCAAAGAGACAGCGGGTAGTAACTCAGCGGCCGGAAGTCCGCATTCAGCACCAACACCGGCCAACTGCCTTGCGAGACATGTGCGTTCAAGTAACGCTCCCGGCCTCAAACATACGCTGCGAAGCAGCATGTATTGACATACTACATGCAGCGTGACGGGATTGTGAAGCCCGTTGAGCGACTTATTCAGACGCAAGCAATACGGCGGCGGGGTGGCAAACGCTCAAAAACGCCGCGATTTGGGGAGGGGTCCATGCGAGGCTGGTTCGCCGCGCTGCTCGCGGCTGTGCTCGGCGCGATGCCGATTTGCTCCGTAGCGGCTCAGGATTATCCGACACGTCCCATCACGATGATCGTGCCATTCCCGGCGGGCGGAGCCACCGACACGCTGGCGCGGTTCCTCGGCGAACGCCTGAACGCCGTGCTGAAACAGCCGGTCGTGATCGAGAATGTGGGCGGCGCGGCCGGCTCGCTCGGCGTCGGCCGCGCGGTGCGCTCTGCGCCTGATGGCTACACGCTGTCGATCGGCACCTCGACCACGCACATGCTGACCGGTGGGCTCTACGCGCTGCCCTTCGACCTGCTGCGCGATCTCGAGCCGGTGATTTTGATCGGCAGCGAGCCGCTGCTGATCGTTGGCCGCAAGGATCTGCCTGCGGACGATCTCAAACAGTTGATCGCGTGGCTGAAGGCCAATCCGGACAAGGCGTCGGTCGGCATCGCGGGCGTCGGCGCCACCGGCCATCTCGCCGGTATCGCGCTCCAGAAGGAGACCGGCACAAGATTTCAGTTCGTGCCTTACCGCGGCAACGGCCCCGCAATGCAGGATCTCGTTGCCGGTCAGATCGACGCAATGATTGAGCCGGCCTCGAACTTCAGGGCGCTCGTGGGCGCCGGCAGCATCAAGACCTACGCAGTCACGAGCAAAGTGCGCTCGCCATCCTGGCCGAACATTCCCACCGCGGAGGAAGCGGGCTTGCCGGGCTATTCCGCATCGCTGTGGTACGGGCTGTGGGTACCAAAAGGCACCTCAAAGGACATCACAGCGCAGCTCAACGCCGCCATGGTGCAGATCCTGGCGAGCCCGCAATTGAAGCAGCGCTTCGCCGAACTCGGCATCCAGGTCTCGCCGCTCGTGCAGCAGTCGCCGGATGCGCTGCGCGTCTACCAGAAGGAAGAAGCGGAGCGGTGGTGGCCGATCATCAAGGCGTCGGGCGTGAAGGTGGATTAGGGGCGCGGCATTACCACTCTCTCCGTCATGGCCGGGCTTGACCCGGCCATCCACGTGCAGCCACGCATGAGGAGCGGCGTGGATGCCCGGGTCAAGCCCG
Organism: Pseudomonadota bacterium; assembly: GCA_023387695.1. Taxonomy (GTDB): domain Bacteria; phylum Pseudomonadota; class Alphaproteobacteria; order Rhizobiales; family Xanthobacteraceae; genus Bradyrhizobium. Next base: position 15,975 of record JAEWHT010000238.1, on the reverse strand, counting down.
GGCATGACGACTGAGCAAGTACTACTCCCGCACCCGCTCCAGCTTCTGCAGGCACCGCGTCGCGCGCACCACGGCGGGCATTTCGTCGTCGGGAAAGCTGGTCCTCCAGTTGGTGACGCCGACTTCGCCGACATAGATGTCGCCTCGCGAATCCAGCGCGATGCCGTGCGGTGCCAGGAATTTGCCGCTCGCAACGCCAGGACCCGCTTCGCCGCCGAGCCGTGCGATGCGCTTGCCTTGCGCATCGACGATCGAGAGCCGCGGCCCGAGATTGGGCACATTGCGGTTGATGTCCAGACCAGGGCCGAGCTCGCCGATCACGAAGGTCGGGCTTTTGCCGCCGCCGCAACAGCACAGCGCGCAGGGCCGGTGCAGATTGTTCCACTGGGTCTCGTATTTGCCCTCGCCGTTGAACACCTGCACGCGATGGTTCTCGCGATCGGCGACATAGACCCAGCCGTCGGCATCGGTGGCGATGTTGTGCACGATGTTGAACTGGCCGGGGTCGGTGCCGGGCTCGCCCCAGCTTTTGATCAGCTTGCCATCGGGTGTGTATTTGTGCACGCGCGCATTGCCATAGCCGTCGGAGACGTAGATCTCGCCTTTTGGTGACAGTGCAGTGTGGGTGCAGCGGTGGAACGGCTCGCCGCTCATGAACGGAGCCGGCTTCTTCGGGATACCGATCGTCAGCAGCACCTTACCCTCGGTGGTGCATTTGCGCACGGTATGGTCGCCATCATCGGTGCAATAGAGATTGTCGTCGGCGTCGATGTGCAGGCCATGCGCGCGGGAGAACAGGCCTTCGCCAAAGCTGCGCAGGAAATTTCCCTCGCGGTCCAGCACCACCATCGGGTGTTCACCGCGGTTGAAGACATAGACGCGGTCCTTGCTGTCGACCGCGACTGAAGCGACGTCGGTGAGCTGCCAGCCGTCGGGAAGTTTTGCGAAGTTTTCGACGACGCGGTAGCGGTGCTCGCCGGTGCCGAGAATGGCTGGCATTGTTCTATCCTCTGATTATCCCGGGTGGTGTCCCAGCATCCCTTCCTCGATCGCCTTGATCTGGAGCGCGAGGAATTTCGAGTTGATCCGGCACTGCGCGAGGCTGCCGGCGATGAACCACAGGCCGGGCTGCTTGGTGCGCGCATACATGTTGCGCAGCTCGAGCCCGTCGCCAAAGCCCCAGATCGGGCCGACGCGATCGGCGATGGCCTCGCCGAACAGTTTTCGCACCAGATATTCCTGCGGCTTGTAGCCGGTGGAGAGCACGATGAGATCGGCCGTGATGGCTGAGCCATCCTTCATTCGCGCGCCATCGGTCGTGAAGCTTTCGATGTCCTCGAACTGCTTCAGCTTGATCGCGCCCTCAGCGATCAGGTTGGAGCAGCCGACGTTGAAATAATAGCCACCGCCGCGGGTGAGATATTTGAACTGCCAGCCGGTGCCGGCCTCGCCGAAATCGAGCTTGAAGCCGACGCGGCGGAGGCCGTCGAGCAGCTCCTTGTCGAGCTCCTTTGACTGCTCCGTCAGCATCACATGGGTTTTCTTTGCGAGTGGCGTCGGCATCGAGGCCGCGATCAGATCGTTGTCTTCCAGCGTGCCTTCGTTGTAGGTCGCGTAGGCGAGCTGTGCAGAGGGTTCGATATTGGTGACCAGCGTCGGCGAACGCTGCACCAGTGTCACTTCGGCGCCGCTGGAATAGAGATCCTGCGCGATATCGTGACCGCTATTGCCGGAGCCGATGACGATGGCGCGCTTGCCCTGCCAGTTTTCGCCGTCCTCATAGCGGCTCGAGTGCACGAGCGCGCCCTTGAATCGATCGAGCGTCGGAATGTCAGGGATGTTCGCGATGCCGCTGACGCCGGTCGCCATGATCACATGGCGCGGATGCATGGTTCGCTTGCTGCCGTCGCGCCGCAGCGTCACCGTCCAATGGCCCTCGGTCTCGTCATAGCTGCCACTCTCGAACTCGGTGGCGGTCCAGAAATTCAGCTCCATCGCGTCGACATAGGCTTCGAACCAGTTCGCAAGCTTGTCCTTGGGGATGTAGGTCGGCCAACTCGGCGGGAACGGCATGTAGGGCATGTGATTGACCTGCACCTGGTTGTGCAGGGTCAGCGCGTGGTAGCGCTTGCGCCAGACATCGCCGATCCGCGCGCCGCGATCGACGATCAGGGTGTCGACCTTCAGCTGCTTCAGTCGGGCCGCGATCGCAAGGCCGGCCTGGCCGCCGCCGACCACCAGCACGGTTGGGTCGCGATCAACATAGTCGCGCGAGGTGTTGCGCAGATCGAGCCAGTTCGGCCCCCGGAAGTCGCGCGAATAGGCCTGTCCCCGCGGCCGCGACATGCCGAGCTGTTCTTCAAACCCTTTGAGCTCCTCGAGCGCGGTCAGCAGTGTCCAGGCCTTCAGCCTGTCACCGTCCGCAGGATCAGGTGCGAGCCGCATGATGCCGCTGCCACGGCCGAGCGCGGTTTCGAAACTGAAGATGGCCTCGATGTTGTTGGTGCCCGCGCGCGTCACCCAGCGCGGAGCCGCGCGGTTCGGCGCAATCTTGAAATTGTTCGGCGCCGCCTTGGGGGCAAGCGAGGTCAACGCCTGCGTAACTGCATCGCGGCCCGCAAGCGTCTGCAGGTTCCAGCCCAGCGCCAGCACGTCACGCCAAAAGCTGTCGGCGAGGAAGAGGCGGTCCAGCGCGGTGCGATCGGGTTGGCCCAGCGCGCGCTCGAATTCATCGAGCCACGTTTGTGCTGAGACGGAAATGTCCTTCGTGCGATCCAGCATGCGCTCCTCCCTTGAGACGAACGCTATACCGGATCATTGCGCGTCAAAAGCGCTTTACCCGAGCAGCGAGAGCATGTGGCCCTGCTCAGGCGGAATACGCCCCTTCAACGTATCGAGATAGACCTGCCGCACGGCATCGGCTCCGTGGCTCTCGACCACGCTCAGGCATCGCTCCAATATCGGCGCGAAGCCCGACCAAGCCGCGCCGAAGCGCTGCTCGATGCCGCCTGGGCCCCATTCTTTCGCGCGCTTGCGGATCTGGTCGGGTGCGAAGAACCAGCGCGGCTTTGCGCCGGGCAGCACGCCCTCATCCGCGTCGGTCGCGCGATGCGTCAATCCGACGCGCACGGAGCATTTCATCTGATCGCCAAAATGCTGGTGCAACCCGGCGCGGAGCGCGCTGTTGCCGGCCATGTCGACGAAAGCAACCGGCGCATCCGCCGGCAGCGATCCGATGCGATCATAGGTGACGACCTCATCGTAGCAACCAAGCGAGGTGACGAAGCCCGTATTGCCTGACGATGTCAGTCCGATCACCTTGCGCCCGCGCGTGTGCAGGAGATGAGCGAGCCCAAATGCCGTCTTGCTCGAGGCGCTCGACAACAGCACTGTGCGTGCGCTGAAATCTTCGTTTTCGGCGAGGAAATCGTCGACCAGGAACGACAGCATGAACAGCGGCCGCAACAGCGCCTGGTAGTCGCCCTGTTTGCCGGCATAGGAAGGATCGCCGGTCACGCGCGCATAGGCGTTATAGACCGGTGCCACGCCTTGCCGGTGCGCGGCGCCATCGCGCAGGCCGCGCTTGCTGACGTCGGTGGCCTCGATGACGAGATGCGTTGCCATCGGGAAGTAGCCGAACAGGCGTTCGCCCACGGGCACGTTCGGATGTTTCGAGGCGATCACCTCGCCAAAGCCCCACACCGGAACGTTGCCGAAGCCGCTTGGCGCGGGAAACAGCTGCCAGTATTTCAGCTCGTCGCCGAGCACGGCATAGGTGATGTTGTTCGCAGTGAAAGCGAAGCGATCGATCCGCACTAGTAGTGCATCCTGCGGCAATGCGTCGGCTGCGGGGATCGTGGTCGCAATGGTCTTGCAATGTTCCAGATCGTCTCGCGCAACGATGAAGTCGGTGGCTGTCATGATGTCGATCCCGGCTGTGTCCGTGCCGGCATCTCAATCGTTCAGGCGCGCGCCGTTTGCAACAGCAACATAGTTTGAAACGATGTTCGGTTGCTCACGCGGTGAGCACGCCCTCGCGCTTCTTCACCGCGCGATAATAGCTCCACCACAGATGCGCCGCCGCGCCACGCAGGGGACGCCAGGGTTCGGCGAGCGGCGCCATCTGCTTCTCCGTCGGCCGTGCCGGGAGGCCGAGGCCGATCTTGATGCCCTCCTGCACGGCGAGGTCGCCGGCGGGCCAGGCATCGCCATGGCCGAGGCAAAACAAGAGATACACGTCAGCCGTCCACGGCCCGATGCCGGGCAGCGAGATCAGCGTGTGATGCGCGGCATCAGCATCCTCTTCCGCGAGCACTTCGAGGTTCAGCCGCTCTGCGGTGATTTCGCGCGCGAGATGCTTCAGCGTCTTGATCTTTGCTGCGGAAAGACCAAGCCGTCCCAGCCGGTCGGTGCGGGCGCGGCGCACGGCTTCATGGTCAAACGGATCGAAGGCCGCGGACAAGCGTCCCCAGATCGCAGCCGCGCTCGCCGTCGAAAGCTGCTGCCCGCAGACGATGTGGGCCAGCCCCGCAAAACCCGGCTCGCGCCGCCGCAACGCCGGCATGCCCGCGATCGCGAGCACCGGCTTGAGGCGCGGATCGCGCTTGACCAGCGTATGAACGGCTTCTTCGAGGTCGGACTGGGTTTCGAGGTGGATGGTCATTGCTGCTCTATTTGTCGTGCGGACTTGACCCGCGCATCCATCTCCTATCGTAACAGAAGATGGCCGGGGCGAACCGGCCATGACGAGATCTTTGCACATGCCGCCACCCGTTTTCCGATTTGCCCCGAGCCCCAACGGGTTCCTGCATGTTGGCCACGCCTATTCCGCGCTGCTGAACTTCGACCGCGCGCGAGAGAGCGGCGGGCGGTTGTTGCTTCGGATCGAGGACATCGACGCAACGCGCTGCCGACCGGAATATGAGACCGCGATCTACGAGGACCTCGCTTGGCTCGGGATCGCCTGGGAGAGGCCGGTGCGTCGACAGTCGGAGCATCTCGTCGACTATCGCGGCGCTCTGGAAAAACTCTCCGCACTCGGCCTCGTCTATCCCGCCTTTGAGAGCCGCGCCGAAATCGCCAAGCTCGTGGCCGCGCACGAGATCGTTGGGCCATGGCCGCGTGACCCTGACGGTGCACCGCTCTATCCCGGCGATGCGAAATCGCTCTCCGCGGGCGAACGGTCACGCCTGATCGATTCAGGTGCGCCTTACGCGCTGCGGCTCGACATGGCAGCAGCCTGCCAGCGGGTCTCCGGCCTGAACTGGCAAGAGTTGGGCGAGGGACCTGATGGCGAATGCGGCCAGGTCGCAGCACGGCCCGAGGCCTGGGGTGACGTGATTCTGGGCCGAAAGGACACCCCGACGAGCTATCATCTGTCCGTGGTGGTCGACGACGCGCTCCAGGGCGTGAGCGAGATCGTGCGTGGTCAGGATCTGTTTCACGCCACTTCAGTGCACCGCCTGCTCCAGGTCCTGCTTGGTCTGCCGGAACCCGCCTACCGGCACCACGCCCTGATTCGTGGCACCGATGGCCGGAAGCTGTCGAAATCGGACCGCTCCACCGGCCTGCGGGAGTTGCGCGCGGCAGGTAGCACGCCCGCCAGTATCCGCATGTCTGTGGGATTAGGCTAAGTTTCTCTGGGGGTTAGCAAAACACCGCCGTGACTCCGGGGGTTCCGCCGTGCCATGCTCACTTTTGTGCCCGGGGTTCGAAGGGGATACTTCGAAGGGGATCTATGGCGGCGAAATCGCGCGTAGCGCGCACCACGCGAAAGTCCAGGCAACCGCCTCGGAAGCGGTCCGGGGCGGTCGGGACGGTGCGTAAGCGCAGCACCAAGGCCGTCGCACCCGACGTGATTCAGGCGGCGCTTGCGGCGTTTGCCCACGAGGTCCGCACGCCCCTGACCGGCATTCTCGCGATCAGCGATCTGCTTTCGACCTCCGATCTTGGTGAGCGCGAACGGCGTTGGGCCGACACCATCAAGGCCGGCGCCGAGCATCTGGCGAACCTTGCCACGCTGTTCGTCGATGCCGCCAAGACCGGCAAGGGCGCGAAGGGCAGCAGCACGCTGCGGCAAGATCTGTTCGATCTGCGGGCGCTTGCCCGCAGCACCGGCGATTCGCTCGCCGGCCGCGCCGCGGCCAAGGGTCTTCAGGCCGAGGTCGACATCTCCGACAAGCTCCCGGGCCTCGTGGTTGGTGATCCCGTCCGGCTGCGCGCTGCGCTCGAAAATCTGATCGACAATGCGGTGAAGTTTACCGAGCAGGGCGCCGTGGCGATCACGGCCGCGCCTTGGCGTCCTGCCAAGAGCAAGGCAGGCGCCAAGGCCAAAGACAAGCGCCGCGTTGGTGTCGCCTTCTCGGTCTCGGATAGCGGCATCGGCCTGACCATGTCCGAGATCAAACGGCTGTTTCGGCCATTCACCCAGGCCAATGTCACCATCGCCTCGCGCTTCGGCGGCGCCGGGCTCGGTCTGTCATCCGTGAAGCAACTGGCGCGCGCGATGGGGGGCGACATCAGCGTCGCGCCGCGGCGCGGTGGCGGTGCCACCTTCACGCTGACGGTGACACTCGATGCGGCGGGGCCGGCGAAATCGCGCAAGGCCGACGGCGACGAGGCGGATGCGCTGGCGGCCCTGCGCGTGCTCAGCGTCGAGGACAATCCATTCGGCCGCGTCGTGCTCAACACGATCCTGACCGAGCTCGGCCATCATGCCGAGTTCATCGGCCGCGGCGAGGATGCGGTAAACAGGCTCTCGCAGGGCGGCTTCGATGCAGTGTTGATGGACATGGTGTTGCCCGGCATCGACGGCGTCGAGGCCATCAGGCGTATCAGGACGATGCAGGCGCCGCTGGCTCAGATACCGATCATCGGCGTGTCCGGCCGAGGCGAGGACGAGGCGGCGTCACGCGAGGCCGGCGCCGACGCCTTCCTGGTCAAGCCTGTGTCTCCGCGGGCTTTAGCGACTGCGCTGCTTGAAGCGAAACGCCGTGAGGAAGCCGCGACTTGATGATCGCGGCGTTGAGCTCGCCGCCGAACACGAAGATCGCGGCGATGAAATACAGAAACACCAGCGCGATGATCACCGAGGCGAGCCCCGCATACATCGTCACGTAATTGTTGGCGAAGCGCGCCAGATATTGTCCGAACACGATGCCCGAAATGAGCGACGCCACCATCGTGAAGACGATGCCCGGCAGGATCTGCAGGAAGCCGCGCCGTCCCGCCGGCAGCCATGCGTGCAGGATGAACAGCGCCACCACGAGTGCACCTATGGTGATGCCGTAGCGCACCCAGGTGAGAATGCTCTCGTTGGATTCGACGAAAAGCGGAATATGTCGCCGTGCGGCCTCGATGAACAGCGGGCCGAGCACGATCAGGAACGCCATGGCGAGCGCGGTGAAGGCAGCGACCAGCGTGTAGCCGATCGATTCCAGCCGCAGCCAGTACCAGCGTCGCATCTCCACCACCGCATAGGCGCGGTTCAGCGCGACCCTGAGCGCCTCGACACCGTTCGAGGCGAAATAGACCGACAGCACCGCACCAATCGTCAGCACGCCGGTGCGCGTGGTGGTCAGCACGTCGTGAATCTCACCCGACAGCGAGTCCGCCACCTGCTTCGGCCAGACCTGCAGCATCAGTCCCGCAGCCTGATCGGCGAGTTCCTTGGAGCCGAAGAAGCCGGCGAGCGAGGTCAGCACGATCAGGAACGGGAACAGCGCCATCAGCGTCGACAGCGCGATGTGGCTCGCGATCGCCCAGCCGTCATCGGCCAGGAACGTATAGAAGGCGTCTTCGACGACGACATAGACGTATCGGATCGCCTTCACGGCCTGCCCCGCAAGGCTCCCGCTTCCCGTGCGCGGGAAGAGGCGAAGAAGGCCGATGATGAACGCAGATCGGAAATCATCCAGCTACCATCTGATATTATCGCCTCAAAAGCCAGATTAGGAACGCCATGGCGGAGCGCCGCACACGGTGTTATCACCCCCAAATGGCATCTCTCCTGAGTACTTTCATCCTGCCGATCGCCGTGGCCGCCGTGGCGGTGGTGCTGCTGCTCGGTCTCGTCAACATGATGCGCGGCGGCTCGCCCAACACCTCGCAGAAATTAATGCGCTGGCGCGTGCTGCTCCAGTTCGTCGCGATCGTGATCGCCATGACCGCCGTTTGGATCATGGGACACTGAAAATGGTCGTACTGAATCGCATTTATACGAAGACCGGTGACGACGGCACGACAGCGCTCGGCTCGGGCGAGCGTCGTCCGAAATACGATCTGCGCATCGCGGCCTATGGCACCGTCGACGAGACCAACGCCGCGATCGGGGTGGTACGCCTTCACACCAAGGACGCGCCGGAACTCGACGCGATGCTCGGCCGCATCCAGAACGATTTGTTCGATCTCGGTGCCGATCTCGCAGTGCCCGAGCGCGAGGGAAAAGCCGAGCGGCTGCGGGTGGTGGCGAGCCAGGTCGAACGGCTCGAACGCGACATCGACGCGCTCAACGACAAGCTCGCGCCGCTCACCTCCTTCGTGCTCCCTGGTGGCACACCGGCTGCCGCATACCTTCACGTCGCCCGCACGATTTGCCGCAGGGCGGAACGCGTCATGGTGGAACTGGCGGCCCAGCCCGGCGAACCCGTTGGCGCCGCTGGCATCCAATATATGAACCGCCTGTCGGACTTCCTGTTTGTGGCCAGCCGTGCCGCTAACCACAACGGTGCCGGCGACGTGCTCTGGGTTCCGGGCCAGAATCGCTGACCCATTGAGATCAGCATTTCAGGGGGCTAAAATTAGGACCTGTCGCGCGTTGACCGGGCCGGATCAGGCCTTTAGGTTCCGCGCCAGTTGAATAACCCCCCTCCCAAATTGAGTGAAAGAGGATCGATGAAGGTCTTGGTGCCGGTAAAGCGGGTGGTCGATTACAACGTCAAGGTCCGCGTCAAGGGCGATGGATCGGGCGTTGAACTCGCCAACGTGAAGATGTCGATGAACCCCTTCGACGAAATCGCTGTCGAGGAAGCGCTGCGCCTGAAGGAAGCCGGTAAGGCGACCGAAGTTGTGGTCGTCTCCATCGGACCGGCGCAGGCGTCGGAGACGATCCGCACGGGTCTCGCCATGGGCGCCGATCGCGGCATCCTGGTGAAAGCCGAGGGCACCGTCGAGCCGCTCGCGGTTGCCAAGATCCTGAAGAAGGTTGCTGAAGAAGAGCAGCCCGGCCTCATCATTCTCGGCAAGCAGGCGATCGACGACGACAGCAATCAGACCGGCCAGATGCTGGCCGCGCTGCTCGGCTGGTCGCAGGCGACCTTCGCCTCGAAGCTCGAAGTTGAAGGCTCCGACTTCAAGGTCACCCGCGAAGTCGACGGTGGCCTGCAGACTGTGAAGCTCAAAGGACCGGCGATCGTCACCACCGATCTTCGTCTCAACGAGCCGCGCTATGCCTCGCTGCCGAACATCATGAAGGCCAAGAAGAAGCCGATCGCGGACAAGACCGTCGCCGATTATGGCGTCGACGTGACTGCGCGCCTCGAAGTTCTGAAGACGGCTGAGCCTGCAGGCCGTAAGGCCGGCGTCAAGGTCAAGGACGTCGCCGAGCTGGTGTCGAAGCTCAAGAACGAAGCCGGGGTGCTCTGATGACGACGCTGTTGATTGCTGAACACGAACACGAAGTCCTCAAGGACTCCACCAACAAGGCGCTGACCGCGGCGTCCCAGCTCGGCGGCGACGTCCACGTGCTGGTCGCCGGTGGCGGGCAGGGCACCAAGGCCGCGGCCGAGGCGGCCTCGAAGCTCGCTGGTGTCGCCAAGGTGCTGGTCGCCGAAGGCGAGGCCTATGCGCATGACCTGGCTGAGCCGCTGGCCGCGCTGATCGTCTCGCTGGCCCCGGCCTATGACGCGATCGTCGCGCCCGCGACCTCGCGCTTCAAGAACGTGATGCCGCGCGTCGCAGCTCTGCTCGACGTCATGCAGGTCTCGGAGATCATCAAGGTCGTCGCCCCCGACACCTATGAGCGTCCGATCTATGCCGGCAACGCGATTCAGACGGTGAAGTCGAAGGACGCCAAGAAGGTCATCACGGTCCGTACCTCGACCTTCGCGGCCGCCGCTGCCGGTGGCAGCGCGCCGGTCGAGAGCGTCGCTGCGGCGGCTGATCCCGGCTTGTCGACCTTCGTCGGCGAGGAAGTCGCCAAGAGCGACCGTCCCGAGCTGACCTCGGCCAAGATCATCGTCTCCGGTGGTCGCGCCATGCAGAGCCGCGAGAACTTCGCCAAGTACATCGAACCGCTCGCCGACAAGCTCGGCGCCGGCGTCGGTGCCTCGCGCGCGGCGGTGGACGCCGGCTATGCGCCGAACGACTGGCAGGTCGGTCAGACCGGCAAGGTCGTGGCCCCCGAGCTCTATGTCGCGGTGGGCATTTCCGGCGCGATCCAGCATCTGGCCGGCATGAAGGACTCCAAGGTGATCGTCGCGATCAACAAGGACGAGGACGCGCCGATCTTCCAGGTTGCCGATTATGGCCTGGTCGCCGACCTCTACCAGGCGGTTCCGGAGCTGACCGACGAACTTGGCAAGCTCGGCAAGTAAAACGCGTTAAAAACACCGGCCGGAGGTATAAACTCCGGCCGGTGTTGCATTTCTGAGGCGTTTTCTTTGGCGTGGGGCACGCCTTCGGAGCGATCCAATCTAGGTTTCGAGCCAAGGTTCTGATTAAATCGGGCGACTGGTCAAATCAGACCTCCCGGCTCAGGGGATAGGCAGGGCGCGATATGCGCGCCGTTCCGGTGGATGACATTATGGCGGCAGTAATCAAGAAGGTCGGCGTGATCGGCGCGGGTCAGATGGGCAATGGCATCGCGCATGTCGCGGCCCTGGCCGGCTTCGATGTGGTGCTCAACGACATCTCGGCGGATCGCCTCAAGTCGGGCATGGCCACCATCAACGGCAATCTGGCGCGCCAGGTCTCCAAGAAGGGTGTGACCGAGGACGATAAGAACAAGGCGATGGCGCGCATCTCGCTCGCCGAGAAGCTCGATGACCTCGCCGACTGCGACCTCGTGATCGAGACTGCGGTCGAGAAGGAAGAGGTCAAGCGCAAGATCTTCCACGACCTCTGCGCGATTCTGAAGCCGGAGGCGATCGTTGCCTCCGACACGTCATCGATCTCGATCACGCGGCTCGCCGCCGCGACCGACCGGCCCGAGCGCTTCATCGGCATTCACTTCATGAATCCGGTGCCGCTGATGGAGCTGGTCGAGTTGATCCGCGGCATCGCCACCGACGATTCGACCTTCGAGGCATCCAAGGAATTCGTCGCCAAGCTCGGCAAGCAGGTCGCTGTTTCCGAGGATTTCCCGGCCTTCATCGTCAACCTCTTTTTGATGGAGATGTTCAACTAGGAGATCTACACGCTGTACGAAGGCGTCGGCAACGTCGAGGCGATCGACGCGGCGATGAAGCTCGGTGCGCATCATCCGATGGGCCCGCTGGAGCTCGCCGATTTCATCGGCCTGGATACCTGTCTGTCGATCATGCAGGTGCTGCACGAAGGTCTGGCCGACTCCAAGTATCGGCCGTGCCCGCTGCTGGTGAAGTACGTCGAGGCCGGTTGGCTCGGCCGGAAGACCCAGCGCGGCTTCTACGACTACCGCGGCGCCAAGCCGGTTCCGACGCGATAATCGCACCCCACGGCAATATGACAATTCATGTCGCGTTAACCCACTCGGCCTAGGCTCCGGCCGGTAAGAGGGTTTGCGTAATGGACACGATGGCGATGGTCAGCACCATGCTGGCCTCTCAGCAGGGCGCGCTGCAGTCGAATATCTCGGCGACGCTGATGAAGCAGAACGCGGATGCGGAGAAATCCGCTGTCCTGACGCTGCTTGGCGCCGGTCAGCCTTCTCTCGCCAATGTCGGCCCTGGCGTCGGCGGCAACCTCAATATCTCCGCCTAAAGCGACGCTGCGGCCGGTCCTAGAGCGGCCCGAAGAAGCTTGAGCGCGTCGTCGCTCGCCCATTCGGCCGGTCCCGCGATCGTCGCGATCTCGCAGCCCTGCGGATCCACCAGCACCGAGGTCGGCATGCCCAGCGCCCGACCAATCGATTTAAGATCCTGAAAAACCTTGGCTTTCTGGTCGGTGAAATAGCCGAGCTTGGTCAGGTTGGCGTCTTTCAGGAAGGTCTTGGGCTTCTCGGGATCGCGGGTGTCGATATTGATCGCCACCACCTCGAAATTTGGGCCCGAGAGCTTGGTCTGGAGCTGATCCAGCGCAGGCATCTCTTTTCGGCAGGGCACGCACCAGGTGGCCCAGAGGTTCACCAGCAGGGTTTTACCGCGGAAATCGGACAGCTTCTTCGGCTTGCCGTCGGCATCTTCAAAAGCCAGGTCGGGGAGTTTCAGGGGCGCGCTCGCCATGGTCAGGGCCGCCACCTCGCCATGGGCCAGCGGAGCGATCTTCTGGGCCGTGGCCACGGCAGCCCGGCAGGCCGGATCGCCCGACGGGGCCCGGCTCAGGCCTAGCCCGTACAGCGCGGCGAAGCCGGCCAGCCCGCCAACCACCACAGTGGCGATGACGATGGGGATCCGGCGCGTGGCGGAGGGCTTTTGGTCGAGCATATCGTTTGTCATCCGGTCGCAGATATGGCTATCAGGGGCCTCTTAATACGGCTGGCCTCCGCCAGCAAACATGCGGCAAAGCAAGGCGTGAGCAGGGGATCATGAGCAACAAGATGTGGGGCGGCCGGTTCTCGGAACGTCCCGATGAGATCATGGAAGAGATCAACGTCTCCATCGACGTCGATCGTCACCTCTTTGCCCAGGACATTGCCGCGTCCAAGGCCCACGCCGCGATGCTTGCCGCGAACGGCATCATCACGGCCTCTGATGCGAAAAATATCGGTAAGGGTCTAGACACGATTTTGTCAGAGATTGGCAAGGGCGGCTTCGAATTCAAGCGCGCGCTCGAGGACATTCACATGAATGTCGAGAGCCGCCTGTCGGAGTTGATCGGACCCGCTGCCGGCCGCCTGCACACCGCGCGCTCGCGCAACGACCAGGTCGCGACCGATTTCCGCCTCTATGTCCGTGACATCGTCGACGAGACCGATGCGGCGCTCGCGGCATTCCAGCAGGCGCTGGTGGACCGTGCGCTTGAGCACGCCGGCACCGTGATGCCCGGCTTCACGCACCTGCAGACCGCGCAGCCCGTGACGTTCGGCCACCATCTGCTCGCCTATGTCGAGATGGCCGCGCGCGATCGCGGCCGCTTCCAGGATGCGCGCAAGCGGCTCAATGAATCGCCGCTGGGTGCTGCTGCGCTCGCCGGCACCTCGTTCCCGATCGACCGTCACGCCACCGCGAAGGCGTTGGCCTTCGACCGCCCGATGGCGAACTCGCTCGATGCGGTCTCTGACCGCGACTTCGTGCTGGAGACGCTGTCAGCCGCATCAATCTGCGCCGTGCACATGTCGCGCTTTGCCGAGGAGATCGTGATCTGGACCTCGCCGCTGGTCGGCATGATCCGCCTGAGCGACAAGTTCACGACCGGCTCCTCGATCATGCCGCAGAAGCGCAATCCGGACGCCGCCGAACTCGTGCGCGCCAAGACCGGGCGCGTCATCGGCGCGCTCAACGGTCTGTTGATCGTGATGAAGGGCCTGCCGCTCGCCTATCAAAAGGACATGCAGGAGGACAAGCAGGGCGCCATGGAGGGCTTCGCTGCGCTGTCGCTCGCGATCCGCGCCATGACCGGCATGGTTCGCGACCTCGTGCCTGATGAGGCCAAGATGAAGGCTGCCGCCGGCGAAGGCTACGCCACCGCGACCGATCTCGCCGACTGGCTGGTACGGACGCTGAAGATGCCGTTCCGCGAGGCCCATCACGTCACCGGCCGCATCGTCGCCAAGGCCTCCGAGGGCGGCGTGGCGCTGCACGAGCTGCCGCTCAAGGAAATGCAGGCGATCGAGCCTGAGATCACCAAGGATGTGCTTGGCGTGCTCTCGGTCGAATCGTCGGTGAAGAGCCGGACCAGCTTCGGCGGCACCGCGCCGAAGAACGTGACGTCGCAGGCTAAGAGCTGGGCGAAGCGGCTGGAAAAAGAGCGAAAATTGGGCTGAGGGCAAAATTTCGCTTATGTTTCATGGTCATCCGGCTCTCGCCAGAGCGTGCCAATCTCTGTATGGTGCGCCCCGCGTAGTGGGGATTTCGTCGTGACGTCAAAGTTTCGCCCGGCCGGTTCGGGGTGGGCCATCATTGTCTTGAGCTTGAGCGCACTTGCGCTCGCCGGCTGTGGCCGCAAGGGCCCGCTCGATCTGCCGCCGACCGCCTCCAACGCGTCCACGGCCAACATCGCCGCGCCGACCGACACTGAAGCTGAAGCCCAGAAGACGCCGAGCGTGTTCAATCCGACCTATGGCGCGGATGCTCCTCCGGCGGCGACCAGAGGCAAGAAGAAACCGTTTATCCTCGACCCGCTCCTGGACGAAAAACCCAGCCGATAGGCTGGGGCAACTGAGCCAACGCCATGAACCATTTCGACTATCGCAACGGCGTGCTGCACGCCGAGGCCGTGAATCTGTCCGAGCTGGCCGCGACCGTCGGCACGCCGTTCTATTGCTATTCGACCGCGACGCTCGAGCGGCACTACCGCGTCTTCGCCGATGCCTTTGCCGGCGAGAAGGTGCTGGTCTGCTACGCGATGAAGGCGAACTCCAACCAGTCGGTGCTGCGCACGCTGGCGAAGCTTGGTGCTGGCGCTGACGTCGTCTCGGGCGGTGAATTGAAGCGTGCGCTCGCCGCCGGCATTCCCGCCAGCAAGATCGTGTTCTCAGGCGTCGGCAAGACCGAGACCGAGCTGCGCGCCGCGCTTGCCGCCGACATCCTCTGCCTCAATGTCGAATCCGAGCCCGAGCTCGAATTGCTCTCGCGCCTTGCGACCGAGATGGGCAAGACCGCGCGCATCTCGATCCGCGTCAATCCGGACGTCGATGCCGGCACGCATGCCAAGATTTCGACCGGCAAGTCCGAGAACAAGTTCGGCATTCCGATCGTGCACGCCCGCGAGGTCTACGCGCGCGCCGCGAAACTGCCCGGCATCCAGGTGACCGGCACCGACGTTCACATCGGCAGCCAGATCACCGATCTCTCCAAGATGGAGATCGCGTTCCGCATCCTCTCCGAATTCGTGCAGACGCTGCGCGCCGATGGCCACAACATAAGCCACGTCGATTTCGGCGGCGGGCTCGGCATTCCCTATTACATGGACCGCGAAGCGCCACCGGCGCCGGACGTCTATGCCGCGATGGTCAAGCGTATCAGTCATAATCTCGGCTGCACGCTGATGTTCGAGCCCGGCCGCATGATCGTCGGCAATGCCGGCATTCTCGTCGCCAAGGTGATCTACGTGAAGCACGGCGACGGGAAGAACTTCGTCATCATCGACGCCGCGATGAACGACCTCATTCGTCCGACGCTATACGAGGCGCATCACGACATCCTGCCGGTGACGCAGCCGGCCAAGGGCGCGGCCACGATCATGGCCGACGTCGTCGGCCCCGTCTGCGAGACCGGCGATTATCTCGCGCTTGATCGGACGCTGCCGACGCCGAAGCCGGGCGATCTCATCGCCATCATGACATCAGGCGCCTATGGCGCCGTGCAGGCTGGCACCTACAACACGCGGCCGCTGGTGCCGGAGGTGCTGGTGAAGGGCGATCAATACGCGGTGGTGCGCCCGCGCATCGAGGTCGAGCAGCTCATTGCGATGGATACGCCGGCGCCGTGGCTGTAAGTGGGTCACGAACTGATTGCGGTACGCTACGGCGGTTCAACAACTTCGGTGTGTCATCCCCGCGAAGGCGGGGAGGTGGATTCACATTCGAAGTGCAACACTTGGGAGAAGGCCTCTGCCGGGGTCCTGAAGTCAAGGCACTTGCGCGGTGTGTTGTTGTAAGCAGCAACGAGGCGCCGGAAC
>JAEWHT010000176.1 GCA_023387695.1 Pseudomonadota bacterium | reverse complement strand
TGGGCATGCCGATGCGCGAGGGCGTCAACTTCGTCCACAACGCGCTCGTCGGCATCAATGCGCGCGATCGCATCAAGGTCGGCGCGTCCGGCAAGATCGCGACCGCCTTCGATATGGCGCGCGCGATGGCGATCGGCGCCGACTATTGCAATTCGGCGCGCGGCTTCATGTTCTCGCTCGGCTGCATCCAGTCGTTGAGCTGCCACACCGATCGGTGCCCGACCGGCGTTGCGACGCAGGACCCGACGCGTGCGCGCGCACTGTATGTGCCGCTCAAGATCGACCGCGTGCACAACTATCACCACGCGACGCTGCATTCGCTGACCGAACTGATCGCCGCCGCCGGTCTCGAGCATCCGCAGCAACTGCGTCCGATCCATTTCAACCAGCGGACCTCGACGACCCAGGTGCAATCCTTCGCTCAGCTCTATCCGGCGCTGCGTCCGGGCGAACTGCTCGAGGGAACCGAAGACCCGCGGTTCCGCGACGCTTGGCGGATGGCGCAGGCGGCGTCGTTCCAGCCGGCCGTCTAAGGTTGCGCGCCGTCGCATGATACCGCCGCAGCTGGTCGCGGCGTAAATTCAGCGGCAGTTGGTTGCATCTTAACGTCTGTGTCAGCTTCGGGTGTAAATTGGCCCGATGGACGAAGAAAGACGCAACAAGGCAAGGCATCGCGTATTGAAAGCCGGAACCATCGAGTTCGGCGGCGGCGCGATCGACTGCACCGTCCGCAATTTCTCCGACACAGGCGCGGCTCTCGACGTCACCAGTCCGGTCGGCATCCCCGAGCACTTCACCTTGGTTATCCCGGTCGACAGCAAGCATCTGTCCTGCACGGTGGTGTGGCGCAAGGAGAAGCGGATCGGTGTGCGGTTCGGGTGAGGTCTATCCCGTCTCTACTTCTCCGAGTCGGCTCGCCAAAATCTTGTCGATCCTCCTGCCGTCGAGATCGACGACCTCGATATGCCAGCCGCCGAAGTCGAAGGCGTCGCCAACGTTGGGCAGCACGGTGAATTGCTGCAGCACTAGGCCTGCGACCGTGTTGTAGCGGTGATGCGGCGGCAGCTCGACGCCGAGCAACTCGCCGAATTCGTCGACCGGCATCCAGCCTGAAACGAGGAGTGAGCCGTCCGCGCGCTTGACATAGGCCGGCTCCGGCGGGCCTTCCTCCGAATGGAAGGCGCCGACGATCGACTCCAGAATATCCGCCGCCGTCACCACGCCTTCGAAGGCGCCGTACTCGTCATGGACGAGGCCGATATGCACGGGCGCGGCCTTGAGGATTGCGAGTACGTCGCGCGCATCCGCGGACGCCGGAATGATCGGCGTCTCGCGCACCAGCGCACGCAGATCGGGCGTACGCTCGCGCATATAGGCAACCAGCAGATCCTTGGCCTGGAGCACGCCGATCGGCTTGTCGCGATCGCCATCGCAAACCGGAAAGCGCGAGTGCGGGCTCTTGGCGATGAGCGCCTGGATCACCGACAGATCATCGCTCAGGTCGATCTCGTCGACCTCCGTGCGCGGCGTCATCACCGCACCAACCGGACGGTCGCCGAGCCGCATCACGCCTGCAATCATTTCCTTCTCGCCGGGCTCAAGCACGCCGGCACTCTCGGCCTCGCTGACGAGGTGATGGATCTCGTCTTCCGACACCTTCTCCTCGGCCTTGCCGCCGCGGCCGAGCAAGGTGAGGATCAGCTTGCCCGAGAGGTCGAGGACAAACACCAGCGGCAGCGAGATCCGCGCCAGCACATGCATCGCGGGTGCGACCTTAACCGCGATGCTCTCGGGGTCGCGCAGCGCCACCTGCTTCGGCACCAGCTCGCCGACGATCAGCGTCGCATAGGTGATGATGGTGACGACGATGCCGACGCCGACGATGTCAGCAATGCCCGAGGACATCCCGAGCTCGACCAGCCATTGCGTCAACCGCTGGCCGAGCGTCGCGCCGGAGAATGCGCCCGAGAGCACGCCGACCAGCGTGATGCCGATCTGCACTGTCGAGAGGAACTTTCCGGGATCGGCCGCAAGTGTCAGCGCGCGCTCGGCGCCGCGCACGCCCTTGGCGGCGAGCAGTGACAGCCGTGCCGGGCGCGATGAGACCACGGCCAGTTCCGACATGGACAGCAGGCCGTTGATGACGATCAGGACGACGACGATGATGAGTTCGACAGACAACATTGTGCGCTAGTGGGAGGGACAATCAGCCCGGCGGACGCCGGACCAAGCCCTTTATATATGAACCCAAAGCGCGATTTGCCCGGTTCCGACCAAATTGTCGCACCGACTGGATCTGTGGCTGCGGAGGTTCAGAACTCGGCGTGCAGGCGGCCCGAGAAGATCGAGACCGGGCCACGATCGGCGTTGTAGGCGGGATTGACCACGAGCTGATAGTCGGCGGTCATCGTCACGCCCTTGATGACCGAATAGGCGTAGTAGGCCTCGAGGATACGCTCGGTGCGGTAGTTGAGCTGGCCATCGCCGATCAAGAGACCGGTGCCGCCGGCTGCGAGGAAGTCGCGATGCGCCGCTGACAGGCCGTTGATGGCACCGCCGATGCCGACCGTGTCATCCGGACGTCCCCAATGACTGCCCTTGATCGACAGGCCGCCCGACACGCTACGGTCGATGTCGGTGAAGGACAGGATCTGGTTCTGGCCGTCGTTCCAGCTCGCCCGCGCAAAGAGGCCGACGTCGTTGACGATCTGCTGTTCGAGATTGACGTAGAAGCCGTATTTCGAGCGGGTGCGCTGGTTGGCGTTCGTGATGTCGTTGATGTCGAGTGCAGGGTTGGCGGCAGCTTGTGCAACAACCTCGTTGTAGTTCGCGGTGTTGCCGCTGTTGGCGAAGACGCCGACGCGCAATTTGCCGGGCTGCTCGAGCAGCGTATGACGCTCCTCGAATTCGACCACGGTGCCGCCGGTCTTGAAAGTCAACACGTCGCTGTTCGGCGCGGACGGCACCTGGAACAGGCCGCCGCGGATCGCCCAGTCTTTGCGGTTGAGCTCGACCACGGCGCCGCGAGTGTAGCCGGGCAGGTCGGCCGGAAAGTCGTAGGCTCCCGATGACCACATCGCCCAATTCATGAAATCGGCGCGGGGGTCTTTTGCGTAGGAGTTGCCATCGAAGAAGTCGCCGACGGCGAAGCGACCGACGATCAGCGTGACGCGATCGATATCGCGCTTGCCCGCGAGTTGGTTCGGTCCGTCCTCGACGGCTTCCTGCTCGCCGCCGAGTCCGAATGTCTGCTTGAGGTAGTAGCGTTGCGCGCGGATCTTGGGGAATGGCGCACCCGCCTTCTGCGCTTCGCCATTGGAGAAGCCGGCAAGTCCGAGCGTGCCGTTGAGGCCAAAGCCCTGCGCGAGCTCCGGATTGAAATAGAACTCGCCGCCGTCCCAAAGCCGCGCGCCGAGGAAGGCTGTCGTCGTCCATGTCGCCTGGAATTGGCCGCCGCCGGGCAGGCTCTGCGGGCTCGCATAGGGCGAATGGATCGGACCATAGCCTTGCGGCAGCACGGTCGTTTGCGCATGCACGTTCCAGTCGTCGGAGTCAGGCAGCCTGGGTTTACCGACGGCCGGCATCCACGGCGTGTCGCCGAATTGGTAGTTCAGGCCGAGCTTGAACAGGTGGATGCGCGGATCGACGTTGACGCTGCCGAGGCCAAAGCCGCTGAGGTCATAGGTCTTGCGCGAGAGATCGACGTAGTCGTATTCGGCCTTCGCCGTCCAATTGCCACTGACGGCGTATTCGAGACCGAGGCCGGCCGTCCATCCGGTCTGATAGTGTCCGACAGGAAACAACGGCGTGACGCCGTCCACATCATTGACGTTGATGTGCGTGTGACCCCAGGCGACGCCGCCGGTGACGTACGGCATGAAGCGGTCGAAGGCGTAACCGATGCGACCGCGCACGGTGCCGACATAGTCGATCGTGGTGTTGAAGGGGACTGGCGAACGTCCCAGCGCCGGGCCGTCGAGCGGCCCTGTGAACGTCGCATCCGCTTCGATGCCGAGCACGACGCGGTTTGCGAGCTGTCGGTTGTAGCCGAGCTGATAGCCGCCGCTGAGCCCCGTTGCGCTGTGCGGAAGGATGACGCCCTGCTCAGGCAACGGATTGGTGCCAGGCCCGAAGCCCGCGTCGCCATAGCCGAAGTGGCCGCCGACATAGAAGCCGGTCCAGTCGTAGACAGTTTTCGCGGCGCGCGCCTTCAGCGGCAGGTCGGCAGCGAAGCTGGCAGCCGGAAGTGCGAGCAGGCCCGAGGCAATCGCCGCGGCCGTCCGCAAATACCGATGTCGCTGACCTCTCAACGTCAAAACCCACGCCCCCAAGACGCGACTGCGCCCAAACCGCTCCCGACATCCCTGCCGATTCGCGGCGATCCTGTCATCAGGGTCTTGGCTGTTTCCGCGGCTGGACGAGATGAACCCGTCTCAGCGCGATTTCATCCCAAGGTCTGCCAAGCCCCTGCGCTTGTTGAGAACCTTATTGCTAATAATTCGCAATAGCAACTAGTCCAGAATGTCGCAGAGGATCGTTCGCATCCTTCTGTGACGGTGCTGCAACAAATTCCCGGCGCGGAAAAAGGATGACCCGCCCGGGGGGACAGCCGGGCGGGTCGGGGGCACGACACGGGGTGGATGAGGCGCCCGTGTCGGACGCAGGATCCACGTAAGACCGGCCTCAGATCCTCAAATCAGTAGCAAGTGCGAACGCTGCCGACGTACTGGCCGAAGGCGTTGTAGCGAGCGGACCAACCGCAATGGTGGTAGCCACCGTAGTAGTAGGGCTGGTTGCTGGCAGCGATCGCGGTGCCGACAACAGCGGCGGTGGCGATGCCGGCGCCGACACCCCAGCCCCAGCCGAGCGGCTTGGCGTTGGCCTGCGAAGTGGTGGTCGCGATGCTGCCGGCGATGGCGAGGGTGGCGAGAGCGACGGCGGCAAACTTGGTCTTGATCGACATGTGAAATTCTATCCGGGTTGAGACGGTCCGTTGTGGTCCGCGTGCCGAATTGGACGGAGGTTTCCCAAAACCGGTTCGAACGCGCCCGCCTCGCATCGAGGAGCACGCTCTTTCTCAAATGATTCCAGATAGATGTAGCCTAGCCGAGCGGACCCTTGGCGAGCCTGTTCACGTCGAAGTCATCGACTTCAGCCAGCAGCTCGCAAAACGCACGGGCGCCCTGGTCGAGCAGCTGCTCGCCTTTCTCAGCGACGGCGAGCGTCGCGTTGCCGACAGCGCCGCTGGCGTTGAGATCCTGCGCCTGCCAGGCGAAAGGTGCGGGTCGCTGCGTCGAGAGCCAGCGATATTGCTTTTCCAACGCGATGCTGCTCGCGGGAAAATCCGCGATCGCGTTCGTGCGCACGTGATCGGGATAACGCGCCAGCATGATCGAGGTCTCGACCGCGCCGCCATGGATTCCGTGTCGCACTTCGTCGGCTGGAAACAATTTTTCGGCAGCTGACAGCCGCGACCATGACGTCGTCACCACGAACATCTTGTGATGCGCGCGAAGATCCTGCGCCACCAGCATCATCGCGGCGCTGTTGCCGCCATGGCTGGTTATGATGACGAGCTTCTTGACGCCGCGTCGTGCGATGTCCTCGCCGATCCCGGTCCAGCGCTTCAGCGCCACATCGTTCGGCAAAGTCTGCGTGCCCGGATAGTTGATGTGCTCGGTCGAAATGCCGATGGGTTCGACGGGCAGGAATGTCACTGGAGCAGTCGCGGGCAGCAACTCGCGCACGCGCGCCAGATAAGCGTCCGCAATCAGCACGTCGGTTTCGAGCGGCAAATGCGGGCCGTGCTGTTCGGTCGCCGCCAACGGCAACACCGCGATCCAGCGCGAAATATCCGCAGGCGCAGCGTCGGCCCAGCGAATTTCGGTCCAGTCGCGGGAATGCGTCATCGAGGTTTCTTTGCCTGAATTTGTCACGTAGTTTGGGGTTATCAGGGGACGCGGGCCCGGCCGGCCAGCGTCCCCTGCTATCTTGCGGTTCTATCGCGTTGTTTTGTCATCGGCCAGACATGATCGACGGAGTGCATTCATGAGCCCTTCCCATCTGCGGCGAGCGTTAACGGCGGGCTTGCTGGCCTCTCTCGTGTCGATCCTGCCGGCGCGCAGCGAAACCTTGGACAAGGTGACCTTCGGCACCAACTGGGTCGCCGAGGCCGAGCATGGTGGCTTCTTCCAGGCGGTCGCCGACGGCACCTACAAGAAGTACGGGCTCGACGTCAGCATCGTTCCGGGCGGGCCCAACGAGAACAACCGGATGCTCCTGATCGCCGGCAAAATCGATTTCTTCATGGCCGCAAACACGCTGATGTCGTTCGATGCGGTCGCCAACAATGTCCCGGTTGTGACCATCGCCGCTGTCTTCCAGAAAGATCCGCAGGTGCTGCTGACGCAGCCCGATGCGAAGGTCACCAAGATCCAGGATCTCAAGCCGCTGACGCTGTTCGTCTCGAAGGAGGGCATGACCAGCTACTTCCAGTGGCTGAAGTCCGAATATGGTTTCAGCGAGAAGAACGTCCGCCCCTATAATTTCAATCCGCAGCCCTTCATCGCCAATCCCAAGAGCGCGATGCAGGGTTACGTGACCTCCGAGCCCTTCGCCGTCGAGAAGGCCGCCGGCTTCAAGCCGAACGTCATCCTGCTCGCCGATGCCGGCTTCAACACCTATTCGACCCTGATCGAAACCCGGCGTGACCTGGTCGAGAAGAAGGCGGACCTGGTGCAGCGCTTCGTCGATGCCTCCATGATCGGCTGGTACAATTACATCTACAGCGACAATTCCGCCGGCAATGCCATGATCAAGAAGCTCAATCCGGAGATGACTGACGAACTGCTCACTTATTCCGTCGCCAAGATGAAGGAGTACGGCATCGTCGATTCCGGCGATTCCCTGAAGAACGGCATCGGCGCGATGAGCGACGATCGCTACACCTCCTTCTTCGACAAAATGGTGAAGGCCGGCGTGGTCAAGGGCGATCTCGATTTCCGCAAGTCCTACACGCTGCGCTTCGTCAACAAGGGTGTGGGCGTCGAGCTGCGCCCGGCCAAGCCGTAACGCCGGCGTTGATGTCGTCAGCCAAACCTTCGCCCACGATCGAGGCCAGCCTGACGGCCCTCGCCGTCAGTTTGCGCGGCGTGACAAAGGTCTATGACAATGGCGTTACGGCGCTCGGTCCGCTCGACCTTGCGGTGCGCAAGGGCGAGTTCATCTCGCTGCTTGGGCCCTCCGGTTGCGGCAAGTCGACGGCGCTCAGGTTGATTGCAGGACTGAGCTCAGCGTCATCAGGTACGGTACGGACATCGCGTCACGAGGGCGAGGTGCAGCCGGGACATGGCATCGGTTTCGTATTCCAGGAGCCGACCCTGATGCCTTGGACCAGCGTGCGCGAGAACGTGCGGCTGCCGCTGAAGTTAGGCGGCATTTCGAAAGCTGAAGGGCGGGCGCGGGCCGACGCGGCGCTGGCCAGCGTCGGGCTCGCCGATTTCGCCGACGCCTTTCCGCGCGAATTGTCCGGCGGCATGAAGATGCGGGTCTCTCTGGCCCGCGCGCTTATCACCGATCCGGACATCCTCTTAATGGATGAGCCATTCGCGGCGCTTGACGAGATCACGCGCTTTCGTCTCAACAACGATCTGCTCGCGCTGTGGCGCAGCCTTGGCAAGACCGTCATCTTCGTCACCCATTCGGTGTTCGAATCCGTCTACCTGTCGCAGCGCGTCGTGGTCATGTCGGCGCGGCCTGGCCGCATCCAGGCCGACATCCGCGTCGAGACAGTCGAGCCGCGAGGTGAGGAGTTTCGCACGTCGGCCGCCTATTCCGACTATTGCCGGAAGGTATCGGCCGCGCTGGCGCCGTCCTATCAGGGGCAGTCGACGCTATGAACGCCCAAGCCCCGGTCACCGCAAAACCGTCAGGCGCGCAACGCGCGGTGCGCTTCGTACTGCCGGTCGTCGTGTTCGCGGCGGGCCTCGCTGCCTGGGAGCTCGTGGTCCGTATCAGGCAAATCCCGCCTTACGTGCTGCCGGCGCCGTCGCTGATTTTCCTGACGCTGATCAAGGACTGGGCGGTGCTGTCACAGTCGCTTGCCACCACGCTGCTGACGACGCTGGAAGGTTTCCTCGCCGCGAGCATCGGCGGCATTGCGCTGGCGCTGCTGTTCAACCAGTCGAAATGGGTGGAATACTCGCTGTTCCCCTATGCCGTCGTGCTCCAAGTGACGCCGGTGATCGCGATCGCGCCGCTCCTGCTGATCTACCTGGACCAGCAAACCGCCGTCGTCGTGTGCGCCTTCATCGTCGCCTTTTTCCCGGTGCTGTCGAACACCACGCTCGGGCTGAATTCGGTCGACCGCAACCTCGCGGGCCTGTTCCAGCTCTATGGTGCATCGCCGCCACAGACCCTGCGCTTCCTGACGCTGCCGGCGGCGCTGCCCTATATTCTCGGCGGTCTGCGCATCGCCGGCGGCCTGTCGCTGATCGGTGCCGTGGTGGCCGAGATCGCGGCGGGAACGGCGGGGGCCGGCTCGGGCCTCGCCTACCGGATTGCCGAATCCGGCTACCGATTGAACATACCCCGCATGTTCGCAGCGCTGCTTTTGTTGTCGCTGGCCGGGATTGTCATCTATGGGGTGCTGGCGCTAATTTCCCACCTCGTTTTACGGCGCTGGCATGAGAGCGCGCTTGGAAAGGAAACCTGATGTCTACCGTTTCGTCCGACAAGATCGACCTTTTGATCTATGGGCCGTCTCGGCCGATCCTCGAAAACGGGTTTTCCGATCATTTCGTCGTTCACAAGGCTGAAACTCACGGTGACCTCGAGCGCCTGACGCCGGCGATCCGCGAGAAGATCCGCGGCGTCGCGGTGACCTATCATACGGTGCGCGCGGACAAGGATTCGCTGTCGCGATTGCCCAAGATCGAGATGGTGGCGAGCTTCGGCGTCGGCTACGACCACATCGATGCCAAATACGCGGCCGAGCACAACATCATCGTCACTAACACGCCTGACGTGTTGACCGAGGAGGTCGCCGACGTCGCGATGGGGCTGCTGATCTCGACCGTACGCGAATTCATCAAGGCCGACCGCTACGTCCGCTCCGGCCTCTGGCAGACCCAGAACTACCCGCTCAGCGTCGGTTCGCTGCGCGATCGTAAGGTCGGCATCGTCGGCATGGGCCGGATCGGCCAGGCCATCGCCCGGCGCTG
>JAEWHT010000167.1 GCA_023387695.1 Pseudomonadota bacterium | reverse complement strand
CAGCGAAGCAATCCCGAAGTCTTTCCGCGGATGCATCTCTGGATTGCTTCGCTGCGCTCGCAATGACGGACGAGACGGCGGAAATCGTAGAGGTGTTTTGCCCGACGGGGCAAGCAGCTTTTCGCTTTATCGGAAGATCGATCTGACTCCGCGAAAACAACCCCATGCACAGTAGAACGGCTACTGATTTCACAAAAGAAATCGTAGGGCGGATGAGCCGAAGGCGTAATCCGCCGGCTTGACCTCCGGGGCAACAGAAGTGGCGGATTACGCTTCGCTAATCCGCCCTACTGCGCGACCGCCCCTACTCGGCTGCGATCTGTCTCGGCGCCGGCGGCGGGTTGGCCAAATCGGCTGCGAGCTGGGCGTAGCGGGCCTTGGCGTCCGCAACCGCCTTCTCCTTCACCGGGCCGTAGCCGCGGATGCGATCGGGCAGCGAGAGCAACTCCACCGCAGTGTCGACCGTCACCGGCGACAACAGGCCGAGCACGGTGGCGACGTCCTTCTCGTAACCGACGATCAGATCGCGCTCGAGCTTGCGGTCGGCGCTGCGACCGAAGATGTCGAGCGGGGTGCCCCGCAGGAACTTGAATTTGGCGAGCACGCCGAACACCTTCAGCATCCACGGGCCGAACGCGCGCTTCTTCGGACGGCCCAGCGCATCAACGCCGGACGCCAGGATCGGCGGCGCCAGGTTGAAGCTGAACTTGAAGTCACCCTCGAACTGGTCGTTGAGCTGCTTTGCGAAGGCGCCGTCAGTGAAGAGCCGCGCGACCTCGTACTCGTCCTTGTAAGCCAGCAGCTTGGCGTAATTGATCGCGACCGCACGCGGCAGCGCATCGCCGTAGCTACCCTTGACCGCGGCATCGCGGACCTGGTCGACCAGCTTGCGGTAACGCTTGGCGAGACGGCCGTTCTGATAGGCGGTGAGATGCTTTGCACGGTGCTCGATGATCTCGTCGAGCGTCATGGCGTCCAGCGTCTTGGGCGCTTCGACCTCGTCCGTTCCCTTCAGCATCTCGGCGAGACGCGCGGGATCGGCGACCGCGAGGCGGCCGAGGCGGAAGGCTTCCTTGTTCATCTTGATCGAGACGCCGTTAATCTCGATCGCCTGCTCGATCGACTCCGCCGAGAGCGGGAACAGCCCCTTCTGATAGGCATAGCCCATCATCATCATGTTGGTGGCGATGCTGTCACCGAGCAGCAGCTCGGCCGGCTTGGTGAAGTCGAAGAAGACAGAGTCCTTGTGCAGCGCCGTCTCCAAGAGACCGTTCAGCTTACGCGTCTGAAAATTGAAGTCGCGATTGAGGACGAAATCGGCGGTCGGAATGACGTGGCTGTTGATGATGCCACGGGTACGGGTGCTGTCGCAGAGCGAGATCGTATCCTTGGCGACCGCGACCACCTCGTCGGCGGCGAGCACGACGTCGGCCGTGCCGGTGACGATGCGCGAGCACGTGACTTCGGCCGGATGATCCGATAGCCGCACGTGGCTGAGCACCGCGCCGCCCTTCTGCGCGAGGCCGGACATGTCGAGGATCATCGATGCCTTGCCCTCGATGTGAGCGGCCATGCCGAGCAACGCACCGATGGTGAGTACGCCGGTGCCGCCGACACCGCCAACGGCGATATTGTAGGGCTTGTCCAGCGTCGGACGCGACGCCGGCTCGGGAAGCGCACCGATATCGCCGAGGTCAGCGGGCGCGCGGTGGCGCGGCTTGCCGCCATCGACGGTGACGAAGGACGGACAGAAACCCTTGAGGCAGGAATAGTCCTTGTTGCAGGCGGACTGGTTGATGGCGCGCTTGCGACCGAACTCGGTCTCCAGCGGCTCGACCGAGATGCAGTTCGATTGCACCGAGCAATCGCCGCAGCCTTCGCAGACGGCCGGGTTGATCATGACGCGACGTGCCGGATCTTCCATCAGGCCGCGCTTGCGGCGGCGGCGCTTCTCGGCCGCACAAGTCTGCACGAAGACAATGGCCGACGTGCCCTTGTACTCCCTGCACATCTTCATGACGTTCTGCAGCTCATCGCGATGATAGAGCTTCACGCCGGGCGCGATGGTGTCGGCCGGATATGAATCGGGGTTTTCCGAGACCAGATAGATCTCGCGAATGCCTTCGGCATGGAGCTGGAAGGTGATCTGCTGCGGCGAGAGATCGCCGTCATGACGCTGGCCGCCGGTCATGGCGACGGCGTCGTTGTAGAGGATCTTGTAGGTGATGTTGGTCTTGGAGGCGACCGCCTGGCGGATGGCGAGAAGACCGGAGTGGAAATAGGTGCCGTCGCCGAGGTTCGCGAAAATGTGGTTCTCGTTGGTGAAAGGCGCGATGCCGACCCACGGCACGCCCTCGCCGCCCATATGCGTAAACGTCTCGGTCGAGCGGTCCATCCACAGCGCCATGAAGTGGCAGCCAATGCCGGCCAGCGCGCGGCTGCCTTCGGGGACCTTCGTCGATGTGTTGTGGGGACAGCCGGAGCAAAAGTAAGGAGTGCGGGAGACGGGCGCCGTGGGGATCATCTGGGACGCCTGGCGGCCGTTGAACCAGTCGGCCTTGGCGCGGAGCATCTCCGCAATCTCGGGATTGAGATTAAGTCGAAGAAGTCGTTCGGTCAGCGACGTCGCAAACGAGGCGACACTGAGCTCGGCGGCGAAGGTCAGGAAACGCTTGTCGTGCTCGTCCATCTTGCCGACGATGCGCGGGCGCACGTCGTCGCGCCAGTTGAACAACACCTGCTTGACCTGGTTCTCGACGATCTCGCGGCGTTCCTCGACGATGAAGATCTCTTCGAGACCGACGGCGAATTCATGCACGCCTTCCGGCTCCAGCGGCCAGGGCATGCCGATCTTGTAGAGACGCAGGCCGATCTTCGCGGCGACTTCTTCGGTGACGCCGAGTTCGCGCAGCGCCTGGCGGACGTCCTCGTAGCTCTTGCCCGAGGCCATGATGCCGAAGCGAGCGTTCGGCGAATCCATGGTGACGCGGTTGACCTTGTTGGCGCGCGCAAAGGCGATCGCGGCAAAGCCCTTGTAGTCCTGCAGACGACGGTCCTGCTCGAAGCGGTCGTCCGGCCAGCGCAGATTGAGCCCACCGGGGGGCAGCTCGAAATCCGGGGGGATGATGAAGGGCTTCATCTCGTCGGTGAGGTCGATCTCGGCGGTGGTCTCGACCGTCTCGGTGATCACCTTCATGCCGACCCAGCAGCCGGAGTAACGTGACATCGCGATACCGAGCAGGCCCATCTCGATCATCTCGTGGATGCTCGAGGGATAGAGATACGGCATCAGCGCCGACATGAAGGCGTGGTCCGACTGATGCGGGACGGTCGAGGACTTTGCGCCGTGGTCGTCGCCGGCCAGGCACAACACACCGCCGTTCTTGGCAGAGCCGGCCGCGTTGCCGTGGCGGAAGACGTCACCGCAGCGGTCGACGCCGGGGCCCTTGCCGTACCAGATGCCGACCACGCCGTCGTATTTCGCGCCGGGCGAGAGGTTGAGCTGCTGCGAGCCCCAGACCGCGGTCGCCGCCAGATCCTCGTTCACGCCGGGTTGGAACTTGATGTTGTACTGCTCGAGGTGCTTGCGCGCGGCGAAGAGCTGCTGGTCGTAGCCGCCGAGCGGCGAGCCGCGATAGCCGGAGATGAAGCCTGCGGTGTTCAGGCCTGCGGCACGGTCGCGGCGAATCTGGGCCATGGGCAGACGGACCAGCGCCTGGATGCCCGTCGTGAAGATATGGCCGGTGTCTTGGGTGTATTTCTGATCGAGACTGATCGGACCCTGGTTGATGCCCATTGTTGTCCTCTTCCGCCCTTTTGAGCGTTTGGCTGCTTAAGCCGTTGCCTGCCCGTTGTTTTTAGCTAGGGCGCGCCGACCACCTCTGCCACTCTATGTCGGATATTTAACGCGGCGCATCACAAATCTGGTCGTTCTGCGGCGACGGGAAAAAAACGCAATTTCGTGGCCGGAAAGGCATTGGCTATTTTCAATTTGTGTCACCATACCCCCGCCGTCGCGAAACGACATGACGCCGCTATGATCCAGCACTCGACGATTGGTCGCAGGAGAAGGCTCTTGATGCGGACGATTCCAGCTGTTGCGCTCTTGTGCAGTGCGGTTGCGAGCGCGGCCGTTGCGGCCGAACCGTCGCCTGAGCAGATCGCCTATGGCAAGACCTTGGTCGAAGCCGCCGACTGCGCGGGCTGCCACACCGCCGATCCCGCAAAGCCGTTCGCCGGGGGCAAGCGCATCGACACACCCTTCGGCGCGATCTACGCACCGAACCTGACGCCGGATCGCGACACCGGGATCGGCGCCTGGCTGGATGCCGATTTCACCCGCGCCGTGCGCTACGGTACCGCGCCGGACGGCTCATTGTACTACCCGGCGTTCCCCTACCCCTACTTCACAAAGATGACCAAGGACGACACGCTGGCAATCCGTGCCTATCTCGGCACGCTTGCGCCGGTCGTGAGCCGCAACAAGCCGCCGGAGCTGAACTGGCCTCTCAATTATCGCTTCCTGATGCGCGGCTGGAACCTGCTGTTCTTCACGCCCGGCCTGTTCGAGCCTGACCAGAGCAAGAGCGCAGCGTGGAATCGTGGTGGCTATCTCGTCACGGGGCCCGGCCATTGCGGCGCCTGCCATACACCGAAGAACTATTTCGGCGCGGACAAGGCTGCGCAGGCGCTGACCGGCAGCGAGCTCGACGGTTGGTTCGCGCCGCGGCTCGACGGCGCCACACGGACCGGGCTGCAATCGTGGAGCGCGGACGACATCACTGAATATCTGCAGAGCGGCCGCAACGCCAAGAGCCATGCCGGCGGTCCGATGGCCGAGGTGATCGTCAATTCGACCTCGAAGATGAGCGATGCCGATGTGCGCGCAATCGCGACTTATTTGAAGAGCCTGCCGCCGGCGCGTCGTGAGACGATCGCGACGCCCCCTGAAGAGGCCGAGATGAAAGCCGGCCAGGCGGTCTATTCGAAATTCTGCATCGCCTGCCACGAAGCCGACGGCTCCGGTGCGCCGCGCATCTATCCCCCGCTGCCCGGCAACGCGCTGCTGCAATCGATCAACCCGTCCTCGACCCTGCGCGTCATCCTCGACGGCGCACACACCGTGACGACACCGCGGGCGCCGAACACCGGCGAGATGCCGGGCTACGCCAAGCAATTGTCCGACGAACAGATCGCGGCGGTGACGAACTACATCCGCAATTCCTGGGGCAATGCTGGCCCGCTGGTGACACCGGCGCAGGTGGCGAAGGCGCGAGGGCAAGAGCCGTAGTCAACGCTCCCTCTCCGTCATTGCGAGCGCAGCGAAGCAATCCAGAGTGCCTCCGCCGAAAGATTCTGGATTGCTTCGCTGCGCTCGCAATGACGACGCGGATAAAGCTGTGAAGACAACACCTAGCGCTCCTCTTCCCCCGTGAACACAAATTTCGGCATCTCCCATTTGTAGCGCACCGCGAGCAGGCGGAGGCTGATGCCGAGGACAAACGTCAAAATGGTCCAGAGCTCGGCGTTGAGATTGAGGCCGAACGCAGTGGCGTAGAACAGGCCGGTCACCACCGACACGGTCGCATAAAGCTCCGAGCGAAACAGCAGCGGCACGTCGTTGCAGAGCACATCGCGCAACACGCCACCGGCGCAGCCCGTCACCATGCCGGAAACGATCACGATCGGCAGCGAGGCGTCCATCTGCCAGGCGACGTCGCAGCCGGCCATGGTGAAGACGACCAGGCCGATCGCATCGAGCACGATGAAAGCAACCTTCAGCCGATGCACGAGGCGCGCGATCAGGATGGTGATGAAGGCCGCACCTCCGGCGAGCGCGAGATAGATCGGGTTCTGCACCCAGGCCAGCGGATAATGCCCGAGGAAGAGATCGCGCAGCGTGCCGCCACCGAGTGCGGTGATGCAGCCAAGGAAGCAGACACCAAGCCAGTCCATGCTGCGCCGTCCCGCTGCGAGTGCGGCGGTCATGCCCTGCGCCGCCACCGCAACCAACGAGAGGAAGTGCAGCACGCTATCGGTCGGCGGCAGGCTCCACATCGCCTTGTTCCCTTCTCCCTGCGATGGAACTTACGCGAGACGGTTCCCGCATGCACAGGTTCCCGATTCCTGGCGCGAGGGCAACATGCGACGAAAGCATAACGAGCACGGAACGGAATCTCGCAGCTGAGGGTTGTCAGGGGGCAATCAACGAGGAGACCCAATCGATGGCTGACGACCGTTTTCCCAACGATCCGTACCGCCCGAACCTCGCCGACGATGAGTACCTTCGCGCGGCGCGTCGGGATTCCGACCTCCAGGCCGATCCCGAGCTCGGTGAAGGCCCCGCCTCTAGCGGCAAGGTCGCGCTCTTTGCCGTAGCTGTCGCCCTGGTTCTGGGCGCTGTGTTCTATGGCTTGAACAATACCAGCACGGGCAACCAGGCGAGCAACGCGCCTGCCACGCAGACCGCGCAGCAGACGGCGCCGGCAAATCCGGCCGCACCTCCCGGCATGCGTGACGTGACGCCGCGCAATAACACCGCGCCTGGCGTGACCACGGGTGCTGCGCCGAGCAAGCCGGCGGCTCCGGCCGATACGCCGGCGGCAAAGCCGGATTCGGCTCCGCCGGCTGACGGCGCGAAGTAACTGTAACGCCAACGCTGTCGTCGCCCGGCTTCACCGGGCGACCCAGTACTCCGTGGCGGTCATGATTGATCGATAGGCCGCAGCGTACTGGATTCCCCGCCTTCGCGGGGAATGACACCGAGAGGATGAAACAGCGGCGGGATCGAGATATCCCGCCGCTGTTGTTTTTAGCTGAACATTTTATTGAGCTCACCGCCGGGATAACCGCTGCCGAGCTCGCTAAACGTGCCCTTCTCCGCCATCTCCTTTGCCGCGCGCATGAAGCCGCCCCAGGCGGCGCGGGCGAGCGATCCACCGACGCTGATGCGGCGTACGCCGAGATCTTCGGCTTCCTTCAGCGACAGGCCGGACGCGCCGATCAGCAGATTGAACGGCTTTGGTGCAACAGCCTTCACCACCGCAGCGATGTCCTCGCGCGTCTTCAGGCCTGGCGCATAGAGACAATCGGCGCCGGCATCGGCGTAAGCGGTGAGCCGGTCGATGACGAGCTTGAGATCCGTCACGCCCCAGAGATACGCCTCACAGCGGCCGACCAGCATCGTGTTGCTGTCGCCGATCGCCTTGCGCGACGCCTTGATGCGCTCGACTGCGAGTGCGCGATCATAGAGCGGCTTGTCCTTGTCGCCGGTGGAATCCTCGATCGACAGGCCGGCGACACCTGTGCGCACGCCGCGCTCGACGTGATCAACAACCTGATCCGGCTCGACCGCAAAACCGCCCTCGAAATCCGCATTCACGGGAATGTCGACGGACGAGCTCAATGCTGCCAGATGCTGACAGACATCCTCGATCGTGACGCGGTTGTCGGCCTTGCCGATGGTCCACGCAAAGCCCGCGCTCGACGATGCTATCGCCTTGAAGCCGAGATGCTGCAACGCTTTGGCGCTGCCGACATCGACCGGGTTGGGCAGGATGAAGCAGCCGCTCTCGTGCAGCTTCTTGAACGTCGCGCGCTTGTCAGCAGTTGTCACGTGCATGTTTCTCTCCCTGGTATTGCCGCGCAGACATAGGCACACATAGGCGGCAGCGCTAGTGCGCGCCCGAGAACGCTAGTGCGCGTCGTGCGCGGCGCGGCTGTCCTGCGGTGCCTGCGCGCGATCGGTCATGCCGTAGTCACGAACGACGCTGGCGATACGCAGATGGTAGTCGGCAAAGATCTTGGCCCTGCCCTTGGCCTGGGTGCGGCGGTGCTCCATCGTGTTGCGCCACGCCTGCACCGCCGCCTCGTCACGCCAGAACGACAGCGACAGGAACTTGCCCTTCTCGGTCAGGCTTTCAAAACGCTCGACCGAGACGAAGCCGTCGATAGTCTGCAGGATCGGCTTCAGATCGGCCGCGAGGTCGAAATAGGTCTGGCTGTGCTCGGGCTTGGGCCAGACCTCGAAGATCACGGCGATCATGGGCATCTCCTTGTCGTTGATGGCCTACACTACCACCTTGCGCAGGAAGGTGCGTTCCTCCGCGAGGATGAATTTGTTCTCCTCCGCGAAGTGAAAATTCGCCATGCCTTCCGCATCCTGCCGCAACCGCGCACGATAGGCCTCGTAGGCAGCGAGGCTTTCGAAGGTAATCAGCGCGAAGGCGATGTTGTTGGTGCCTTCATGCGGCATGAAATAGCCGATCAGGTCGCCGCCGCATTTCGGGATGATGGTGAGCCAGCGCTTCGAATAGTCCTCGAACTGCGCACGCTTGAAGGGATCGAGCTGATAGCGGATGAAAACGGTGACGGACATGATGGGCTCTCCTGTTTCTTCCGTCATTGCGAGTGCAGGTCTCGTAGGGTGGGTTAGCCCTGCGACTGCGCGAAGCGCAATTCGCACGGCGTAACCCGCCTCTTTGGTATCCGCAGAAGCAGAAGTGGTGGGTTACGCCGAGCAAACGCGCTTTGCGCATCTGCTCGGCTAACCCACCCTACGGCGCCGGATCGCGTCGCTCGCAATGACGTGTTCGCAGCACCACGCTACTGGCTTGCCCGGCTACAATGCTTCGGCTACTATCGAAGCATGAAATCAGGACCCGACATTGCCATGATCGCCGCGCTGGTCGGCGATCCCGCCCGCGCCAACATGCTCACGGCGCTGATGAACGGACGCGCGCTCACCGCGAGCGAGCTTGCGCAGGAGGCCGGCATCACGCCGCAGACCGCGAGCTCGCATCTGTCGAAGCTCGAGGCCGGCGGGCTGGTCGAGCCGGAGAAGCAAGGCCGCCACCGCTACTACCGCCTCACCGACGATGACGTCGCCGGTGTGCTCGAAGGCCTTGCCGGCCTTGCCGCGCGCACCGGCCATATGCGCGTGCGCACCGGGCCAAAGGATCCGGCGCTGCGGCGTGCGCGGATCTGCTACGACCACCTCGCCGGCGATCTCGGCGTGCAGATGCTCGACAGCCTGCGCGCGCGTAATCTGGTCAAGCAGAAGAAGCAGGACATCGAGCTGACGGCGGAAGGCGAGCGTTTCCTCGCCAAGCATCTGCAGATCGCGCCCGAGACGCTGAACCATCCGCGCCGCCCGGTCTGCAAGGCCTGCCTCGACTGGAGCGAGCGGCGCCACCATCTCGCCGGCACGCTGGGTGCTGCGATGATGCAGCGCTTCGCCGAGCTGAAATGGGCCGCGCGCGACGCCACGCCCGGCAGCCGCGTGGTGAATTTCACCCGCACCGGCGAGAAGCAGTTCGCGGCGCTGTTCGGCAGCGAGAAGGATTGATCACGCGTTTCGCGTGGCGTCGGGAAAAAGTGTCAAACAAAATCGAGAGCGCCGTTCGTATTCATCGGACGGGGCTCCAGCGCCATCGCTGTCGCCTGAATCCGCACGCGAAAAATGTTCATGCCGCATTCAGGTCATGATTGGCAGGTTTGGATCGCGGCGTGACGGCATGTGCTCGAATTTAATGTGCCGAATCGTGTCTTTTGATTCATTGTGCGCTGCAAGCGCCAAGCCATCGAAAAGCAAACCATCGAAGTACTTGCCCCTAGAGTCT
This sequence comes from Pseudomonadota bacterium, assembly GCA_023387695.1. Taxonomy (GTDB): domain Bacteria; phylum Pseudomonadota; class Alphaproteobacteria; order Rhizobiales; family Xanthobacteraceae; genus Bradyrhizobium. The sequence continues at coordinate 4,469 of JAEWHT010000167.1, read as the reverse complement.
CCCCCAAAACTTGCCCAAGGACGAGAAGGAAGATCACATGAAATATCTGTTCGCCGCCGCGATGCTCGCGAGCGCAGTCGTCGGCTTCAGCGAGGCCGCCAGCGCTGCCGGCGGTTGCGGCCCGGGCTGGTACCGCGGCGCCTACGGTGCCTGCCGTCCGATGCGTGGTCCGGTTGTCGTGGCCCCGGCACCGGTTTACGTCGCCCCGGCGCCGGTCGTGGTCGCCCCGCCGGTCGTCGTCGTGCGTCCGCGCGTGTGCCCCTATGGCTTCCGCTGGTACGCCGGCCGCTGCCGTCCGTTCTGATCTCTCGCATCTGCGAAATGGCCGCGCGGCGACAGCCTGCGCGGCCATTTTCGTTTGGAGCACTGACAAACCAAAAAAGGGGACCGCAATCGCGATCCCCTTTTCCAATCCAGGCGTGGCGCTACCAGTGACGCCAGCGGCGGTGGTGCCAGCGGCGATGCCAGCCCCAATGGCGGCGACGCCAGCCCCCGTGGCGGTGATGCCAGCCGCCATGCCAGTGCACCTGCTCGGGCTTGAGCTGGGCAGCTTCCTCGCCGCTGATGACGGCGGGCTGAGCATCCGGACTGCCCTGCGGCAAGCCGACCTGACCGAGTGGCTGCGGCGCCAATGGCGCGGCCTGCGCTGCGGCGGTGAACGCGGCGGCTCCGGCCGCAACACCGAACGCGAGTTTCAAAAAGTTCCGGCGCTCCATGAGATGTCCTCTGCTTGAATCGATGAGATGATGCAGAGGAAGTTTCGCGGCGGTGACATGAACTGCGGCTGAATCATGCGTTCAGGTTCATTGCAATGCTGTCAGGAAGTCGCGCCAAACTCCTGCGCCAGCACCATCGTCTCGCGCGAGCGTTTCACCTCGGGCCAGTCGCGGTTGAAATCGGCGACGAGCTGCTTCAGCGCATCGCCCTTCAGCATCGCCGCGAGCGCGGCCTCGTCATCGAACTGATACATCGCCTGATGCAGCGAGGGGTCGTCCAGGCTCCAGAACCGCCAGGCCTTGTTGACGCCGAACGCCTTCACCGCGTCGGGCACGTGCTCGGTCTCGTACCATCTGTCGAAGGCGGCGCGCTTGCTTGCGTCAGTGACGATGGCGCGGACGACGAAGTAGGCAGCTGGCATCGGATTTCCTCCTGTTGTTTGGCCGCAGCATAGCTGGTTATAGTAACCGCAACAAAAACCTGCGCGACGGAACAAGTCGATCGCGCGACATCAGGGAAGGACCGCCATGCGCAGGATCATCACGGGCCTCGTTGCGATCGCCTGCCTCTCCCCCCTCGCCTTGCGCGCCGAGATCGTCCGCTTTGACATCACCGAACGCGTGCCGGCGTTTGCCGGTCGCAGCTTCGGCAATGTCGGCACCTATGAGCGCATCACCGCACGCGCGACCTTCGCGCTCAACCCGGCCGATGACCGCAACGCCGTCATTACCGATCTTGTGCTGGCACCGCGCAACACCGACGGCAAGGTCGAGGCTACCGCCGACGTCGTGATCCTCAGGCCCACCGATCCCACCCACGGCAACGGCACGCTGCTGCTCGATGTCCCCAATCGCGGCCGCAAGCTTGCACCGCAATTGTTCGACGATTCCGCGCAGCCCGGCGCCAACAATGCCGACAAGCCCGAGGATGCCGGTATCGGCTTCCTGCATCGCCAGGGTTTTACGATGGTCTGGGTCGGCTGGCAGGGCGACATCCCCTCCAAGCCGGGGCAACTCGCGATGACGGCGCCGGTGATCAAGAACATCACCGGCCCTGCGCGCGAAGAAGTCATTTTCGACAACACGACCAATCCGGCGCGCGCGACGCTGACATGGCCGGCTGCCGACTCGGCCAACCTCAATGTCACCGTGCGCGCCGCCTGGGCCGATGCGCGGCAGACGCCGCCCGGCCTCTCCGCAAAACTCGTCGATCCCAATACCGTAGAGATCAGCCGACCCGACGGCTTTGACGCCGGCGCGCTCTACGAGATCACCTGCACCGCGCGCGATCCGGTGCCGCTCGGCATGGGCTTTGCGGCCGTGCGCGATGTCGTCAGTTTCCTCCGTCACGACGAGACGCAGGCGAACCCGCTGCTCGATGGCCTGCATCCCTCGGTCAGCCGCGCCATCGGCTTCGGCGTCTCGCAATCCGGCCGCTTCCTGCGCGACTTCCTCTATCTCGGCTTCAACGAGGATCTTCAGGGACGTACCGTGTTCGATGGATTGATGCCGCATGTCGCCGGCACGCGTCGCATGGCAACCAATGTCCGGTTCGGCCAGCCTGGCCGAAACCCGCGCCACATGCAGGATCCGGCATGGCAGGCCGATCTCTTCCCCTTCACCTATGCAAGCCTCAGCGATCCCTACTCTGGCAAGACCGATGGCCTGCTCCGCCGCTGTTCGCTCTCGGCCACCTGCCCGAAGGTGATGCAGACCGACAGCGAGCACGAATGGTGGGCCTCGCACGCCTCGCTGCTGGTCACCGATCTCGCCGGCAATCACCTCGACCTCCCCGACAACGTCCGCGCCTACATGATCGCGGGCACACCGCATTTTGCGGAAGCCGCCGACGTCATGAAGAAGGGCCTGCCGGCGATGTCGCTGCCGCAGAACCCGATGCATGCGGGCATGCCGATGCGCGCGCTGCTCACCGACCTCAACGCCTGGATCAGCGATGGCACCAGGCCGCCGGCAAGCCGCGTTCCCATGCGCGCCCACGGCACGCTTGTCGCAGCGCAAGGCGCGGTGCCGACGGATATCCCCGGCCTGCCCTATGCCGGCATCCACACGCTCGCCGCCTTCTCCGACCAGAGCGTGCTGCCGCCGAAGGAGATCGGCCGCTATCCCGTGTTCGTGCCCAAGGCAGACGCCGACGGCATGGCCATCGCGGGCATTCGCCAGCTTGCGCTGGCGGTGCCACGCGCAACCTACACCGCCTGGAATCCGCGCGCGCAGGGCTTTGGTCCGACCGCGCTGTATCCGCTGCAAGGCGCGGTCGTGCCGTTCGCGCCGACGGAAGCCGCACGGAAAGAGGTGCGCGACCCGCGCCTGTCGATCGCGGAACGCTACGCCGATGACGGCGCCTATGTCGCCGCGGTGAAGCGTGAGGCAGCCCGGCAAGTCGCGGAGCGAACGCTCTTGCCGGAGGATGCGGAGCGTGCGGTGGAAGCCGCGAAGCAAGGCAAGCTCGCGAAGCTTGGGCAGTAAGCAAAGCCCACCGGCCCCGTAGCGTGGGCAAAGCGAAGCGTGCCCACGACTTCCGTCGACGGCAAAGAGATCGTGGGCACGGCGCAAGTGCGTCTCTGCCCACCCTACGGGTTCTGGCCGTGGAGAAAAAACATCTCGCCCCTGTCGGAACGCGCCGCCTCCATTCGTCCTTTGCCTGAGACAGCACGGAGACATCGCATGCCCGACCTCACTCTCGTCACCTATGACTGGGTTCCGCCGCCGCCGCGCGGCTATGTCCGCGACCTCCGGGTGCGCTGGGCACTCGAAGAGGCCGGCCTGCCCTATCGCGTCGCCAGCACGCCGTTCGCCGACCGCGGGCCTGCGCATCTGGCGCACCAGCCGTTCGGCCAGGCGCCGTGGCTGACCGATGGCGATCTCTCGATCTTCGAGACCGGCGCGATCCTGCTGCATCTCGGAGGGCTCAGCACCAAGCTGATGCCGTCCGATCCGCGCGGCCGCAGCGACGTGACGGAATGGGTGTTCGGCGCGCTCAATTCGGTGGAGATGGCGAGCCTGCCCTGGACGATGCTGAAGTTCATGGGCCTGCCAGGATCGAAGTTCTTCGACGACTTCCTCACGCTTCGCCTCAAGCACATGGAGATGGTGCTGACTGAGCGCGAATGGTTGGCGGGCGCGTTCTCCGTCGCCGACATCCTGATGGCGGACGTGCTGCGCGTTCCCGAGCGTTTCGGCGGGCTCGACGACAGTCCTGCCTGCCGCGCCTATGTCGCGCGCGCCACCGGCCGTCCGACCTTCGCCAAGGCGCGGGATGACCAGATGGCGCATTTCGCAGCGGGTGACGCGGCACGTGCGTAGGGTGCTACGCTGTTCAGCCCCGCGCGCTGTCGATTTGCGCAGCGAGACACCGATCGCCGTAGGCACATGGTGGCGGTGAACTGTGAGGCGGCGCGGCTGGTCGCGGCACAGATCTCGGCGCTAGAGAATACGGAGACCCAAACGCCGGTCCCCAGAGCGGGTCATCTGCGTTGCCTAGCCTCTTTTACTGTTCCGAATCGGCTCGCCTTACGGCATATTTCCTATATTTGTATATATCGCCAGTTGAGTTTTTCGTGCAAAAGCCTGTTCCGAAACCATCGATTCTGGACGATTTGGTATCGCTCGGAGCGATTGCTGGTCAAAAGCGATGGCGAAGTACGTGCGGCAAACGCCTCTACACTTGGGATGCTCTTCACGGTGAGGTTGAGGTGTTCAACGCCCGCGGCAAGCATCTCGGCGCAATGGATC
>JAEWHT010000007.1 GCA_023387695.1 Pseudomonadota bacterium | reverse complement strand
GGTAACAACTCAGTCTGAGGTTCGTCATGCTTGTCCGAATTGGAATGCGGTGCGCCTTGATGGCGGCACTGGTCCTGGGAACGGCATCTGGTGCGTCCGCTGCGGACGACGGTGTCTGGTCGGTTCGCAAGTCATCCGGCGAAGTCTGGCTCGCGACCACTGGCGCGCAGCAGGTGTCATTGAATCAGGAAGAGACGCTGAAGCCGGGCGATACCATTCGCACCGGACGCAACGGGCGCGTGCTGCTCGTGCGCGGCGAAGAGACGATCTTGATCTCCCCGAATTCGGTGGTCGGCGTACCGACCGAGAAGAAGGAGGGATTGTCGACCACCATCATCCAGCAGGCGGGATCGATCCTGCTTGAGGTCGAGAAGCGCAACGTCAAGCATTTTGAGGTCGAGACGCCCTATCTCGCTGCGGTGGTCAAGGGCACGCATTTCAGCGTCACGGTGGGCGCAGGCAACACCAAGGTCGGCGTGCTCCGCGGTCAGGTTGAAGTTTCCGATTTCAAGACCGGCCAGGTTGCCCAGGTCATGCCTGGACAGACTGCGACTGCCTTTGAGAACGGCAAGTCAGGTCTCAGCCTGAGCGGTTCCGGTACGCTCAATCCAATCGAGCAGGGCAAGCCGCGCGCGTCGACGATCGAGCGGGTCCCCGTTCCGAAATCAGGCTTGTCCATGCCGCGCAATGCAGCGAATGGCCATGCGATCCATGCGCTCGGTGCTGTCGAGAAGGGCACCAAGACGGCTGGCGCGCCGACGCATTCGCATCAGGCTTTGGGAGCTCACGTGTCCAAGCCAGGCGTCGTGCACATCTCGGGCACGCTCGGCGAGGTCAAGCTGAATTTCCACAAGGTGACGCACGGGTTGGCCCACAACGCGGGTGCACCAGGGCAGGTGCGCAATGCGAATGCCAGCGCCGACACGGTGTGGGGTGATAGCAAGTCGAGCACGACAACGACGACTGCCAACAGCTCCAGCGTCACGGCGGTTAGCGTGACCACCAGCGGATCGTCGGCCAGTGCTTCGTCGACGTCGTCGGCGTCGTCGAGCGTGGCGACCGCGGCTGCGACCGTCGCTAGCACCGTCGACACCGCGACCGACACCCTCTCGTCGACAGTCTCGGCCGCGACTGGAAACGGCAAGGGCAACCAAGGTAACGGCAATGGGAATGGCGGCGGTAACGGCAGCAACGGCAACGGTCATGCCTACGGCCGCAACAAGTAAGGCGATTTCCTAGGGGACGAGGGGGCGCACCCGTTGACGCGGGTGCGCGGGAGGATCGGGTGAAACGCTATCGGCCGCATATTCTTGTCGTGATCGCGCTGGCGGTCGTGCTGTCCACGGGATGGCATAGTGCGCTTCGCCACGCGATCACCGACTTGCGCTTCAACTGGCACGCCCGTTCCGCCACCGGCAGGGTTGTTGTGGTCGCGATCGACGCTCCCTCCATCGATAAGGTCGGCATGTGGCCCTGGCCGCGTAGCCTGCACGGCGAACTGTTGCACCGGCTCGAGGCGGCCGGCGCACAGGACGTCGCCTTGGACATCGATTTCAGTTCGCCGTCGGACCCGGCCTCCGACGAGGCCTTTCTTACAGCGCTTCGGGAAGTTGGCGGCTCGACGATCCTGCCGTCCTTCAAGCAGCCGACGCCGAACAATGGTGCGGTTCACATCAACCGTCCCTTGAAGTCGTTTGGCAACCAGTCGTGGCCAGCCGTCGTCAATGTCGCGGTTGAATCCGATGGGCTCGTTCGCCGCTATCCGGTTGCGGAGAAGCTCGGCGACGACGTTCAGATGCCATCGATGGCCGTCGTGCTGGCCGGGCAGAACGCCAATCGGCGGCCCCCCTTCCTGATCGATTTCAGCATTCGGGCTGCTTCCATTCCTGTCGTTTCCTATGTCGACGTGCTGCGTGGCGATGCCACCGCGCTCGACAAGCTGAGGGACAAGAAGGTCATCGTTGGTGCCACGGCCCTCGAACTGGGCGACCGCTTCAGCGTTCCAAATGGCCGAGTTCTCGCAGGGCCCGTCCTCCAGGCGTTGGCGGCAGAATCGGTGCTTCAGAACCGGATGCTGCGCTGGACATCCAATGTCGGCATGTTCGTCGGCCTTGGCGTCATCTGCTTGCTGATGATGTACTTGTGGCGTCGTGTCGGACCTGCTGTTCGCGTTGCGCTTCTGGTTTCGGCCGGGGCGGGCATCGAACTGACCGCGCTCCTTGTGCAGGATCGCTGGCCGCTCGTCATCGACACGTCACTGCTCCACATCGCGATCGTCGCCTATCTGACGGCGATTGCCCTCGACGAGATCGATTTCCGCAGTCTCCTCGGCCGTATCGCCGAAAGCCGTTTTCACCGTATCGCGATGTCGCTTGGTGATGGCCTCGTCTGCACCGATGAAGATCACCGGATCACGGTCTGGAATCCCGGCGCGAGCGCGATCTTCGGCTATATGCCGGCCGAAATCATCGGTCATCCCTTCGAAACGCTCTGCGCGATTCCGGTCGACGCCGACACCAAGCCCTTCGCCATCCGCGATGCTGTGCGGCAGGCCCTGCTGGTACCAGGCGGCGCTGTGGTCGTCGAGTTCGAAGGGCGACGCAAGAGCGGTGAGACTTTCCCGGTCGAAGCGAGCTTCTCGGGTTGGCAGGGGACCGAAGGCTTCCAATATGGCGCAATCCTGCGCGACATCTCCGTGCGCAAGCGCGAAGCCGAACGTGTCAAATATCTCGCGGAATATGACGCGCTGACAGGCCTTGCCAACCGCAACACGCTGCATGCGAAGCTTTCCAGTTTGATCATCGCGGCAGAGCGGCGGTCTTCGGAAGCCGCGCTGCTTGTGCTGGGGCTCGATGGCTTCCAGCGGATCAACGATACGCTTGGGCATTCGGCCGGAGATCTCGTGCTCCGCGCTGTCGCCGAGCGCTTGCGGGGCGTGGTTGGTGGTAAAGCGGTGGTTGCCCGGCTCAGCGGCGACGAGTTCGCGATTGCGCTCGACTGCACCGACGCGGGCGAGGTAATGAAGGCGTTCGCTGCGCGGATTGCCCATGCATTCGAAGCGCCGCTCGCCACGACGACGCGCCAGCACCGGGTCAAGATCAGCATCGGTGTTGCCGTGTATCCTGAAGGCGGCCTGAGCGCGGACGATCTGCTGAGCAATGGCCATCTTGCGCTGACCAAGGCCAAGCTGACGCAGCGCGGCAGCCTCGTGATCTTCGAGAGCGCCATCAGGCAGGAGCTGGAGAGCCGGTTGACGCTGGAGAGCGAACTGGCGCTTGCTGCGGATCGGGGCGAGTTCGAGCTGTTCTATCAGCCACAAATTCGCCTGGTAGACAGCAGTCTGGTCGGAGCCGAGGCGCTGATCCGCTGGCGGCACCCCGTGCGTGGCTATGTCTCGCCCGGAGAATTCATGCCGGTGGTCAACAGCTCGGCGCTGTCCGAGAGGATCGCGAGCTGGGTGATGGAGACTGCGAGCCGCCAGGCACGCGCCTGGGAGCTTTCGGGCAGCAATGTGCGCGTCGCGATCAACCTCTCGCCGTCGCAGCTCTATTCCGGCGATCTCGCGGATACGGTTGCGCAGTTGCTGAAACGGACAGGTCTTTCGCCTTCATTGCTCGAGCTTGAGGTCACCGAGGACATCCTGCTGCACGACGAGAGCCAGGTACTCGACATGTTCAAGCGGATCCAGCAGATGGGTGTTCGCATCCTGTTCGACGACTTCGGCACGGGCTACGCAAGCCTGAGCTATCTGAAGAAGTTTCCGCTCGACGGGCTCAAGATCGATCGCTCGTTCGTGCTCGATCTGCTGTCGGATTCCGACGACGCTGCGATTGTCGGCTCGACCATTGGCCTCAGCAAGCAGCTTGGCCTGACGGTCGTTGCCGAAGGTATCGAGAACCGCGCGACGGCCGACTTCCTGGTCAGCATGGGCTGCGAGGAAGGCCAGGGTTACTTCTTTGGCCGTCCAATGCCTGCCGAGGCTTTCGAGAAGCAATTTCTGGCGGCTGAGCTCGAAACTGTCAGCGCGGCCTGAACACACGCGTGTCGGCTAGCGCCGGCGCGCGACTGCTACACCAAAGAGAAATGCGACAAACAGGCTGGCCAGCGGCGCTTCACGCGTGATCGCCGCCACCGTCGACAGCGGCCGTCCCGGCTTTCGCGCTTCGTTGATCGCGTAAGTGAGGCGATCGACGGCCGCACGCAAACCACCTGCGACCTCGCCGATGGTGTGGGACACATCGGAGGCTGTGTCGATGACGCGCTCGGTCATGCCGGGCTGAGGATTGGGCTGCGGTATGTCCGTGCTCAAGCGCGCGACCTCCAGACCTGACGAAGAGACTAGGGCCGGCACCTTTGGCTATCCGCGCGTGCGCTCGTTTTGAACAGCGGGCCCGAAGACCTTTGGCTATCCGCGACAGGCGCCGTTTTGAACGGCGGGTGCCGGCCTTGTCGAGAAAATGCGGTATGCGGGATTTTGTTCCGGGTCCCCCGTGAAACGACGGATGCGAATCTCTGTTACGCTAGCGCAGCCTTGCTGATCTCAGGAGATTGCCGTGACCGATCGAACCATCGCAGATCGAGCCCGGCGAATCGCTTTGCTGGGCGCGCCCATCGATATGGGGGCTTCGCAGCGCGGCACTTTGATGGGGCCTGCGGCTCTGCGGACTGCCGGCCTTGCAACGCTGCTCGAAAGCCTGGACTTCGACGTCGTCGATTACGGTGATCTCTCTGTCGCAGAGGTCAGCGATCTCCTCGACAAGCCGCCGGAGAATGCCAACCACTACCGCGAGATCCAGCGCTGGACGGGCCTCCTTAGCCGTCGCGGCTATGAGATTGCGCAAACCGGTGCCCTGCCGATCTTCCTTGGTGGCGATCACACGTTGTCGATGGGCTCGGTCAACGCAATGGCACGCCATTGGCAGGAGCGTGGACGCGAGCTGTTCGTGCTTTGGCTCGATGCCCACGCCGACTATAATACACCGGAGACGACGATCACGGCCAATATGCACGGCATGTCGGCTGCGTTCCTGTGCGGCGAGGCGGGTCTCGACGGTCTCCTGGGTGATGATCCGCGCGCCTCGATTGATCCGGACAGGCTCGACCTGTTTGGTGCGCGTTCAATCGACAAGCTCGAGAGGGAGCTGATGCGCGCGCGCCGGATCAGGGTTGTCGACATGCGTCAGATCGACGAATTTGGCGTGGCGGTGTTGATCCGGCGCGTCATCGAACGGGTCAAGGCGAGCAACGGCGTGCTGCATGTCAGTTTCGACGTCGATTTTCTCGATCCCTGCGTTGCGCCCGGCGTCGGCACCACGGTGCCGGGGGGCGCGACCTATCGTGAGGCGCATCTGATCATGGAGCTCCTGCACGATTCTGGCGTAGTGGGATCGGTCGACATCGTTGAGCTGAATCCGTTCCTGGATGAACGAGGGCGCACGGCGCGTACCGCGGTCGAACTGATCGGCAGCCTGTTCGGTCAGCAGATCACCGATCGGCCGACGCCGAGCAACGCGATCGCGCCGGGGGAGTGACGCACAAGCCGTTTGTGCAATGCAAAGAATGGAACTGCTGTCTTAGCTGGTGGATTTAGATCAGTCGTGATCGAAATCGCTTGCTTTTGAAATGCACGCGAATTGCAAATGCGCGTGGCAGAAGCTTCTATGCGGGCCGAGCTTGAGCCGAGGGTCCGCCATGAGCAGCACGATCGACGCCGAAAATAAATCCACCCGGACCACGCGCCGTCGCTTCCTGCAAACCGGCACAGCGGTTGCCGGGAGCGTAGTTTTGGGCGCGAGCGCATCTGCCGCTGCGGATTCGGACAACCTTCCACCGAACGTTCCGGAGTGGATGAAAGCGCCGGGCGATCCGATGGGAAGCCAGCCCTACGGTGCGCCGTCGCCGTTCGAGAAAAACGTCGTCAAGAATATCTCGAAAAATCTCAAGCAGTACGTTTCCGCGTCCGGCCGAACTCCGTTGCAGGAACTCGATGGCATCATCACACCGAATGGATTGTTCTACGAGCGTCATCACGGCGGCGTCCCAACGATCGATCCGGCGCAACACCGGCTGATGCTTCACGGACTCGTCGAACGACCCCTGATCTTTACCGTGGACGATCTGCGACGCTTTCCTTCGGAGTCGCGCATTCATTTTCTCGAATGTTCTGGCAATCCCGGCTACTCCAAACCCTATGGCAAGACGGCGTCGGATCTCGTTGGCCTGTTGAGCTGTGCCGAATGGACCGGCGTGAGCTTGAAACTGGTCCTTCAGGAGGCCGGGTTGAAGCCGGAGGCCAAATGGATCATCGCCGAGGGCGCCGACGCGGCGGCGCTGACCAGAAGCGTTCCCATCGAGAAATGCCTCGAAGATGCCATGCTGGTCTACAGTCAGAACGGTGAGCGGCTGCGCCCGCAGCAAGGCTATCCGTTGCGGTTACTTCTGCCAGGATTCGAAGGCAATATGAACGTGAAGTGGCTGCGGCGCCTGCACGTTACTGCGGAGCCGGCTTACTCGCGCGAGGAGACCTCGAAATACACCGACCTCCTGCCTGACGGCACAGCGCGCGAATTTTCCTTCTACATGGAAGCGAAGTCGATCATCACGCGTCCCTCGGGCGGCCAACGCCTCAATGCGCCGGGTTTCCACGAAATCACGGGCATCGCCTGGACCGGCCATGGCAAGATAAGGCGTGTCGAGGTGTCGGTCGATGACGGCAAGAGCTGGCAGGACGCACAATTGCAGGAGCCGGTGCTGACCCGTGCGCTCACACGCTTCCGCTTGCCCTGGCACTGGGACGGCAAGCCTGCGGTGATCCAGAGTCGCGCGATCGACGAGACCGGCTATGTGCAGCCGACGCTGGCCGAGCTGCTCGCAGTACGTGGTGAAAACTACTTCTACCACAACAACGCGATCTGGCCATGGCGCATCGCGGCCGACGGAGAAGTGACCAATGCGCTGGCGTGAGAGCTGCGGAATCGTCTTGGCTATTTTTCTCTGCGTTTTGGCGAGCACGGCGCGTGCGCAGAGTCCTTACGGCATCGGGCGGCCGGCGACGGCCGTGGAGATCGCCGGCTGGAATATCGACGTCGGGCGCGATGGCAGCAACCTGCCGGCGGGAAGCGGTTCGGTCGGCCATGGACGTGAAGTCTTCGCCCAGCAATGTGCGTCATGCCACGGTGACAAGGGCGAGGGCGGCTTAGGCGATCGTCTCGTCGGCGGGCAGGGCACGATCGGGACTGCTAAGCCGATCCGCACGGTCGGAAGTTATTGGCCCTATGCACCAACGTTGTTCGACTACATTCGCCGTGCGATGCCGCAGAATGCGCCGCAGTCGCTGAGCAATGATGAGGTCTACGCGGTGTCGGCCTACATCCTCAACTTGAATGGATTGGTCGGAGCGGATGCAACGCTTGATGCCAAATCGCTCACGGCGATCAAAATGCCGAACTGCGACAAGTTCGTTGGCGATGCACGTCCTGACGTCAAGCACTGAGCGAGTGGCTTTCGGTTCCCTCGCATTGGCTCGGAATTTGCTTAATCGCGACCGGAACTCGTCGGGCCGGCACTGCGTTGACCCGCGAGAGGACAAAGGTGTGGATTATTCGATGGCAACAAGTCGCTTCGCAAACTCCATTTCCATGGCGCTCAAGCATCCCGGCGTGATCGCGCTAATTGTAGCGGGCGTGACGATTGCTGCGATGTTGCTCGTCGACCACGGGCCGTGGAGCCGCGCCAAGACGCAGCCGGCTCATGTCGCAATGTTTGCGACCACGGGTGAAGCCGCTCACGCAGTAGGCGCCAAGGTGCTTCCGACCGAACCGAAATCGCGGGTCGAGCCGGAGCGGCCGGGGCCCAGGACGTCCCCGACCGTCAATCCTGTGACGCCGTAAGCGTCAGCTCTTGCGGCCGTAGCTGAGGAGGCCGCCTGTCGTCTTCGGCGGATGGGCGCGAAGAGCCTCCTCGTTCGGCTCGGTGCCCCAGCCGGGTCGGTCCGGGATGATCAGATGGCCATTCTGGATATCCGGCTCATGCGTGAAGAGCTCGCGGTCCCAGGCCAAACGATCAATATCGATCTCCATGATGCGCAGGTTCGGTACTGCTGCACAGAAATGCGCGTTCATCATCGAGCAGAGATGGCCATAGAAGTTATGCGGGGCGACGTTGACCTCGAAAGCTTCTGCGGCTGAGGCAATCTTCATCGATTGCCATACGCCGTTCCAGGGCGTGTCGATGATCGCCACGTCCATCGCCTGCTCGCGGAAATACGGCAGGAATTCGCGCAAGCCAAGCAGCGTCTCGCAGGAGGAGATCGGATGCGGGCTTTGCCTGCGGATGTAGCCGAGCGCCTCCGGATTGAAGCTGTCGATCTCGATCCAGAACATGTCGAGGTCGGCGATCGTGCGCAGGATCTTCAGATAGCCCTCGGTCTTGGCGTTGAAGTTGCAGTCGAGCAGGATGTCGACGTCGGGACCCGCGCCATCGCGGATCGCTTCCAGATGCATGCGCAGGTCGCGCAGGATCTTGCGGTCGACATTGATCTCGGGCGCAAAGGGCGAGCCGAAGCCGGGCCGCCAGCCGGTCGGCTTGCCGTCATCGTAAGAGAAGATGTTGGTCTTGAGCGCGGTGAATTTCTTCTCGCGCACCTCGCGGCCCATCGCCTTGACGCCGTCGAGATTTTCGATCGGCGGCTTGTACCAGGAGGGATGATTGATCCGCCAGGTTGCGCAATGCGACCAGTAGACCCGGACTCGGTCGCGGATCTTGCCGCCGAGGAGCTCGTAGCATGGCACGCCCAGGCATTTCGCTTTGGCGTCGAGCAAGGCGTTCTCGATCGCGCCGAGCGCCTGCGCGACGACACCGCCGGCGGCGGGACGCGTGGCGGCAAACAATTCGGCATGGATGCGCTCGTGCTGGAAGACGTTCTGGCCGATCACACGCGCGGAGAGGCGCTGGATCGCGGCACCG
>JAEWHT010000013.1 GCA_023387695.1 Pseudomonadota bacterium | reverse complement strand
CTCCGGCGCCAAGCAGAACGGCCACAAGCAACTTGCCGAAGAGATCGCTGGCGAGAGCGATCAGTTTACGACGGCTGCGACGCATCCGGACGAGCCGGCGTTCTGGCTGTATTCATCGGGATCGACCGGTATGCCCAAGGGCGTGCGTCACATTCATTCGAACTTGCAGGCGACCGCCGACACTTATGCGAGCCAGGTGTTGGGCATTCGCGAGGACGATGTCTGCCTGTCCGCAGCAAAATTGTTCTTCGCTTATGGTCTCGGAAATGCGCTGACCTTCCCGATGTCAGTCGGTGCCACCGTGGTGCTCAACAGCGAGCGCCCGACGCCGGCGCGCATGTTCGATCTCATGAACCGCTACAGCCCGTCGATTTTCTACGGCGTGCCGACGCTGTTCGCGGCCATGCTGAACGACGAAGCGATGAAGAGCGAACGTGGCGGAAACGCTTTGCGCATCTGTACCTCGGCTGGCGAGGCGCTCCCCGAATCCGTTGGCAATAGCTGGAAATCGCGCTTCGGCGTCGACATTCTCGATGGTGTCGGCTCGACTGAGCTCTTGCACATCTTCCTGTCGAACGCGCCTGGCGACATCAAATACGGCTCGTCCGGCAAGCCGGTGCCGGGCTATGCCGTGCGTCTGGTCAACGAGGCCGGACAGGATGTTGCCGACGGCGAGGTCGGTGAGCTTCTGGTCGACGCGCCCTCAGCCGGTGAGGGTTACTGGAACCAGCGCCACAAGAGCCGTCGCACCTTTGAGGGACCATGGACCCGCACCGGCGACAAATATGTCCGCGACACCGAAGGCCGCTACACTTTCTGCGGCCGTGCCGACGACATGTTCAAGGTCTCCGGTATCTGGGTGTCGCCCTTCGAGGTCGAGAGCGCGCTGATCACGCATCCCGCGGTGCTGGAAGCAGCCGTCGTGCCCGAAGCCGATCCGGAAGGCCTGTTGAAGCCAAAGGCCTTCGTCGTGTTGCGCCCGGGCGCAAAGACGAGCGATCTGCAGGAGATGCTGAAGGACCACGTCAAGCAGAAGATTGGCCCGTGGAAATATCCGCGCTGGATCGACGTGGTGGATTCGCTGCCGAAGACGGCGACGGGAAAGATCCAGCGGTTCAAATTGCGGGAAGGCGCGAATTGATTGGCTCCGTCATTCCGGGGCGCGCGAAGCGCGAACCCGGAATCTTGAGCTACGGGCTGCAATCTCGGGATTCCGGATCAACTCGCTTTGCGAGTTGTCCGGAATGACGGAATGAAGGAAACGACCGAATGAACCGCCTCACCCCCACCGGCTTCCTCAGTATCGGCAATGCCAGCCTTGAATACAAATGGTTCGCACCATCATCTGCCGACGCGCCGACGATCGTCATGCTGCACGAAGGCCTAGGCTCCGTCGGCTTGTGGAACGACTTTCCGGAAAAGCTCCAGCAGGCCACCGGCGCCGGCATCTTCGCCTATTCGCGCGCGGGCTACGGCCAGTCGAGCCCAGTCAAGCTACCGCGTCCGCTCGACTACATGCAGCGCGAGGCGCTCGACGTGCTGCCGAAAGTGCTCGACGCGATTCCCTTCAAGCGCGGCCTCTTGCTCGGCCATTCCGACGGCGGCTCGATCGCGACGATCTATGCCGGTTCGCATCAGGATCATCGCCTGCAAGGCATCGCGCTGATCGCGCCGCATTTCATCGTCGAGGACGTCTCGGTGAAGTCGATCGCCGAGATCAAGAGCGCCTACGAGACCACCGATCTCAAGGCAAAGCTCGCGCGCTGGCACAAAGACGTCGACAACGCCTTCTACGGCTGGAACGGCGCCTGGCTCGATCCCAAATTCCGTGACTGGGACATCTCGGAATATCTCGCCTACGTCCGCGTTCCTGTCTTGGTCGTGCAAGGAAAGAATGATCAATATGGGACACTGCGTCAGGTCGAAATTGCGCAGGAAGAGTGTTACTGTCCGGTAGATTTGAAAATTATTTCAGACGCGGGTCATTCCCCGCATCGTGAAGCGCCAGGGGTGACGCTTGACGCGATTGAGCAATTTGCAAGAGCGGCCCTGCGCGACGATCAGGGACTTCAGGGGCGCGCCGCATGACCATGCAAGGGCACATCCATGAATGTGCCTTCACATGCGAACGGCCAATTGCCCTGGCCGCAATGGGCCTATGTGCCGGGTGAGACTGGCGCCGTTGATGCGGATTACGAAACGCTGGATATGGCCAAGGCGCTGGTGCCCTCGGCCTTCCGCGGTTACGTGCCGGCGCGCCATCCGGCGTTGCGCTATGGGCTGGCGTTGAACGATCGCGGTTATTTCTGGGAATCGCAGGAGGTACTGGAAGCTTTGTGGGCTGCCGCTCCGCAAGGTGGTCGCGAGCGCATCCTGCTGCGGGCTTGCATCCATGTCGCCAACGCGAATTTGCGGCTGCGCATGCAGAAGGGGCATTCGGCCGCGCGGCTGTTCGGCGACGCCCTCACCGAGCTGCGTGCGTTGAGTGCCCGCAAGGTCGGAGCTGCCGGCGACGGCTTTGTCGAGAGTTTTCCGGTGCCGGCCCTGACCGCGCTTCTCCAGGCCAAGCTCGGCCGGACCCAGCTCAGCAAGGCCGACTGGATTGCGCTAAGCGCTATTGTTCGCTCTCAGCCGTTCGCATGAAACAAAGTGCATGTCTTGTCGATTAAGGGCTAGACGCGCTCCCTAATATGCATTATTGTGCATCTAACGTTAAAACCAAGACGAGCTCAAGGGTGGCCCATGGCCGGGGAAGATCGGCGCCTCGCAGGCGGCGCGACATTCATCGATTTCCAGACCGAACCGTCCCGCTACAAGCACTGGAAGCTGGCGGTCGATGGTGACGTCGCGACGCTGACCATGGATGTCGACGAGAACGGCGGCCTGTTCGAGGGCTACCTGCTCAAGCTGAATTCCTACGATCTCGGCGTCGACATCGAGCTTGCTGACGTCGTGCAGCGGCTGCGCTTCGAGCATCCCGAGGTGAAGGTCGTGGTGATGCGTTCGGCCAAGAACCGCGTGTTCTGCGCCGGCGCCAACATTCGCATGCTCGCGGGCTCGACCCATGCGCACAAAGTGAACTTCTGCAAATTCACCAACGAGACCCGCAACGGCATGGAAGATTCGTCGGAGAATTCCGGCCAGCGCTTTATCACCGTGGTGAACGGCTCGGCCGCCGGCGGCGGCTATGAACTCGCACTCGCGACCGATCACATCATCCTCGCCGACGACGGAGCGTCTGCAGTGGCGCTGCCGGAAGTGCCGCTGCTCGCGGTGCTGCCGGGCACCGGCGGACTCACCCGCGTCGTCGACAAGCGCAAGGTGCGCCGCGACCACGCCGACTTCTTCTGCACCATCGAGGAAGGCGTGAAGGGCAAGCGCGCCGTGCAGTGGCGTCTCGTCGACGAGATCGCACCGAACTCCAAGCTCGAGGCCAAGATCGTCGAGCGCGCCAAGGAATTCGCAGGCCTTTCGAAGCGCGCCGGCAGCGGCAAAGGCATCGCGCTGTCGCCGCTCAAGCGCGTGATCGACGAAACCAGCATTCGCTATGGCTTTGTCACGGTCGACCTCGACCGCACCGTCCGCATTGCCACCATCTCGATCAAGGCGCCGGAAACGGCGCCGCCCGCCGACATTGACGGCATGATGGCGCAAGGCGCGGCGTTCTGGCCGCTGCAGGTCGCGCGCGAACTCGACGACGCAATCCTTCACCTGCGCATCAACGAGCTTGAGATCGCGATGCTGGTGTTCAAGAGCCATGGCGACCGCGCCCATGTGCTCGCCAGCGACGCCTTCCTCGAAGCCAACAAGGCGCATTGGCTGGTCAACGAGATCCGCCATTACTGGAAGCGTGTCCTCAAGCGCATCGACGTCACCTCGCGCACGCTGGTGACGCTGGTCGAGCCTGGCTCTTGCTTCGCCGGCACCCTGGCCGAGCTCGTTTTTGCCGCCGACCGCTCCTACATGCTGATCGGCGCGCGCCAGGGCGACAATCAGCCGCCGGCCTCGATCGAACTCTCGGCAATGAATTTCGGCCCCTATCCGATGAGCCACGGCCTGACGCGGCTGGAATCGCGTTTCCAGGCCGACCCGGCCGATGTGGAGCGCGCCGAAGCCACGCTTGGCACCACGCTCGACGCCGAGCAGGCCGAAGAGCTCGGCCTCGTCACTTTCGCGCTCGACGACATCGACTGGGACGACGAAGTCCGCGTGTTCCTGGAGGAGCGCGCCAGCTTCTCGCCCGACAGTCTCACCGGCATGGAAGCGAACCTGCGCTTCGTCGGTCCCGAGACGATGGAATCAAAAATCTTTTCGCGCCTCACCGCGTGGCAGAACTGGATCTTCCAGCGCCCGAACGCGGTCGGCGAGGAAGGCGCACTGCGCCGCTACGGCAGCGGCCAGAAGCCGAAATTCGATATGACGCGGGTTTGATGACTCTCGTGTCCCGGGCGCGCTGCGGCACGTAGTGACGCTGCGCAGAACCGGGACCCATAGCGGACCGAACAATGGGTCCCGGCTCAGCAGTGCAGCACTTCGCGCCGCACTGCGTCCGGGACACAGGACAGAGCAAGGAGAAGCGGCCATGAACATGAACATCATGAACGTCGACTACTCGACCAAGATTCCGAACAACGTGAATCTCGCTGAAGACCGCCAGGTGCTGAAGGCGCTCGAGGGCTGGCATCCCGGCTACATGGATTGGTGGAGCGACATGGGCCCGGAGGGCTTCCAGGAGTCGCTGGTCTATTTGCGCACCGCTTACTCCGTCGACCCCCGCGGCTGGGCCAAGTTCGACTACGTCCGCATGCCCGAATATCGCTGGGGCATTCTGCTTGCGCCGCAGGAAGAGAACCGCGTCGTTCCCTTCGGCGAGCATTATGGCGAGCCGGCCTGGCAGGAAGTCCCGGGCGAATATCGCGCCTTGCTGCGCCGCCTGATCGTGATCCAGGGCGACACTGAGCCGGCTTCGGTTGAGCAGCAGCGCCATCTCGGCAAGACCGCGCCGTCGCTGTACGACATGCGCAACCTGTTCCAGGTCAATGTCGAGGAAGGTCGTCATCTCTGGGCGATGGTCTATCTGCTGCAGAAATATTTTGGCCGCGACGGCCGCGAAGAGGCCGACGATTTGCTGCGTCGTCGTTCCGGCGACGCTGACGCGCCGCGCATGCTCGGTGCGTTTAACGAGGCGACGCCGGATTGGCTGTCCTTCTTCATGTTCACCTACTTCACCGATCGCGACGGCAAGATGCAGCTGCACTCGCTGGCGCAATCGGGCTTCGATCCGCTGTCGCGCACCTGCCGCTTCATGCTCACGGAAGAAGCACACCATATGTTCGTCGGCGAGACCGGCATCACCCGTGTCGTGCAGCGCACCTGCGATGCGATGCGCGAAGCCGGCATCACCGATCCCACCGATATCGCCAAGGTCCGTGCGCTCGGCGTGATCGATCTTCCGACCATCCAGAAAAAGCTGAACCTGCACTACACGCTGTCGCTGGACCTGTTCGGCTCGGAAGTCTCGACCAACGCGGCCAACGCCTTCAACACCGGCATCAAGGGCCGTTATCACGAGACCCAGATCGACGACGATCACCAACTCAAGAACGCCACCTATCCGGTGCTCAAGTTCATCAACGGTGAGATCAAGCTGGTCGACGAGCCGGCGCTGACCGCGCTCAACATGCGCCTGCGCGACGATTACAGCCAGGACTGCGTCAAGGGCATGCTGCGCTGGAACAAGGTGATCTCGACCGCGGGCTACGACTTCCAGCTCAAGCTGCCCAACGTCGCCTTCCATCGCCACATCGGCGAGTTCAAGGACATCCACGCCACGCCCGATGGCATCCTGATCGACGATGCGACCTGGGCGAAGCGCAAGGATGAGTGGCTGCCCTCGACCGCCGACGGCGACTTCATCTCCTCGCTGATGCAGCCCGTGACCGAGAGCGGCAAGTTCGCCTCCTGGATCTCGCCGCCGAAGGTCGGCATCGACAACAAGCCGGGCGACTTCGAGTACGTGAAGATCGAGTCGTAGGAACTGCCGGCGAGGCGCGAGGTTCTTGCCGCACGAAGACTGTCATCACCCGCGAAAGCGGGTGATCCAGTATTCCAGAGACGGTCATTATTTTACCGAGAGGGCGCGGCGTACTGGATGCCCCGCCTTCGCGGGGCATGACAGCGAGGGTTTGGTGAGCGTGGGCGGCTAGGGTCCACTGCTACCCCGCGATCTCCAGCCCAGCATTCGCGTAAACCACGCCGCCATCGACTGCGATGGTGTTGCCCACCACATAATCACCCGCACGCGATGCGAGGTAGATCGCAACGCCTGCCATGTCCTCGTCGGTGCCGATGCGGCGCGACGGGATACGCTTGGCGACGTCATCCGAATGGTCGCGCGCGGCGCGGTTCATGTCGGACTTGAACGCGCCCGGGGCGATCGCGGTGACGTTGATGTTGTCCTTGATCAGCTTCGTCGCCATGCGCCGCGTCAGATGGATGACCGCCGCCTTGCTCGCAGCGTAGGAATAGGTCTCGCCGGGATTGACGAAGATGCCGTCGACGGAGGCGATGTTGATCACCTTCGCGGGCCGCGCATGCGAAGCTGCTGCGCGCAGCGGCTTGGCCAGCGCCTTGGTCAGGAAGAACAGCGACTTGACGTTGAGGTCCATCACCTTGTCCCAGCCGCTCTCTGGGAATTCGTCGAACTCCGCGCCCCAGGCCGCGCCCGCATTGTTGACGAGAATGTCGAGCTTCGGCTCCAGCTTGATGATTTCGTCGGCCAGCTTGTTGCAGCCTTCGACGGTGGAGATGTCGATCGGCAGTGCGATGCATTCGCCGTCATATTGTGCCGACAGCTCTTTCGCTGTGGCCTCGCAGGGGCCGGCCTTGCGCGCGGTGATGTAGACCTTCGCCGCGCCGGCGCCGAGGAAGCCGGCCGCGATCATTTTGCCGATGCCGCGCGAGCCGCCGGTCACGAGTGCGATGCGGCCTTTGAGCGAAAACAGATCGTTGGACATGGTGCCTCCCTTGGTTGGCGCCCGTTGTGGGCGGGGAGGCGAGGGGAGTCAAGGAATGCGCGGATGGGTGGATCTACGCCGCCGAGATCCGGCGAAAGCCGTTCCACATCGCGGTCGCGGCGCCCGAGGTCAGCACTGGCAAGATCCGCGCATCCTGGTAATTTCCGTTGAGCGAAACGCGCGGTAGCGCGGTCATGTGACCGGCGTTCTCGGCGAACAGCATGCCGGGCCGTGTCGTCACCGCGGTCTTGAAACCCGCAGACGCGGCCAGTGTGAATTCGCGCGATCCAGCTGCCTCGCGATCGCCATAGGGGTAGGCGAGATGCAACACGTCGCGTTGCAGCGCGTTCTCGATTCGCACCCGGCTGACCGCCATCTCCTGTGCTGCGATCTCTTCGCTCTGCTTGGCGAGATTGCAATGGCTGATGGTGTGGGCGCCGATCGCGATCAGCGGATCGGCGGAGAGCTGCTTCACCTCATCCCAGGACAGACAGAGGCTCCGGCACAACGCGGTCATGTCGACGCCGTGGGCGGCGCACAGCGCCTCGATCTCGCGCTTGAGATCATGTTCGCCCGGCAGTGCGCGCAGCCAGTCATGCAGGCGGTCGAACGTCGCCTGCTTCGCAGCAGGAGTCGTTGCATCGAGACGGAGTGCGGAATGGCCGATCTGCACCTCGACCTGCTCGGCCTTGGCGATCACCGTCTCCAGCGCGACCCACCACAGCCGTCCGGTGCCTTCGGCGAAATCGCTGGTGACATAGATGGTCGCGGGCGCGTCAAATTCGCGCAGCACCGGCAGCGCGTAATCCCGGTTGTCGCGATAGCCGTCGTCGAAAGTGAAGGCGGCGAAGCGGCGGTCGAACCGCCCCTGAACCAGCCGCTCGTGCAGTTCGTCCATGCTGACGATGTCGATCTCCCGCGAGCGCAAATGGCACAGCGTCATGCGCAGGAAATCGGGGGTGACCTCGAGATGCCGGTTCGGCTGGAACGCGCCCTCATGGGCCGGCCGCACGTGGTGCAGCATGAAAATGGCGCCGACGCCCGACAGCAGCGGGCGCAGCAGATGGTGCGCCCCGCTGAAATAGAGTGCTCCCAGCCCGGCGCGAATAACGTTGTTACGGAGTTGTTTCATGACCGGCTGGCCGACCCCTGGCATTCCGCCCTCAACTCTAAGGAATGACCCTTGAAGAAAAAGTTATTCCAATTGTCCACCTGCGGCCCCGGAAAGGGCCCCATTTCCGGTTTGACAGCCCGCCAAGGGTTTGTTTTGTCTCCGGTTCCAGAGTTCGGGTCGTCGAATGCAGAAGCTTTTCAGGTGGGCCAGCAAATGGTGGCCGGGGTTGATTCCCCTGGCCGTCATGTGGGGATTTGCGGCCTGGAATAACACCTTGCCGGTCGAGGCCGACCTGTCGGCCCGCAGTTCGGCCGCGCTCAAGGATACCGTCCTGGACAAGACCCGGATCGCGGTCGACGGCCGTGACGTCAGCCTGGCCGCGGATGCCTTCTCCGAGGAGGGGCGCCGCGACGCCGTGACGACGGTCGAGATGGTTCCCGGCGTCCGGCTGGTCGACGACCAGACCCGCCTCGTTGCCGAAGCCAAACCCTTCGTCTGGAACGCCGAGCGTGACGTGGTGCGGGTGACCTTGTCGGGCTCCGCCCCGCTACCGTCGATGAAGGCGCGCCTGACCGAGGCCGCGCGAAAAGAGGTCAACGGGGGCGAGGTGGCCGATCAGATGGGACTGGCGCGCGGCGCTCCGCCGCGGTTCGAGGCGGCCGCGATGCTGCTGCTCGATCAGATCGGCAAGCTGAAGGAAGGCAAGATCACGATCTCTGACACCAAGGTCAATCTGTCAGGCATGGCGCGCGACCTCGGCGGCCGCGAGGCCATTGCCGCCGCGCTGAAGAATTTGCCCGAAGGTTTCTCGATCGCGGCCAATGAGATCAAAGCGCCGCCTTACATCTTCCAGGCCTACAAGGATCCGGTCGCGGCCACCGTGACACTGACCGGCTACGTGCCTGACAACAACGTGCACGCCGCGATCGCGACCAGCGCCTCGCGAAAATTCTTCACCGAGAAAGTTGTCGACAATCTCAAGGCCAGCATCGGCGCGCCTGCTTCGTTCAACACCGCGGTGGTCGCAGCGCTCGGCGCGCTGTCGCGTCTGTCGACCGGTACCCTCGTGGTTTCGGATCGCGAGGTGAAGCTGTCCGGCGATGCGTTGTACGAAGGTGCGGCCAACGACATCCGCGCCGGCCTCGGCAAGGATTTTCCGAAAAGCTGGCTCTACAAGCCCGAAATCACGGTGAAGCCTGCTGCAGGACCGGTCGACGGCACCGTCTGCCAGCAATTGTTTTCGGAGCTTCTGGCCAAGGGCAAGATCCGCTTCGAGTCCAAGCGCGCCGACATCGATCCCGACTCCGCGGGCGTTCTCGATCATCTGATCGAGACGGCGCTACGCTGCCCGACCACCAATATCGAGGTCGCCGGTCACACGGATGCCGACGGCGAGGACTCGTTCAATCAAGCCCTCTCCGAAAAGCGCGCACAGTCCGTGATCGACTATCTGGTCAAGGCCGGCCTGCCGGCGGACCGCTTCACCGCGGTTGGCTATGGCAGCACGCAGCCTGTCGCCGGCAACGACACCGATGATGGCAAGGCGCAAAACCGCCGCATCGAATTTCTGGTGAGGTGACGATGCCCTATCTCGTCTCGTTCCATATGGGCTGGCTGATCGGCTCGGTGCTGCTGGGCTTCTGCATGGGCTGGATCTCGGTGGTCCAGCGCGGCAACGGCACCTCGAAGGTAACGGCACGCTGGCTCGCCGTGCTCGTCGCGGCCTTGATCGCTGCCTCGGTCGCGCATGTGGTCCCGGGTCGCTTCGGCTACTGGCTCGATCTCGGCCTGATCATGTTCACCTGCTACCTCGTCGGCTGCACCATCGGTGCATGGCTGCGCTATTGGGTGGTCTCGCGCAGCCAGCCCTCCGCCGCACTGTGATGCTGCCTTGCACACTGGCCTTTGGAGGCAGATGCGGGCCAAAGACGTTCGGCAGATCGGAAAACCGTGAACGGTAGCTATGCCTGCCCCTCTTTCAACAGGCCGAGCCGGTCCATAGATTGATTTCGGATTAAGGCGTGGCGGAACATTGTCCGGTCGAAATCATCAAAACTTCACGGCCCCTGCGCAGGATCGCCATGGAGATTCGCGTCAGCCCTGCCGCCGAAAGCGCCAAACCGTGCATCATGAGCCCGCAAACCTGCCTAAAATATTGAAGGCACGTGTTTTTGTTCACATTGGCGAATTCCACTCCGCCCCAAAACGCGCTAGTGGAGGGGCGGGGGGCATGCGCGAGGCCGGAGCCGGCGGCAAGGGTTCGTTGAATGCTTGTTCGTTGGGTGCCTGTGCGTCGTCCGCCTGTTCGTCGGCCACTCTGGCTGCTGAAGCGTTGTTCGAGGTCTAGATGCTGGAAGCCGTACGCAGGGCGATGACGTTTCTGCGCCAGAAGCAAATCCTGCATAAGCTTGGAGTTGTGATCAGCGTCGCGGTCATCGGCATCGCTTGCTATGTGCTCTACCACATGCTGCGCGGCATCGATAAGAACGAGGTGATCGAGGCGATCAAGAGCACCGAGCCGCGCCAGATTGCGATGGCGGCGCTGTGCGTCGGCGCCGGCTATTTCACGCTGACCTTCTACGATCTGTTTGCCGTGCGCGCGATCGGCCATTCGCACGTGCCCTATCGCATCAACGCACTTGCGGCCTTCACGAGCTATTCGATCGGTCACAATGTCGGCGCCAGCGTCTTCACTGGCGGCGCGGTGCGCTATCGCATCTATTCGGCCTACGGCTTGAATGCGATCGACGTCGCAAAAATCTGCTTCCTCGCCGGCCTCACCTTCTGGCTCGGCAACGCAGCCGTGCTGGGCCTCGGCATCACCTATCATCCGGAGGCGGCCGCCTCGATCGACCAGCTGCCCCCCTGGCTGAACCGCGCGGTCGCGATGATGATCATCGCGGGGCTGGTTGGCTACGTGGTCTGGGTCTGGACCAAGCCGCGGGTGGTCGGTCGCGGGCCCTGGACCGTGGTGCTGCCGGGCGGTCCGCTGACGCTGCTCCAGATAGCCATCGGCATCATCGATCTCGGCTTCTGCGCGCTTGCGATGTACGTGCTCGTTCCCGACGAGCCCAATCTCGGCTTCGTCGTCGTTGCCGTTATCTTTGTCTCGGCGACGCTGCTCGGCTTCGCCAGCCATTCTCCCGGCGGGCTCGGGGTGTTCGACGCGGCCATGTTGGTCGGTCTTTGGCAGATGGACCGCGAGGAGCTGCTCGGCGGCATGCTGCTGTTCCGCGTCCTGTATTATCTGTCGCCCTTCGTCATCTCTGTAATATTGCTGACGTTTCGCGAGGTTATCATCGGCGCCCGATCGAAACGCCTGCAACAGGCGGCGCTCAAGCTCGATCCAGGCCAGGCTCGTGAAGCCGCTTATGTGAGAGAGCGCAGCGACAGCAGCGGCGCCTGACTGGCGCAAGCCCTCTAGGAGAAGCCAGCCCCGATGGCGATCGATGCCCCATCTTCTTCTCCCTCCGCCAAGCCCTGGTCCGATAGGCTGCGGCATTCGACGGTCGTCCTGATCGCCGCCGCGCTGGCTCTGTCGATCGTGGTGTCGCTCGGCGAATTGTCGGCGATAAGGGCGGCGACAGTGTTCCTCTGCATCGCGGCTGCCGCGCTGATCCCCTGGCGGCTGCATGATACTGCGGCTTCGCGCGAAGATACGCGCCGCGTCAATCCGGTCGAAAGCGCAGCGGTGGCCGCTGTTGTCGCCGGCATGCCGGATCCAGCCGTGCTGCTCGACCGCGCCGGCCGCGTCATTCATCTCAATGCGGCCGCCGCGCAGCTCGCGCCGGCGCTGCGCAAGAACGAGCTCGCCCAGTTCGCGCTGCGCTCGCCGGAGATCATCACGGCGCTACGCGAGTCCATTGCGACGACCGAGCCGCGACGCGCGACCTATCTCGACCATGTGCCGGTCGATCGCTGGATGGAGCTGATCATCACCCCGGTGCCGGTGCCGACCAATTTCGGCGGCGCCGACAAATGCATGCTGATGACCTTCCACGACCAGACGCCGCTGCGCCGGGTCGAGGAGATGCGCGCCGACTTCGTCGCCAATGCCAGCCACGAATTGCGTACGCCGCTGGCCGCGTTGTCCGGCTTCATCGATACGCTGCAGGGCCAGGCCAAGGACGATCCCAAGGCACGCGAGCGCTTTCTCGGGATCATGCACAATCAGGCCACCCGCATGGCGCGCCTGATCGACGATCTGCTGTCGCTGTCGCGGGTGGAGCTGTCGGCTCATGTGCGGCCGGATACCTTGGTCGACCTGTTGCCGATCATCTTCCAGGTTGCCGACGGGCTCGAGCCGCTCGCGCGGGAACGCCAGGTCGAGGTCGAGACCCATCTGCCGGAAGCGCCGGTGATGATCGCCGGCGATCGCGAGGAGCTGCTGCGCCTGTTCGAGAACCTGATCGAGAACGCGCTCAAATATGGCGCTTCGGGCGGTCGCGTCATCGTGTCGCTGACGACAACGCCCGCCACTGATGGACCTCAGGAAATTCGGGTCATGGTGCGGGATTTCGGCCCGGGCATCGCGCCCGAGCACCTGCCGCGCCTGACCGAGCGGTTCTATCGGGTCGACGTCGGCGACAGCCGGCTGCAGGGCGGGACGGGCCTCGGATTATCGCTGGTGAAACATATTCTTAACCGTCACCGCGGCCGTCTTTTGATCGAAAGTGTGCCCAAGCAGGGCGCCACTTTCACGGCCTGTTTTCCCCAGGCTAAGACTTTAGTTTAAACGCAAAAATCAAGCGATTTCAATCGCTTGAGGGTGTCATCCGACTGTCACTAAACCTTCGTAAAAGCTCAGCCGACCGCTCCTAAAGGGGCGGCGTGGGGAGCGCGATCGGGCGCTGATGGGCGCTTCGTTCCCCCGTATGGAGACCAGCATGAATTTCCTCAAGACAATCGTCGCTGCCGGCTTGGTCGCCGCATCGACGACGACGGCTTTCGCCGCCGACATCACCGGAGCCGGCTCGACCTTCATTTTCCCCGTCCTCTCCAAGTGGGCCGATGCCTACAAGAAGGAATCGGGCAATGGCGTGAACTACCAGTCGATCGGTTCCGGCGCCGGCATCAAGCAGATCCAGGCCAAGACCGTGACCTTCGGCGCGACCGATGCTCCGTTGAAAGCGGATCAGCTCGTGAAGGACGGCTTCGCTCAGTGGCCGATGGTCATGGGCGGTATCGTTCCGGTCGTGAACGTTGAAGGCGTGAAGGCCGGCGAGCTCGTCCTCGACGGCGCCACCCTCGCCGACATCTTCATCGGCAAGATCACCAAGTGGGACGACGCTGCGATCAAGAAGCTGAACCCGAGCGCCAAGCTGCCGTCGGACGCGATCTCGGTCGTTCACCGCGCGGACGGTTCGGGCACCACCTTCAACTTCACCAACTACCTCTCCAAGACCAGCGCCGACTGGAAGAGCAAGGTCGGTGAAGGCACTGCCGTCGAGTGGCCGGTTGGCGTCGGCGCCAAGGGCAATGAAGGCGTTGCCGGCAATATCGCCCAGACCAAGAATTCGATCGGCTATGTCGAATACGCCTATGCCAAGCAGAACAAGCTGACCTACACCAAGATGGTCAATAAGGCCGGCAAGACCGTCGACGCGACCAACGAAGCGTTCCAGGCCGCCGCTGCCAACGCCGACTGGCCGAGCGCTCCGGGCTACTACCTGATCCTCACCGACCAGCCCGGCGACAAGTCCTGGCCGATCGTCGCGACCACCTTCGTGCTGATGCACAAGGACGCGACCGACAAGGCCTCGTCGCAGGAAGCGCTGAAGTTCTTCAAGTTCGCCTTCGAAAAGGGTGCGAAGTCTGCCGAAGAGCTCGACTACATCCCGATGCCCGACAGCGTCGTGAAGCTGATCGAGAAGACCTGGTCGGCTGACATCAAGAGCTAAGCTCTCAGCTCCCTGGTGCGGCCTCCAACGGCCGCATTTCGGGCCAAACGACTTTTCGGCCCCGGATCAGCCTCGCGCTCGATCCGGGGCACGAGACCAAACAAAAGCGTATACTCTTGGTGCAGGGGATCGGCGTGGCAGAGATGGCCGTTCAGAGCGATATCGTCGACGACGCCGGACCATATGACCGCGCCAAGGCTTTGAGCGCGTTCAAGCTCGGCGACGTCACCTTCTATTGGATCACGCGGCTCAGCGCGATTTCGGTGCTTCTCATTCTCGGCGGCATCATCGTTTCGCTGATTATCGGCGCCTTCCCGGCGATGAAGGAATACGGCTTCGCATTCCTGTGGACGCAGCGCTGGGCGCCATCTGCGGATCCGCCGGTCCTCGGTGCGCTCGGGCCGATGTACGGCACGCTCGTCACCTCCTTCATCGCGATGCTGATCGCCATTCCGGTTGGTCTGGGTATTGCGATCTTCCTCACCGAGCTATGTCCGCAATGGCTGCGCCGCCCGATCGGCATGGCAATCGAGTTGCTCGCGGGCATTCCCTCGATCATCTACGGCATGTGGGGCTTCTTCGTGCTGGGACCGTTCCTGGCCAACACCTTCCAGCCCTTCATGATCAAGATCTTCGATGGCGTCCCCGTACTGGGGGCGATCTTCGCAGGTCCTCCGTCCTATCTCAGCCTGTTTAACGCCGCGCTGATCCTCGCGATCATGGTGCTGCCCTTCATCACGTCGATCTCGGTCGACGTGTTCAAGACCGTGCCGCCGGTGCTGAAAGAGGCTGCCTACGGCGTCGGCTGCACCACCTGGGAAGTCGTGCGCAGCGTCGTGATCCCCTACACCCGTGTCGGCATCATCGGCGGCGTCATGCTGGCGCTGGGCCGCGCGCTCGGCGAGACCATGGCGGTGACCTTCATCATCGGCAACTCGTTCCGCATCTCGGGATCGATCTTCGCGCCGGGCACCACGATCTCGGCGGCGATCGCATCCGAATTCGCCGAGAGTGACGGTCTGCACCAGTCCGGCCTGATCCTGCTCGGCCTCTTGCTGTTCGTGCTGACATTCTTCGTGCTCGCGGGCGCCCGGCTGATGCTGCTGCGTCTGGAAAAGAAGGCGGGGAAGTAACATGAACCCGATTTACGCTCGCCGCCGCCGCAAGGACATCGTGATCCGCGGGCTCTGCATCGGTGCGGCCGCTTTCGGCGTCACCTGGCTCGCACTGATCCTGTTCACGCTGCTCTATAATGGCCTGGCTGGCATCAACCTCGATCTGTTCGTCGCCGACACGCCGCCGCCGGGCTCGTCCGAAGGTGGCCTGCGCAACGCCATCGTCGGCTCGGTGATCATGACCGTGATCGGCGTCGGCATTGGTGCGCCGCTCGGTCTGTTCGCCGGCACCTATCTCGCCGAGTATGGCCGCAACGACAAGCTGACCTCGGTGATCCGCTTCATTAACGACATCCTGCTGTCAGCGCCCTCGATCATCATCGGCCTGTTCATCTACGGCGCGGTGGTGGTGCCGATGCGCGGCTTCTCGGCGATCGCAGGCTCGCTCGCGCTTGCCGTCATCGTGATCCCGGTGGTGCTGCGCACGACCGAGGACATGCTGCTGCTGGTGCCGAATGCGCTGCGTGAGGCGGCTTCCGCGCTCGGCCTGCCGCGCTCGCTGGTGATCAAGCGGATCGCTTATCGTGCGGCCCGCTCCGGTCTCATCACCGGCGTGCTGCTCGCCACCGCCCGCGTCGCCGGCGAAACGGCGCCGCTGCTCTTCACCGCGCTGTCGAACCAGTTCTTCAGCCTCGGCCTGAACAAGACGATGGCGAACCTGCCGGTCACCATCAACAACTTCGTCCAGAGCCCCTACGCCTACTGGAAGCAGCTCGCCTGGAGCGGCGCGCTGCTCATCACCTTGACCGTTCTTGCCCTGAATATTGGCGCGCGCATTCTTGGCGCCGAGAGGACCGCAAAATGAGTGAACTTTCCGTTTCGATGAGCGCGGCCGGCGGATTGCCCCAGGCGCCGGTGTTGCCCGACGCGCCCGCCAAGGTGACCGTGCGCAACCTCAACTTCTATTACGGTGAGCACCACGCGCTGAAGAACATCAACCTGGCGCTCGGCACCAACCGCGTCACGGCCTTCATCGGTCCGTCAGGCTGCGGCAAGTCGACCCTGCTGCGCATCTTCAACCGGATGTACGACCTCTATCCGGGCCAGCGCGTCACCGGTCAGCTGATGCTCGACCAGACCAACATCCTCGACCCCAAGCTGGACCTCAATCTGCTGCGCGCCCGCGTCGGCATGGTGTTCCAGAAGCCGACGCCGTTCCCGATGACGATCTACGAAAACATCGCCTTCGGCATCCGCCTCTATGAGAAGATCTCGAAGTCGGAGATGGACGACCGCGTCGAGAAGGCGCTGCGTGGCGGCGCGCTGTGGAACGAGGTCAAGGACAAGCTCAACGCCTCCGGCCTGTCGCTCTCCGGCGGCCAGCAGCAGCGCCTCTGCATCGCCCGCACCGTCGCGGTGCGGCCTGAGGTGATCCTGTTCGATGAGCCCTGCTCGGCGCTCGATCCGATCTCGACCGCCAAGGTCGAGGAACTGATCCAGGAACTGTCCGAGAATTACACGATCGCGATCGTCACCCACAACATGCAGCAGGCGGCCCGCGTCTCCGACAAGACCGCCTTCATGTATCTCGGCGAGCTGATCGAGTTCGACGACACCAGCAAGATCTTCACGTCGCCGACCGACCGGCGTACGCAGGATTACATCACCGGCCGGTTCGGCTGAGGAGACAGGACATGGGTTCTGAACATACCGCAAAAGCTTTCGACACCGACCTCCAGGAACTCACGCGCCTGGTCGCCGAGATGGGCGGCATCGCCGAGCGCATGATCGTCGATTCCGTCGACGCACTGATCCGCCGCGACGTCGCGCTCGGCCAGCGCGTCGTTACCATCGATGCCGAGCTCGACGCGCTGCAGAAGAAGATCGAGGAGCGCGCCGTCCTCACCATCGCGCGCCGCCAGCCGATGGCGGTCGATTTGCGCGAGATCGTCGGCGCCATGCGCGTCGCCACCGATCTCGAGCGCATCGGCGACCTCGCCAAGAACATGGGCAAGCGCGTCGCGGCGCTGGAGACGGATTTCCATCCGCTCAAGCTGTTCCGCGGCCTCGAGCATATGACCGACCTCGTGCAGCAGCAGGTCAAGTCGGTGCTGGACGCCTATGCGGCGCACGACCTGCCGGCGGCGATGGCAGTGTGGAAGGGCGACGAGGAAGTCGACGCCATCTGCACCTCGCTGTTCCGCGAGCTCCTCACCTACATGATGGAGGATCCGCGCAACATCTCGTTCTGCATCCATCTGATGTTCTGCGCCAAGAACATCGAGCGGATCGGCGACCACGCCACCAACATTGCCGAGACCGTGTTCTACATGATCGAAGGCCAGGCCATCACCGACAAGCGGCCGAAGGGCGACATGACGACCTTCGCCACGACGGTCCCGAATACCTGATCACGCAAGGAGCGACGACCCCATGGGCGCACGCATTATGGTGGTTGAAGACGAGGAAGCTCTGACCGAGCTGCTTCGCTACAACCTCGAAGGCGACGGCTATGACGTCGAGACGGTGATGCGCGGCGACGACGCCGACACCCGCCTCAAGGAGCACATCCCCGACCTGATCGTGCTCGACTGGATGCTGCCGGGCCTGTCCGGTATCGAGCTATGCCGCCGGCTGCGGACGCGCACCGACACCAAGCAGCTGCCGATCATCATGCTCACCGCGCGCGGCGAGGAGAGCGAGCGGGTGCGCGGCCTCGCCACCGGCGCAGACGATTACATCGTCAAGCCGTTCTCGGTGCCTGAGCTGCTGGCGCGCGTGAAGGGCCTGCTCCGGCGCGCAAGCCCAGAGCGCCTTGCGACGGTCCTGGCTTTTGGCGACATCGAGCTCGATCGAGAAAAGCGTCGCGTGGCGCGCTCGGGCCGGCCGATCGATCTCGGCCCGACCGAATATCGCCTGCTGGAGTTCTTCCTGGAGCATCCCGGCCGCGTGTTCTCGCGCGAGCAGCTGCTCGACAGCGTCTGGGGTCGCGACATCTATATCGATGAACGCACCGTCGACGTGCACATCGGCCGCTTGCGCAAGCTGCTCAATCTCGGCCGCGAGCAGGATCCGATCCGTACTGTCCGCGGCGCCGGCTATGCGCTCGATGATCGCTTCGCGAAGGCAGAGCAGACATCGAGCTAGCTAGCTGCGAGCCAAGCCAAACAAAAAAGCGCGCCATGTGGCGCGCTTTTTCTTTTCTATGCGACTATTTCGGGTGAATCTGGATTTAGCGCGGACCCGGCTTTGCCGGTGCACGGCGGCGATCGGCTGCCGGCTGATACGCAACCCGCGAGTGCTGGGCGCAGTAGGGCAGGCCGGAGAGCGCCTTGCCGCCGCAGAAGAAGAAGTCCGGGCTCGAGGGATCGCCGACCGGCCAATGGCAGGTCGCCTCGTTGAGTTCGAGCAGCGACAGGCGCTGGCTCATCGGCACCACGTTGTCGTAGGTCACCGGTTCAGCCTCGACCTCGACCTCGAAGGCCTGCGCGAGCGCGGTGTTGCCACGCGCGATCGGGCGGCTCACACGCATCATGTGCTGCGCGGGACGTGCCTTGCGCGGGCGGGGAGCCGCGGACGAGGGGCTCTTGGCGCGGCCGGACAGGCCGAGCCGGTGCACCTTGCCGATCACGGCGTTGCGGGTCACGTTGCCAAGCTCAGCAGCGATCTGGCTGGCCGAGAGTCCGGCCTCCCAGAGCTTTTTCAGCTGCTCGACGCGATCATCCGACCAGGTCAAAACCGTCATTGCACCCTTTCCTTCGCCGGCGCCTGCCATCCTGGGGCCGCACAACGAATGCCTAAGCCTCGAAAAACCCGTGCCGCCAGAATCCCTTAAGGCTCGCCGGACGCGCGAAGTGCGCCCGAACGTTTACGCCGGTACATGAGGACTTAGAGGATCAGAACCGCTGCACGAGATGTCGTATCTGACAAGCCAAACGCTACAATATGGCGTGACTCACGCGCAAGAGTCCGCCGACTCGCTTCCACATGTTCCGTGGCTAAAAACCCGCAAATTCGCCACCGCAAGACTACGGATTCAGCGTTTCGCGAGGCTTTCCGGGCGGCATTGACACCCGTGTTACCAGGCATAAGATAGTGTCACGTGCCGCCCTTAAAAGGCGGCACGTTTCGTTTTCCGGGCTAAATGACGCGCTGCGCAAAGCGTGTTCAGGCCGTCCGAAACATCCAAATGACCACCAAAGAGATCGTCATGACCAACAGCGCAGCGCCGCATTTGCTCCCCGTTTTCGCCAGGGCCGATATCGGTTTTGAGCGCGGCGAAGGCTGCTGGCTGATCGCGACCAATGGCGATCGCTATCTCGATTTCACCTCGGGCGTGGCGGTGAATGCGCTCGGCCATGCCCATCCGGCGCTGGTCAAGGCGCTGCAGGAGCAGGCGACCAAGCTCTGGCACATGTCGAACCTGTTCCAGAGCCCGGACGGCGAGAAGCTCGCCAACCGGCTCTGCAACGAGAGCTTCGCCGACTTCGTGTTCTTCTGCAATTCCGGCGCCGAGGCGCTGGAGGGTGTGATCAAGCTGGTCCGCCATCATCACTTCTCCAAGGGACATCCGGAGCGCTACCGCATCATCACCTTCGAGGGCGCCTTCCACGGCCGCACGCTGGCGACGCTGGCCGCGACCGGATCCGCCAAGTATCTCGAAGGCTTCGGCCCGCCGATGGACGGCTTCGACCAGGTGCCGCATGGCGACATCGAAGCCGTGAAGAAGGCGATCGGTCCGCACACCGCCGGCATCCTGATCGAGCCGATCCAGGGCGAGGGCGGGGTGCGTTCGTCGTCGCCGACCTTCCTCAAGGCGCTGCGCCAGCTTTGCGACGAGAAGGGCCTGCTGCTCGCATTCGACGAGGTGCAGACCGGCATGGGCCGCACCGGCGATCTCTTCGCGCATCGGCGCACCGGCGTCACACCCGACGTGATGTCGCTGGCGAAGGCGCTCGGCGGCGGCTTCCCGATTGGCGCGATCCTGGCGACAGCTGATGCGGCGGCCGGCATGGGGCCCGGCTCGCACGGCTCGACCTTCGGCGGCAATCCGCTGGCGATCTCGGCTGCGAATGCCGTGCTCGACGTCATGCTCAAGCCCGGCTTCTTCGATCACGTGCAAAAGATGTCGCTGCTGCTCAAGCAGAAGCTCGCCTCCGTGATCGATCGTCATCCCGATATCGTCAGCGAAATTCGCGGCGAGGGGCTTCTGATCGGCATCAAGGCCGTGGTGCCCTCGGGGGATCTGGTCATGGCCTTGCGCAACGAAAAACTGCTCACCGTCGGCGCCGGCGACAATGTCGTGCGCTTCCTGCCGCCCTTGATCGTCACTGAAGCCGAGATCGAGGATAGCGTCGGACGGCTCGAGCGCGCCTGCACTGCGCTGGCCGGCACCAAGCGGGCGGCAAGCTGATGAGCAAGGGTCCCAAGCACTTTCTTGACATCAACGAGCTCCCGTTGTCGGAGCTCAAGAGTATGCTCGCGGCCTCTTCCGCCATGAAGGCGAAGCAGAAGGCGCATCAGCCGGTCAAGCCGCTCGAAGGCAAGACGCTGGCGATGATCTTCGAACGCCCGTCGACGCGCACCCGCGTCTCGTTCGACGTTGCCATGCGCCAGCTCGGCGGCGAGCCTATCATGCTCACCGGCGCCGAGATGCAGCTCGGTCGTGGTGAGACCATTGCCGACACCGCGCGCGTGCTGTCGCGTTATGTCGACGCCATCATGATCCGCATCCTCAATCACGAGGCGTTGCTGGAGCTCGCAGCGAACGCCACCGTGCCCGTGATCAACGGCCTGACGCGTCGCTCGCATCCGTGCCAGGTGATGGCCGACCTGATGACCTTTGAGGAACATCGCGGCCCGATCGAGGGCAAGACGGTGGCCTGGACCGGCGACGACAACAACGTGCTGGCGTCCTGGGCTCATGCGGCCGAGCGCTTCAAGTTCAATCTCAATGTCGCAACCCCGCCGGAGCTCGCTCCGAAGAAGGTGATGCGCGACTTCATCAAGGCCACCGGCGCGCCGATTGTGCTCGGCACCGATGCGGAAGCCGCCGTAAAGGGCGCCGATTGCGTCGTCACCGACACCTGGGTGTCGATGGGTGACAAGGAGGGCGAGCATCGCCACAACGTGCTCAAGCCCTACCAGGTCAATTCCAAGCTGATGTCGCTGGCGAAGCCCGACGCGCTTTTCATGCACTGCCTGCCGGCCCATCGCGGCGAGGAGGTCACCGATGAGGTCATCGACGGTCCGCAATCGGTCGTGTTCGACGAGGCCGAAAACCGCCTGCACGCGCAGAAGGGCATTCTGGCCTGGTGTTTTGACGCGGTGAAGTAGCCTTTCCAGTAGCCCGGATGGAGCGCAGCGAAATCCGGGTTTTCGACGCGTGGAAAGACCTCCCCGGATTGCGCTGCGCTCCATCCGGGCTGCGCAGGCCGTCGTTCCGGCGACGGAATGCGGGCGTGCCTCTTTCATTTTGCATCGATCGACCCCAGATAAAGCGCCATGATTTCCCAATCCCCTGACATGAAAACCGGGTCCGAAGGTCCGGTTCGCGCGCCATCCGCGGTTCCGATCGATGACGCTGTGCTGCCCTACGAGGTCGACGCGCTCGACGTGCGCGGTCGCCTGGTGCGGCTTGGCCCTGCGCTCGACGAGATCCTGACCAAGCACGATTATCCCGCGCCCGTCGGCAAGCTGCTCGGCGAGGCCATCGTGCTGACGACTTTGCTCGGCTCGGCGTTGAAGTTCGAGGGCCGCTTCATCCTGCAGGCCCAGACCGACGGCCCGGTGTCGTTCCTTGTGGTGGACTACAACGCGCCGGATCGCCTGCGCGCCTATGCGCGCTTCGATGCCGAACGCCTCGGCGACGCCAAGGACTCCGGCGCGCTGCTCGGCCGCGGTCATCTTGCCATGACCATCGACCAGGGTCCCGACATGAGCCGCTACCAGGGCCTAGTCGCGCTCGATGGCGGCAGCCTGGAAGACGCCGCCCACGAATATTTCCTGCGCTCCGAGCAGATTCCGACGCGCGTGCGCCTCGCGGTCGGCGAGGAGTGGCGCAGTAGCGACGGCGGCAAGCACCGCTGGCGCGCCGGCGGCATGCTGATGCAGTTCCTGCCGAAGGCGCCGGAGCGCGCGCGGCAGGCGGATCTCCACCCCGGTGATGCGCCCGATGGCGCAGAAGTGCACAGCATTGCTGAAGACGACGCCTGGGTCGAGGCGCGCTCGCTGATCGAAACCGTCGAGGACGTCGAGCTGATCGATCCCGATCTCTCCGGCGAGCGGCTGCTCTATCGTCTCTTCCACGAACGCGGCGTGCGCGTGTTCAATCCGATGGTCCTGAAAGCGCAATGCTCCTGCTCGCGCGATGCGGTGGCGTCGATGCTGAAGAGCTTTTCGGCTGATGATCGCAGCGCCATGGTCAAGGACGACAAGGTCGTCGTGACCTGCGAATTCTGCTCGTCGGTGTACGAGTTCACGCCGCACGAGGCGGGCGTGGAAGACGCGTAAGCGCCGGCAGCGCAGGGCTCATCCACCCTACGGCACTGTCGTCCGCTTAATTCAACACCCGCTTGTTATCCGGGCTATCCAGCGAAAACGTCGGCACGTCGATCTCGAAGCGTTCGCCGGTTTCGCTGACCATCTGGTAGCGGCCGGTCATGAAGCCCGACGCGGTCGATAGCGGGACGCCGGAGGTGTATTCGAAGCGTTCGCCGGGAGCCAGGGTCGGCTGCTTGCCGATCACGCCCTCGCCCTTGACCTCCTGCTGTCGCCCGGTGGCGTCGGTGATGATCCAGTGCCGCGTCTTGAGCTGCACGGTCTCGTCGCCGGAATTGGTGATGACGATGGTGTAGGACCAAAAATAGCGCGACCGGTCGGCCGCCGACTCTTCCGGAACAAAGTTCGGCACGACGGTCACTTCGATTTGGCGGGTCACGGCGCGGTACATGATTGCCATCATAGCGAAATCCGGCCGGGAACCAAACGCCGCAGTAGGCTTTCGCGACATCGTCCCGCCAGAATTCACGAGGAAGTAGACCCCGAATGTGATCCAGCCGCTTTGCGAGGCGGCCATTGGACCGGTACACTCCTCATACGTCGCGATTTGCGGAAGGGTTTTTGAGCCCCGATGACCATTGCCGATCAAGTGACGGGATCGACGATCGCGGGAACCGCGGGTGTCAAACCCGCGGATGCCAAACCCGTGGCGGCGAAGCCGCGTGCGCCGGCCATCACGCTACCCGCCATCGGCGAGCGCGAGCTCAGGCTCGATCTGTTCCGCGGCCTCGCGCTGTGGCTGATCTTCATCGACCATCTGCCGCCGAACCTGCTCACCTGGTTCACGATCCGCAATTACGGCTTCAGCGACGCGACCGAAATCTTCATCTTCATCTCCGGCTACACCGCCGCCTTTGTTTATGGCCGTGCGATGCTGGAGAACGGTTTCCTCATAGCGACCGCGCGCATCCTGCGACGGGTCTGGCAGATCTACGTCGCCCACGTCTTCCTGTTCACGATCTTCCTCGCCGAGATCTCCTACGTCGCGACCAGCTTCGAGAACCCGCTCTACACCGAAGAGATGGGCATCATGGATTTCCTCAAGCAGCCCGACGTCACCATCGTGCAGGCGCTGCTGCTGCGCTTCCGTCCCGTCAATATGGACGTGCTGCCGCTTTATATTGTCCTGATGCTCGCGCTGCCGCTGATCCTGTGGTCGATGAAGTGGCGGCCCGATGTCACGCTCGCGCTGTCGAGCCTGCTCTACGCGGCGACCTGGGAGTTCGACCTCTACTTCTCCGCCTATCCGAACGGCTTCTGGGCGTTCAATCCGTTTGCCTGGCAATTGCTGTTCGTGTTTGGGGCATGGTGCGCGCTCGGAGGTGCGCGACGCATGTCGCGCATTCTGGCTTCGCCCATAACGATGTGGATCTCGATCGCCTATCTCGTCGCGGCGTTCTATGTGACGCTGACCTGGTACGTACCACAGCTTTCGCACTTCATGCCGAAGCGGCTCGAGCAGTGGATGTACCCGATCGACAAGGCCGATCTCGACGTGCTGCGCTTCACGCATTTCCTGGCGCTGGCCGCGCTCACCGTGCGCTTCCTGCCGCGGGAGTGGCCGGGCCTGAGATCGCCGTGGTTGCGGCCGCTGATCGTGTGCGGCCAGCACTCCCTGGAGATTTTCTGCCTCGGCGTCTTCCTGGCCTTTGCCGGCCACTTCATACTGGCCGAGGTCGCGAGCGGCCCGGCCATGCATGCGCTGATTAGTCTCTCCGGGATTCTGATCATGTGGGCGATGGCGTGGGTGATTTCGTGGTACAAGCGCGTAGCTGACAAGAGCGGTGCGAAAACCAAAAACGCCGTCGGCAACGCCGATCTGGCGGGAGGGGGCTGATGAAGGCGAAGGTTCTCCTGAGCCTGATCCTGCTGTGCGGGTACCTCACCGCGCCTTCGGCGCGTGCGGGCGATGCTGCGCCCGCGGCCTGCGAATTACCGCCTTACCTGCTCACCACCGACAGCCAGCTTCACAAGGTCGCCGACGTCGTGACCGCAGGCAAACCGCTTGAAATTCTGGTCATCGGCAGCCGCTCCACCACGATTCCGTCCTCGGAAGACAGCTCCTATCCGGCGCGCATGCAGGCCATTTTGAAGGAGAAGCTGCCGCCCTCGGAGACGGTCCACGTATCCGTAGAAATACAGAGCAAGAAGACGGCGGAGGAAGCCGCCGCGACCTTCGTTAAGCTGATGGAAGCAAAAACACCTACTTTGGTCATCTGGCAGACCGGGACCGTGGATGCTATCCGCTCTATCGATCCCGATGATTTCCGCGGCGCCGTGACCGATGGGGTCGCTGCGTTGCAAAATGCAGGGGCTGACGTCGTCTTGATGAATTTGCAGTACAGCCCGCGTACCGAATCCATGATTTCGGCGCCGCCCTATCTCGATAATATGCGAGTGGTGGCGCAGGAGCATGATATCCCGCTGTTCGACCGTTTCGCGATGATGCGGCAGTGGAATGACCAGGGTCAGTTCGACCTGTTCAGTCCCTCCCGCGGCCCAGAGCTGGCGAAGCAGGTCCATGATTGCATTGGCCGGGCGTTGGCACAGTTTGTGATCGACGCTGCCCATCTGGGGCCGGCCGAGCAGCAAAATTGAGGTCTAGCGTTAATGAGTTCTCTCCGCCCTTTTGGCATGCCCACATGGCTGGCCGCGTCCGCAGCGGCGGCACTGTTGATGCTGACGCCTGCGGTGCAGGCACCTGCTCGCGCACAGGCCGCGCAGGCGACGCCGGCTCCGCAGCAATCCGCTAATCCCGCTCCCGCTTCTCCGTCGCAGACCACGATCGCCGCGACCAGCCAGCCGCCTGCCGAGCAGCGCGGTCTCACCTCGCGCGCCATCGACAAGGTGAAGCAGGTCGCGAAATCCGCCGGCGATATTTTCAGCCGCGTGCCGTGTCTGTCGCCGAAGGGCGCTTCGAAGACAATGGGTTCGCTGCCGCATGTTGCGAACAAGCTCATTGCCGGCAAGCCCGTCGTGATCATCGCATTCGGTTCGTCGTCGACTTCGGGCTATGGCGCGAGCTCGCCCGACTTCAGCTATCCGAACCGTCTCGCCGCGCAGCTGCGCCGGCAATATCCGACCGCCGACATCACCGTCATCAACGCCGGCGTCGGCGGCGAGGATGCACCCGAGATGATGAAGCGCCTCCAGAAGGAGGTGCTCGACGTGCATCCGGATCTCGTGATCTGGCAGGTGGGCACCAACGCCGTGCTGCGTAATCTCGATCCCGGCGATACCGCCAAGTTGGTCGAGGACGGTATCGGTCGCATCCAGGCCGCCGGCGATGCCGACGTCGTGCTGGTCGACCCGCAATATTCACCGCGCGTGACCGAGCGTCCCGAGAGCGCCAGCAAGATGGTGAAGATGCTCGGCAAGGTCGCCGAGCTTCGTCACGTCGGCATCTTCCCGCGCTTCGAGGTGATGCGCGAATGGCACGAGCAGCAGGCGCTTCCGGTCGAGAGCTTCGTCATCGCCGACGGACTGCACATGAACGATTGGGGCTATGCCTGCTTCGCCCAGCTGCTCGGCGACGACATCATTCGCTCGGTCGGCCAGATCAAGCTCGGCGTGAACGTGCCGGCGGATGTGCGGACTTATAGGCCGATGTAGTCATCGGTGCCGTAGGGTGGGTTAGGCCTGCGATTGCGCGAAGCGCAGATCGCATGCCGTAACCCACCACTTCTGCTGCCGCGGAGATGAAAGAGGTGGGTTACGCCTTCGGCTAACCCACCCTACGCATCAACCTCACGCCTTCTCCAGCGCTGCAGTCAGATCCTCGATCAGGTCATCCGCGTGCTCGAGCCCCGCCGAGAAGCGGATAAAGCCCTCGCCGATCCCGAGCTCGGCGCGCACGTCCGGCTTCAACCGCTGATGCGTCGTCGTCGCCGGATGGGTGACGAGGCTCTTGGCGTCGCCGAGATTGTTCGAGATCTTCGCAAGCTTCAATTCGTTGAGCACGCGGAACGCAGCCGCCTTGCCGCCCTTGACCTCGAAGCCGACCAGGGTCGAGCCGCCGCGCATCTGCTTCTTCACCAGTGCCGCCTGCGGATGATCGGCGCGGCCGGGATAGATCAGCCGTGCAATCTTCGGATGGCTTGCCAGCACGTCGGCGATGCGCGCCGCGGTGTCGGTCTGCGCGCGCACGCGCACGCCGAGTGTCTCCAGGCCCTTGAGCAGGACCCAGGCGTTGAACGGCGAGATCGATGGGCCGGTCTGGCGCATGAAGTTGTGAATGTGCTCGGCGATAAAGGCTTCCGAGGACAGGATGATGCCACCGAGACAACGGCCCTGGCCGTCGATGTGCTTGGTCGCGGAGTAGACGACGACGTCGGCGCCAAGCGCGAGCGGGCTCTGCCAAATCGGCGTTGCGAACACGTTGTCGACGACGAGCCGCGCGCCACCCTTATGCGCGATCTCGGCGATGGCGGGAATATCGAGCACGTCGAGCGTCGGATTGGTCGGGCTCTCCAGGAAGAATGTCTTGGTGTTGGGCTTCACCGCGCGCTGCCATTCGTCGAGATTGGCGCCGTCGACCAGCGTGGTCTCGATGCCGTAGCGCGGCAGCAGGTCCTGGATGACATAGAGGCACGAGCCGAACAGCGCGCGAGAGGCGACGACGTGATCGCCTGCCTTCAGCGGTGCCAGGATCGCGGTGGTCACCGCGGCCATGCCGGTTGCGGCCGAGCGCGCCGCCTCAGCGCCTTCGAGCTCGATCATGCGGCGCTCGAACATCGCGATCGTTGGGTTCGAATAGCGCGAATAGATGAAGCCGGGGTCCTCGCCCTTGAACCGCGCCTCGCACTCCTCGGCGCTGTTGTAGACATAGCCCTGGGTCAGGAACAGCGCCTCAGACGTCTCGCCATATTGCGAGCGCAGGGTGCCGGAATGGACCAGACGGGTTTCGGGACGGTATTGCGCGGCGGGCGCCGGGGACTTCGACATAGGACCTCCTCTGCGTGACCATCGAAAATGGTCACAAAAAAACCGGCCTGGATAACTTCCACGGGCCGGGATCACAGAGGTCCCCGGCCTGTTTAGCGACTTATTTAACGTGGCTGCAAGCCGGCCGGCTCAAATCACCACGGGATAAGTGATGCTCTTATTCCGCAATGGCCTTTCCGTCAAGGCGTCCATCGGATAGCCGTAAAAGGCTAGTATTCCCGGCATGTCCGGATGCATTTGACCCCTGATGAGGACCCCCGGTTGACGTTCACGGTCGCGCCCGACGCCAATGGTATCCTGCCCGACCGCATGATCGCGGCGATGGCGGAAGCGGGGCTTATCCTGCCCGCATACGATTTCGTCGAAAGCCAGATCCAGCCGGCGAGCCTCGACCTGCGTCTCGGCGACATCGCGTATCGCGTGCGCGCGAGCTTCCTGCCCGGTCCCGGCGCCACTGTCGCCGAGCGTATCGATCAGTTGAAGCTGCATGAGTTCAGCCTCGCCGATGGCGCAGTGCTGGAGACCAACTGCGTCTACATCGTGCCGCTGCTGGAGAGCCTCGCGCTGCCGCCGGAGATCGTCGCCGCAGCCAATCCGAAAAGCTCGACCGGCCGGCTCGATGTCTTCACCCGCGTGATCGCCGACGGCACGCGCCGTTTCGACATGATCGGCGCCGGCTATCACGGTCCGCTCTATGCCGAGATCAGCCCGAAGACGTTTCCAGTCTTGGTGCGCGAGGGCTCGCGGCTGTCGCAGGTGCGCTTCCGTACTGGTGATGCCATCCTCAATGCGGACGAACTCGATGCGCTGCACGCCGCCGAACGTCTGGTGGACATCGACGATGCCGATCTCACCGGCGGCGTCGCTGTCTCCGTCGATCTCTCCGGCGAAAAGGGCACGGGCTTCGTCGGCTATCGCGCCAAGCGCCACACCGGTGTGGTCGATGTCGATCGCCGCTCCGGCTATGCGGTGGAAGATTTCTGGGAACCGATCTCCGCTCGTCCCGACGGCAGCCTGATCCTCGATCCCGGTGAGTTCTATATCCTCGCGTCGAAAGAAGCGGTGCAGGTTCCGCCCGATTACGCGGCGGAGATGGTGCCGTTCGATCCGCTGGTCGGCGAGTTCCGCGTGCACTACGCCGGATTCTTCGATCCCGGCTTCGGCTATGCAGGTGCAGGCGGACAAGGCGCGCGTGCCGTGCTGGAAGTGCGCTCGCGCGAAGTGCCGTTCATTCTCGAACACGGCCAGATCGTCGGCCGTCTCGTCTACGAGAAGATGCTGGCGCGCCCCGACGCGATGTACGGCCAGCGCATCGGCTCGAACTATCAGGCGCAGGGCCTGAAGCTGAGTAAGCATTTCCGGGTGTAGCGGCATCCTCCGCCGTCATGCCCCGGCTTGACCGGGGCATCCAGTACGCCGCGGCCTCTCGACTTGATCACCTCTGTCTCGGAGTACTGGATCGCCCGATCCTAGTGCGCAATTGCGCACTGGTCGGGCGATGACAGCGAATGTGTGGTTGGTTGCATCGTCTCATCCGCGATGACACACTCTCGCAAAACAACACGCCGGGAGTGAACATGACCGCAGCAGCAGACGCCGCGCAGGAAGCGCAATGGAAACGCTGGCGCGCGGTCGCTGATCTCTATCACGCTTACTTCACCGGCCTCATCCTCACCGTGGTCACGCGGCGCGGCACGGCGGACGCCGCTGAATTCGTTTTCCGCGTCTTTCGCCGCCAGCAGCAGGAGCGCTTTCTGCCGGGACTCAAGAAGCTCGGCATCGATCATCTGCCGCCGGCGGTCGCGGCCGCGCAATATCACTATCTCTCCAACTGGATCGGCGGTGTGCACGTCGAATACATGTATGAGAGCGATACCAAAGCCTGGATCCGCTATCCGCCGCCGCGCTGGATCTGGAAGGGCACTGCGATCTGCGGCGTGCCCGGCGAAGTCTCGCGCGCGATGCTGCGCGGCTGGCACGCCAACAACGGCGTCGCGCTCGGTGATACCAGGCTGGGCTTCGTCTGCACCAAGCAGAGCGTCGACGGCCAGGACGGGCTCGAGGGCTACTACCACCAGTACGACCATCCGCTCGAACTCGACCAGCGCCTGGTGTTCGCGCGGCATCTGGAAGCGCCGCTGTTCGATGCGAAGACCGCGCCGGCACTGCCGGTCGCGAGCTGGCCGAAGCCGCGGCTGGAAAAGGCCTATCGCAACTACGCGATGGAATATGTCCGCACCGCCGCGCCCGTGATGGTGCAGCTGTTCGGGCCGGAAGACGCCGGCTATCTCCTGCACCTCACCGGCAAGCTGATCGGCATGCAGTACTTCGACGAGGTTGCAGCAGCACTGTCGATGACGCGTGGCGGCGCGAGTGAGTTCGCATCGTTCCTCAACGCACTGTTCCCTGCGCAGGACGATACCGTTGAGACCACGCAATCGGAAGGCAGCTTCGAGATCCGTCAGCAAAGCTGGAAGCTGATGGACGATGTGCCCGACTTTCATCGCGCCTGCGCCAAAGTGCTGGAGGGGCTGTTCGAGGGGCTGGCTGCGGGATGTGGCCGGCATATCGGCGTGCATTTGCGCCCGCCCTCCGGCAGCCGTTCGCCGCTGGTCTGGACCGTCGGGTAATTTCGCCCATCGAAATGCGCTCTCGCAGGGCACGCCTGCACCTGACGCAGGAGGAATCGGCAATGGCCGTGCTAACAGGTGCTGATAGCGCGTTTCGCGCGAGAAATTTGATTGGCACACTTAAGCATTGCCGCGCCGCAAATGGCGCTTGTGCCCGGGAGAGGAAATGACGGACATCGCCGAGATCCCGGTCGATGAGGAGGAACGTCCGCTGCCGCCGCCACCGCGCCCCGTGCGGAGCGCGCTGACCGACGGGCCGATCCTGCGCACGCTGCTCGGCCTCGCCTGGCCGAACGTCGTTGCGCTGTCTGCCGGCACTTGCGTGGTGATTGCGGAGACCTCCTATATCGGGCGTCTCGGTGTGGAGGCACTGGCCGCGATGGCGCTGGTGTTTCCGACAGTGATCCTGACCATGACCATGTCGGGCGGTGCCATGGGCGGCGCCGTCGCCTCCGCCATCGCACGTGCGCTCGGCGCCGGCGATCGCGAGCGCGCAGGCGTTCTGGCCGCGCATGCGCTGCTGATCGGAATTACCTTCGGCCTCGTCTTCATGCTGGGCATGCTGATCTTCGGGCCGGAGGTGCTGACGATGCTCGGCGGCCGCGGCACCGTGCTGGCGCATGCGATCGCCTACACGCAAGTGTTCTTCGGCGGCGCCGTGCTGCCCTGGACACTCAACACCATGGCGGGCGTGCTGCGCGGCACCGGCAACATGAAGCTGCCGTCGCTGTTGATCCTCAACTCCGCAGTCTGGCAGATCGTCCTCGGCGGCACGCTGGGTCTCGGACTTGGACCTTTCCCTCAGCTTGGCATGCGCGGCGTCGCCGCCGGCGCGCTGATCGCTTACTCCATGAACATCACCGTGATGGGCTGGTATCTGTTCTCGGGGCGCGCGCGCGTCGTGCCAAAGCTGCGCGGGCTTCGCATCCAATGGGCGATGTTCTTCGACATTCTCAAGGTTGGCGCCATCGCCTGCTTCTCGCCGCTGCAATCGGTGCTGACGATCTCGATCTTCACGCACATGCTGGCCAAGTTCGGCACCGCGATCCTTGCCGGCTACGGCATCGGCGCACGGCTTGAGTTCTTGCTGACGTCGATC
The DNA here is from genome assembly GCA_023387695.1 of Pseudomonadota bacterium. Classification (GTDB taxonomy): domain Bacteria; phylum Pseudomonadota; class Alphaproteobacteria; order Rhizobiales; family Xanthobacteraceae; genus Bradyrhizobium. Next base: position 12,662 of record JAEWHT010000013.1, on the reverse strand, counting down.
GCGTTCTCGTTCGGCATTGCCTCGGTGCCGATGATCGGCATGGCTATTGGGGCGGGACGGATCGCCCGCGCCCGGCGCATCGCCTGGATCGCTGGCGCGAGTGCCTTCGTTGCCGTCGGAGCGCCAGCGTGGCTCGTCGCGCTGTTCCCCGATCTCTGGGTCAACATCTTCACCGACAGCACGACGGTGCGCGCGACCAGCCATCAATATCTCTCGACGGTCGCGCCGTTCTACGCCTTCATCGGTCTCGCCTCGACGATGTACTTCTCATCGCAAGGCGCGGCCAAGGTGATCGGCCCGGTGCTGGCGCAGACCGCACGTCTCATCTACATCGCCGCCTGCGGCTGGTGGCTGTCGACGCACGACGCCACCGCGCAAAACTTCTTCTGGCTTGCCGCGAGCTCGATGGTCTTGCTCGGCCTGCTCTCATGCTCCAGCGTCGTGCTGACACGCTGGGGACCACGCGAAGGCAAGCCTGCGATCAGGCCGGCGTTGTCGGCTGCGGACTAGTGCTTGTGGCGGCGATGGCCGCCACCGCCGAAATTCATCATGCTCATCATCTGCGGCATCATGGCCATCATCTGGCCGGCCATGGGGCTGTTCATCATGCTCATCATGTCGCCGCCGCCCATGCCCATGCCACCGAAGCCGGCCGGCATCATGCCGCCCATACCACCCATGCCGCCCATCATGCTGCCCATGCCACCACCGCTGCCGTCCATCATCGGACCCATGGTCTGCATCAGCGAGGCGAAGCGGCGCTTGCCCATCTTGGCCTTCATCATCTCCAGCATCGGCGCCATCTGGGTCATCATGTCCTGACCCCCGCCGCCTCCACCGCTGCCTCCGAAGAGCTGCGCGTGCGCAGGCGTGTTTGTCATCGAAAACATCAGCAGCACCGCGGCTGCCGCGCAGATCAGCTTCCTTCTCATGACCAGCTCCTCGCGCCATGGCGCTCCACCGGGACGGCAGAGCCAACCGGACGTATCCGTCATGGTTAGTGCCGATGATCCGAGCGATCTGTGAGGCAGGTCACGCTGATTTATCCGCCGGCCGGCGGAAACGCCTTGTGCATGGCGGTCACGGCGGCCTTGGTCTGCTCCTGCACGTAAGGCGCAAGCTCGTTCGGTAGCATGTCGATGATCCAGACCAGGCGGGATTTCGCTTCGCTCTCGGCGATTACCTGCACCGAGGCGCTGTAGTGCTCCAGCCTTTCGCTGCTGATCGCATAGACCAACCGCTGCCGCGCATCGTCGCAATCCACCAGCACCTCGCGCGCGACCGAGCCGTTGGCGAAGGTGACGATGCGCGCGTCGCCATCGAGTGAGCATGCGGTCACGAAGCCCGGCACCAGCCGCTGATGCAGCGCGCCGAAATCGCGCACGGCATCCCAGACGTCGCGAGCCGATGCGGGGAGGGGGACGTCGTTGTGGATGGAGGCCATGAAAGTGTCCTTGATTCTCGCTTGGTGTTGCCACAGCCGCCGTCATTGCGAGCGAAGCGAAGCAATCCAGGAATGTCTCCGCAGAAACAGCCTGGATTGCTTCGTCGCAAGGGCTCCTCGCAATGACGGGGTTCGCAGCTAGCTCACGTACAAACCGCCTCGACATTGTTGCCGTCCGGATCGATCAAGAACGCCGCGTAGTAAGTCGGGCTGTAATCCTTGCGCGGCCCGGCGCCGCCATTGTCATGGCCGCCGCTCTTCAGTCCCTCGCTGTGAAAGGCCTTCACCGCATCATGGGTCTTGGCGCGAAACGCGATATGGGCGCCGTCAGCCTTGCGGCCCTTGTTCAGATGCAGCCAGAGCGCCGGCTCGCCCTTCGGCCCGAAGCCGGCATAACCCTCACCGCTCGAGCACAGGACGTAACCGAGCGGCACGAGTGCCGCGGTGTAGAAACGCGTGGCGGCGTCGATGTCGGCAACGCGCAGTCCGATATGGTCATACATGGTCGTCTCCATTGCAAAGCGCGCCGCTCAGTGGCACGCGCCGGAGACGACCCTAGTCAGTTGAGGGCGATCCGCTCTTGGAGAATCTTGCGCTCGCCCTTCGAGACCTGTCGGAACTTGGTCGGCGACATGCCGGCGGCGCGATGGAAGGTGCGGACGAAGTTGGAGAGGTCGCCGAAGCCGACGTCGTAGGCGATGTCGGTGACCGCGATGTCGTCGTCCGCCAGCAGACGCGCCGCGTGCCGCAGCCGCGAGCGCACCAGATATTGATGCGGGGTGACGCCCAGCACGTTGGAAAACAGTCGCAGGAAATGGAACGGGCTTAAATCCGCCAGGCGCGCGGCTTGTTCGAGGTCGATCTCGTCATGCGAATTGTCGTCGATCCACAGCGCCGCCTCGACCGCACGGCGGCGATCGCGCGCCGTCGGCGCCACCTTCTTGCGCGGCTTGCCCGAGACGACATCGACAAAGCGCCCGGCGAGGATCTGGCCGACTTCGTCGACGCCTAAGTCGCTGTTGCCATCTGCCGCCGTCTGTGCGAGCTCGCCCAGCACCATCAACTCGGGCAGTGGCGGCGTCGCACCCACCTGCCAGGTCTCGCGTCGTCCGCCCAGCGCATCGACGAGATCCTCGCTGAAGAAGAAGGACAGGCAGACATCGCCGGAGACATGCTCATGCGTGCAGGTGTATTCGTCGCCGGGCGCGCCGACCAGCAGCGAGCCCGCCACCAGTTCGAAGAAGCCGGCGCGGCAGTGACAGCCAAAGCTGCCCGAGCGCACATAGGCGATGGAATGGCCCTCGCGGCATTCGGCGAATGGCATGTCGCCCGGTCCCGCGTCGCAGCGAAACTCGGAGACCGTCATGGCTCGTGACGTCAGCAGCCTGGTCGCATCCATCCAGGATATCTAGGAAGGCGACCGCGGCGGAGCAACGGGCAGCAGCACCTCGAACAGCGTCTTGCTTTCGATCGGGTGGGCGCCCTCGAGCGCCAGCAGGCGCCGCTTGGAGATCACGCCGCCGTAAGGCGAGATCCGGTCGGTATAGCTGCCGGCTTCCAGCACCCGGTGGCAAGGCACGATGATCATGTAGGGATTTCGCGAGATCGCCTGCGCCACCGAGTGCGCGGCGCCCGAGGCGCCCAGAGCCTTGGCGATCTCGTGATAGGTGCGGGTGTCACCGCGCGGGATGGTGCAGGTATATTCGTAGACGCGCCGGTTGAAGGCTGGGACGTCGCCGGCATCGAGGCTGACATCGGAGAAGTCAGGGTCGTTGCCCTGCAACAAGCCCACGATGCCCTCGATCGCCAGTTCGGTGTTGAGCGGGATCGACTGCTCGCGCGCCTCGGGATGGACCTGGAAGATCCGGCGCCTTGTGTCGATTTCGCGCGCCTCGGGCAATTGCACGGCCACCACGCCGGAATTGCTCCAGACGATGCCGCAACGGCCTATGGCCGTGTCAAATATTGCGTAAGCACGCCCCACCATGCACAAGCCCCACTCAGTGCACGTTTCTCCCCCGACGAGGGATCATAACACCGTCACAATTTGGCGCACCTGGAATCTTGCCAGGACGTTAACAACCGTTCGGCCGGGCGCGCCAAACCGCTTGGCGCCGGACGCCGTCTCGGCTAATCAGGGCGGGCGCGGAACACGCGCATGCGCGGGCGTAGTTCAATGGTAGAACGGCAGCTTCCCAAGCTGCATACGAGGGTTCGATTCCCTTCGCCCGCTCCAAATCCTCAGGACAGCACATGGTCGACAAAGACGAGAGTTCGCGATTGATCGCCATTGCCTGTGATCACGGCGGCTTTGCCCTCAAGGAAGCCCTGAAGGTCGCTTTGCCCGATGTGAAGTGGCTGGACCTCGGCACCAACGGCCCCGAGTCCGTCGATTATCCTGATTTTGCCCACAAGCTCGCCGATGCCATCAAGACCGGCCAGGCTGAGCGTGGCGTTCTGGTGTGCGGATCGGGCATCGGCATTTCCATCGCCGCCAACCGCCATAAACACATCCGCTGCGCGCTCGTGCACGATGTCACGGGTGCACGACTGTGCCGCCAGCACAATGACGCGAATGTTCTGGCGCTGGGCGGACGCACGACCGGTGATGTGGTCGCGAAAGAATGCGTCGAAGCATTCCTCAGCACGGCCTTCGAAGGCGGCCGCCATCAGAAACGCATCGACAAGCTGAGTTCCTGCTAGGGGCCATTCAGCCCGGCAAGCTCCGCAGGAATTCGATAATCGCCGCGTTGACCTCGACCGGGCGCTCCTGCTGCGTCCAGTGTCCGCAGCCCGGCAGCATCTTGATCTCGCGCAGCTGCGGCACAAACTGCTTCATGTTGGCGAGATGCTCGGCCGCGCCCGGAAACGCGATGACCATGTCGTGGTCGCCGGCGATGAAGAGCGTAGGTACGACCACCTTCACGCCCTCGAAGGCGCCCATCAGTTCCCAGTTGCGATCGATGTTGCGGTAGTAGTTGAGCGGTCCGCGAAAGCCGCTGCGGGCAAATTCGCTGCCGTAATAATCGAGGTCGGCGGCGCTCAGCCATGATGGCAGCGGCACCGGCACTTTTGGCAACATGCCGTCCTTGCGCGAGACCATGCCGACGCCGGCGGTCCTACCGGCGCGTTCGGCATTGGCGCGGATCATGGCTGCCCCTTCGCCGGAGCCACCAAAGAGCATGGCGCCGAGCGTCGCGCGCGGATCACGTTCGAACTCCGCCTCGGCCGCACCTGGCTCCTGGAAGTACAATTGATAGAAATGCGCATCCGCCGTCTGCGGCATGACGCTGGTCGGCCGCGCCTCGCTGCGCGGGCGATAGGGCGCGCTGAGGATGGCAGCCGCGCGGAAGCGATCGGGCCGCAAGCGCGCCGTGTGCCACGCGATCTGCGCGCCCCAATCATGGCCGACGATGACGGCATCCTTGGCGCCAAAGGCGTCGAGCACGCCGACGAGATCGCCGACCATATGGAAGATCGTGTACGCCTCGATCGCCTCGGGCTTGTCGCTCTTGCCGTAGCCACGCATGTCGGGCGCGACCGCGTGGTAGCCGGCCGCAGCCAGCGCCTCGAGTTGGTTTCGCCAGGAATACCAGCCCTCCGGAAAGCCATGGCAGAGCAGCACCATTGGCCCTTCGCCCTGCTCGGCGACGTTGAGGCTGATGCCGTTGGCCTTGATCATCCGCTGCGTCGGTCCGCTCATGTGATCGCCTCCCCGCTGCGTTGCCGTTTGGGACATCCTAAACGTTGCTGCCCGGCGCGCAAAGATTCCAATATATTAGCTCCTCGATCCCGGCACGCACCGCTCCTCCGGCCTAAGCTCTTTCCGTCCGGAGGATGCGGTCCATGCGCCGGGCGATGTTCGGATCGGAAGACCATGGACCAGCAAAAACTCGACAGGGCGATCGGTCGCCGCTTGAAGATTCTGAGGACGCAGGCCGGCATGACCTTGAATGAACTCGCCAGCCGCTCCGGCGTCAGCCGGGCCATGATAGGGCGAGTGGAGCGCGCGCAGAGCAGTGCCACCGCGGCGCTGCTCAACAAGCTCTGCTCGGCGCTCGATGTCTCGCTCAGCGATGTCGTCGCGCTCTCGGAGAAGCCGCCGGAGCGGCTGACGCGGCTCGCCGACCAGCCGCAATGGCGCGACCCCGATAGTGGCTACCGCCGGCGCCATGCCTCGCCGGTCGATGCGGCAAGCGGCATCGAGATCATCGTCGTCGACATGCCGTCCGGCGCGCGCGTGCCCTACAGCCCCTGGGGCCGTAACGCCTTCACCCAGCAGCTGCTGATGCTGGAGGGCGCGGTCTGCGTCCATATCGACGCCAAGACGGTGCGCCTGCGCGAAGGCGACTGTCTCGACTTCGACGTCATGCGTTCGGTCACCTTCGAGAACGAAACCAAACAGGATGCCCGCTACGTCATCATCACGCGGCGCGGCACGTCTTACGGGAAAATCTGATGTCGCTGATCGTACGGGACGCAACGCTGGAAGATGCCGAGGACATCCTCCCCATCTATAATTACGCCGCGATCAACACCACGGCGGTGTGGACCGACGGGCCGGCCGATCTGGACTCGCGGCGCGAATGGATCCGCGCGCGGCAAGCGGCCGGCTATCCCGTGCTGGTCGCGATGAAGGGCAGGGATGTCGTCGGCTTTGCCTCGTTCGGCGATTTCCGTCCCTTTCCCGGCTATCGCCACACCGTGGAGAATTCGGTCTATGTCGACGAGCGTCATCATCGCGCAGGCATCGGCCGCAGCCTACTCGCTGCGCTGATCGAGCGCGCCACGACGCTCAACAAGCATGCCATGATTGCCGGGATCGAGGCCCTCAATGCCGGCTCGATCGGCCTGCACGCCTCGCTCGGCTTTGTCGAGGTCGCACGCATGCCGGAGGTCGGCTGCAAGTTCGGTCGCTGGCTCGATCTCGTCTTCATGCAGAAGACGCTCGCAAGTGACGTGAGGCTATGACGATGCAGATCCGCACCGGCGATACCTTCGATCCTCGCGTCGTCGCGCTGCTCGACCATCACGTCACCGCGGCACGCGCTCAGACCGCGCCAGGTAGCGCGCATGCGCTCGATCTCGCAGGCCTTCGCGTTCATGACGTTGCGTTCTGGACCGGTTGGGATGGCGAGACGCTGGTTGCGACCGGCGCGCTGAAGACGCTCTCGGCCGACCACGGCGAGGTGAAGTCGATGCACACGCTGCAGACCACGCGTCGGCGCGGCTTTGGTGGCTTGATGCTCCGCCACATTATTGCCGAGGCGCGCAAGCGCGACATCAGGCGCCTAAGTCTCGAAACCGGCTCGTGGGATTACTTCAAGCCGGCGCATGCGCTCTATCAGGCGCATGGCTTCGTGCCTTGCGCCCCCTTTGAAGGCTATGTCGAGGACCCCAACAGCCTGTTTCTGGCGCTCGATCTGGTTGGCGCCTAGCCCACGCTGCAATGCAACCGAAGCTCGAAATTATCGCTCGGTCCCTCAAAATGAGTTGCGTACCTCAAAACGCCTCTGCTAGCCTTCAGGGATGGCCGAGGACACCGTTTCTGCCGCGTTGACGTTGAAGGACATCGCCCGTGAGGCCGGTGTGAGCCTCGCGACAGTTGACCGTGTCCTGCACAACCGCCCCGGCGTGCGGCCGGATACGGTTCGGCGCGTGCAGGAGGCGATCGAGCGAAACGCCTTCCAGCCGCATGTGGCAGCCGCCGAGCTCGCCCGTGGCCGTGCCCGCCGCTTCGCGTTCGTGATGCCGATCGGCGCCAACCCGTTCATGCTGCAGATCCAGGCCTATCTCGGCGAGATGTCGGGCTGGCTCTCCGCGCGCCGCCTCGCGGTCGAGATGGTCATCACCGACGTGTTCGATCCATCCGTGCTGGCGGCTTCGCTGGAGCAACTCGCCGGTGCCGAGTATGACGGCGTCGCCGTCGTCGCGCTCGACCATCCAAGCGTGCGCGCCGCCATCAACGATCTCGTCGACAGCGGCACCAAGGTCGTCACGCTGGTGTCGGATGTGCCGTCCTCGCGCCGTCATCATTATATCGGCATCGACAACATCGCCGCTGGCCGCACCGCCGGCGCCCTGGTCGGCCGTCTCGTCGGCCCGGGCTATGGCTCAAATCCGGGGAAGATCGCGATCATCGCGGGCTCGCAGAGCCTGCGCGACCATGCCGAGCGCATTTTTGGCTTCAATCAGGTGATGGCGTCGGAATATGCCCATCTCAACATACTGCCGCTGCTCGAGGGGCGCGACGAGGATGACCGCTCCGAGCAGTTGATCTCGCGGTTGCTCGGCAAACATCCCGACATCATTGGCCTCTATAATGTCGGCGCCGGCACGCAGGGCGTGGCCAAGGCCCTGGTCGATGCCGGCCGCGAAAAGCAAATCGTTTTCGTCGCCCACGATCTCACGGCGATGACGCAAAAACTGCTGCTACAGGGCACGCTGGATGTCGCGATCTCGCAGAATCCGGGGCACGAGGCGCGCGCCGCGGTGCGCGTGCTGCTGTCGCTTGCGCGCAACGAGCCGATCTTGAGCGAACAGGAGAAGATCCGCATCGAAATTCTGATGCGGGACAATCTGCCGTAGCCGAAGGGCGCGGCTCTTTAACGAGACCCAAAGCCGAAAGCGCGACGTCAGTTCGTGCACGGCAAGAGGGAAGGGGAGGACGGACTTGTATCTCGGAATAGACATCGGCACGTCCGGTGTGAAAGCGGTGCTCGTGAACGAGGTCGGCGCGGTCGTCGCGACGGCCGCGCGCGAGCTTGCGCTGTCGCATCCGCAGCCGTTGTGGTCCGAGCAGGATCCGGACTCCTGGGTCGAGGCGGCCATCGGCGCCGTCGACGATCTCGCCGCCGCTCATCCGCGCGAAATTGCCGGCGTGCGCGGCATCGGTCTCTCCGGTCAGATGCACGGAGCGACCTTGCTCGGCGACGATGGTCGTCCGCTGCGTCCGGCGATCCTCTGGAACGATGGCAGGTCGCATGCCGAATGCGAGAGGCTCGAGCGTCGATGCCCGTCACTGCATTCGATCGCCGGCAATCTCGCGATGCCCGGCTTCACCGCGCCAAAACTGCTCTGGGTCGCGCGGCACGAGCCCAAGATCTTCGAGCGCGTCGTAAAAGTGCTGCTGCCAAAAGCCTATGTCCGCTACCGCCTGACCGGCGAGATGGTCGAGGACATGTCGGATGCGGCCGGCACGCTCTGGCTGGACGTCGGCCAGCGCCGCTGGTCGCCGCTGCTGCTGCATGCGACCGGCCTCGATCTGCACCACATGCCGCGCCTGGTCGAGGGCAGCGACGTCAGTGCAACGCTCGCGGGCGAATTCTCTCAGCGCTGGGGCATGGGAAAGAACGTCGTTGTGGCCGGCGGCGCTGGCGATAACGCGGCGAGCGCGATCGGGCTTGGCGCGATCGCGCCAGGCGATGCCTTCCTGTCGCTCGGTACGTCCGGCGTCATCTTCCGCGTCACCGACAAGTTTGCGCCGGCGCCAGCCTCGGCCGTGCACGCCTTCTGTCATGCACTGCCCGGCCTCTGGCACCAGATGGGCGTGATGCTCTCGGCGGCCGCTTCGCTGGCGTGGCTCTCCAGCGTGATGGCGACACCTGCAGCGTCGCTGCTCGCGCCGCTCGGCGATGCCGTGGCGGGGCCTGCTACCGTGAAGTTTCTCCCTTATCTCGACGGCGAGCGCACGCCGCATAACGATGCCACCGCTGCTGGCGCCTTCATCGGCCTGCGTGGCGCCACCGGGCGCGACGCCATGGTGCAGGCCGTGCTCGAAGGTGTTGCCTTTGCAGCGCGCGACAATCTCGCGGCGCTCGCCAGTGCAAGCTCGGCCATCCCGGAAGTCGATCTCGTCGGCGGCGGCTCGCGCTCGGCGCTGTGGGCGCAGATTTGCGCCGACGTGCTCGGCATCCCCGTGCATCGCGTCGAAGAGGGCGAGGTCGGCGCCGCGCTCGGGGCTGCCAGGCTCGGCCGGCTCGCCGCCACGGGCGAAAATCCCGCGCAAGTCTGTACGCGGCCGCGGCGCCTTGCGACTTTCACACCGGATCCATCGCGCATTGCGGCCTATGATCAGGCCTATCAGCAGTGGCGCAAGCTCTATCCCGCGCTGAAGGAGTTGTCCCAGTGAACGCGTTACCAAAATTCTTCGGCGCAGCCGACCCGGTCGCCTATGGCGGCAAGGATTCCAAAAACCCGCTGGCGTTTCGCTGGTATGACAAGGACCGAATCGTCCACGGCAAGCGGCTCGAGGATCATCTGCGCTTCGCGGTCTGCTACTGGCATTCGTTCTGCTGGCCCGGCGGTGATCCCTTCGGCGGCGAGACGTTCATGCGCCCGTGGCACCATGGCTCCGATGCCATGGCGATGGCGCGCGCCAAGGCCGACATCGCCTTCGAACTATTTCGTTTGCTCGACGTACCCTTCTTCACGTTCCACGATGTCGATGCCGCACCGGAAGGTGCAACGCTTGCGGAATCCGTCGCCAACCTCAACGCGATCGGCGATCTCTTCGAGAAGAAGATGGCGTCCGCGAAGGTACGTCTGCTGTGGGGCACCGCGAACCTGTTCACACATCGTCGCTACATGGCGGGCGCAGCGACCAATCCCGATCCTGAAATCTTCACCTATGCTGCCGGCCAGGTCCGCGCGGCGCTCGAGGTGACGAACCGGCTCGGCGGCCAGAACTATGTGCTGTGGGGCGGCCGCGAAGGCTACGAGACCTTGCTCAACACCGATCTCAAGCGCGAGCTCGACCAGCTTGGCCGCTTCGTCTCGCTCGTCGTCGAGCACAAGCACAAGATCGGCTTCAAGGGGCCGCTGCTGATCGAGCCCAAGCCGAAGGAGCCGACCAAGCATCAATACGATTTCGACGTCGCCACCTGTTACGGCTTCCTGCAGCGCTACGACCTGCTCAAGGACGTCAAGCTCAACATCGAGCAGAACCACGCCATTCTCGCGGGCCATTCCTTCCAGCATGAGGTAGCCCTGGCGCAGGCGCTCGGCGTGTTTGGCTCGCTCGACATCAACCGCGGCGACGATCTGCTTGGTTGGGATACCGATCAGTTCGCCATGAACGTGCCGGAACTGGCGCTGGTGTTCCACGACATGATCAAGGCCGGCGGCTTCACCACCGGCGGTCTCAATTTTGACGCCAAGATCAGGCGCCAATCGATCGACCCGGATGATTTGATCCATGCTCACGTTGGTTCGATGGATGCCTGCGCCCGGGCATTGGTCGCCGCGGCCGACATGCTCGACGCCGAGGCGCTGACCGCGCCGCTCGCCCAACGCTATGCCGGATGGGCCGGAGCTGAGGGGCAGGCGATCATGGCAGGTCAGCGATCGCTCGCCGATCTCAGTGATCGCGCACTTGCCTCCGGCTTCGATCCGCAGCCGCGGTCGGGCCGTCAGGAATATCTTGAATCTCTCGTCAACCGGTACGTCTGAGCGAGGCCGACAATGACAACCACGCAAGCAAACGGCCCGCCGGTTCTGGAGTTGACCGGCATCGGCAAGGAGTTCGGTGCGATCCGCGCGCTGCATGGCGTCGACCTGCACGTGCAGCCCGGCGAAGTGGTCGGCCTGATGGGCGACAACGGCGCCGGCAAGTCGACACTGGTCAAGATCATCGCCGGCAATTTCCGCCCGACCCATGGCGAGATCCGCTTCGACGGCAATGCCGTCCATTTCAGCCGCCCGGTGGATGCGCGTGAGGTCGGCATCGAGGTCGTCTATCAGGACCTCGCGCTCGCCGACAATCTGACGGCAGCGGCGAACGTCTTCCTCGGCCGCGAGCTCAAGCGCAAATACGGCCCGATCGCGCTGCTCGATCACAAGGCGATGGCGTCGCGCGCGCTGGAGCTGTTTGGCGAGCTGCGTTCGGAGACCCGGCCGCATGATCTGGTCAAGCAGATGTCCGGCGGCCAGCGTCAGGCGGTGGCAATCGCGCGCACGCGGTTGTCCAACGCCAAGCTCGTGATGATGGACGAACCGACCGCCGCGATCTCCGTGCGTCAGGTCGAGCAGGTGCTGGGCCTAATTCACCGCCTGAAGGAGCAGGGCGTCGCCGTGATGCTGATCTCCCACCGCATGCCCGACGTATTCGCTGTCTGCGACCGCGTCGTCGTCATGCGCCGCGGCGAGAAACGCGCGGACAAGGCGATCCACGACACCAGCCCCGAGGAAGTCACCGCCCTCATCACCGGCGCAAAGGAGGCTGCGTGATGGCCATGCCCCTGGAATCTCCCGTTTCGTTCTCGAACGTCGGCAAGACCAAATGGTGGCAGCGCGGCATCTTTGCGTCGCAAACCGGTTACGTCCTGCTTGCGCTCGTGGTGCTCATGATCGTGATGCGTTTTGCCAGCCCCTATTTCTTCACTGAAGGCAACATGCAGAACGTGGCGAAGAACTTTTCCTTCATCGCCATCGCCACGCTCGGAATCACGTTCGTCATCATTACCGGCGGTATCGATCTCTCCGTCGGCTCGATGATGTGTTTCTCCGCGATGATCACCTCCATGGTCATGGTCGAGCTGTCGGCGCCGGGATCGCCCCTCGTGCATATGGCCGCCGACAGCAAGACGGCCGTCGCCAATGTGCCTGGCTTGATCCTTCTGATCTCGGTGCTTGCGGGGCTGTTGGCTGCGTTCATTGTCGGGCTCGTCAACGGCTTCTGCATTGCGATGCTCGGGCTGTCGCCCTTCGTTACCACGCTCGGCATGCTCTCGATCGTACGCGGGCTCGCTTATGTCGTCTCGAACGGTCGCGGCAGTTTTCCGGGCGGGCCCGATGCAGATCTTTTCTATGCGTTGACCTCGGGTGACGTGTTCGGCGTGCCCGCGCCCTTCATCTATCTGGTGATACTCGCCGTCATCATGGCGGTTGTGCTGCATCACACGAGCTTCGGTCGTCACGTTTTCGCGCTTGGCGGCAACGAGAAGGCGGCTGAACTGACCGGCATCCCGGTCGTGCGCGTCAAGATCGAAGTCTATGTTCTCTGTGCGCTCGCTGCCGGCCTGCAGGGCATCATCATCTCGGGCTGGCTGGGCTCCGCGCCTGCGAACATGGCGACGTCCTACGAGCTCAACGTGATTGCTGCCGCGGTCATCGGTGGTGCCAATCTCGCCGGTGGTCTCGGCGGCCCGCTTGGCGCCATCGTTGGCTGCGTGCTGCTGGAGGTGATCCGCAACGGCCTCGTGCTCGCGCAGGTCAACTC
>JAEWHT010000008.1 GCA_023387695.1 Pseudomonadota bacterium | reverse complement strand
GCTCAGGCCGAGGCCGGTGCCCTTGCCGACCTCCTTGGTGGTGAAGAACGGTTCGAACGCCAGGTCCTGGACGCTCTGCGGCATGCCGCTGCCGGTATCGCTGACGGCGAGCATGATATAGGGGCCGGGCGCGACATCCGGATTGGCCTGCGCATAGGCCTCATCGAGCATGACGCGATGGGTCTCGAGCAGCAGCTTGCCGCCGTTCGGCATGGCGTCTCGGGCGTTGATCGCCATGTTGAGCACGGCATTGGTGAGGCGCGACGGATCGATGTGCGAGGTCATCGGACCTTGTTCGAGCACCGTCTCGATCTGGATCTGCTCGCCCAGCGTCGGGCGCAGCAGTTTTGCGATGTCGGCGATCGCGGCGTTGATCTCGACGTCGCGCGGCTGCAGCGGCTGTTTTCGCGCGAAGGCCAGCAAATGCTGGATCAGTTCGGCGCAGCGTTCGGCGGCATCGTCGATCAGGCGCGCGGTGCGCTGCAGCTCCGGCTGCCCCTTCAGGCTCGCCACCAGCGTCTCGGTATTGCCTGAGATCACGGTCAGCATGTTGTTGAAGTCGTGCGCGACGCCGCCGGTGAGCTTGCCGATCGAGTCGAGCTTCTGCGACTGATACAATTGCCGCTCGGTTTCGCGCGAGGCGGTGGCGTCGTGATAGACCAGCACGGCGCCCGAGATATTGCCTTGCCCGTCGCGCATTGGACGGCCGCTGATCATCAAATGGCGCGCACCCTTGCCGCTCAGCGGACGCACGATCATCTCGAGATCTTCGAACTCCTCGCCGCGCAGCACGCGCACCGACGGCAGCTCGTCGGGTCTGAGCGACGTGACGCCGTCGCCGTGGAAGACGTCGGACAGCGAACGCAGATTGCCAAGGCTCATGCCGGTCCGATGCAGCAGCATCCGCTCGGCCGCGGGATTTGACAGCAGCACGGTGCCCTCGGCGTCGATCACCAGCACGGCCTCCGCCATGCTGCGGAACGTGCTTTGCAGCACGTTGACCGACAGGCGCAGCTCGTCATGGGTGGTGACGAGGTGCTCGGTGCGTTCGGCAACGGCAGCCTCGAGCGCCTCCTTGGTGGCCTGGGCCTCGTGCAGTGTGCTCTGAAGCTGCACGGTGGTGCGCCGGCTCTCGCGCATCACGATCACCACCAGCAGCAGGATCACCAATGCGCCGATCACGTCGATGCCGAGCAGGACGATGCCGGTGCGGCGCGAGTCCTGCGATCGCGCTCTGAGCAACAGCTCTTCCTCAGCGCTCAGGCGATCGAGATTACCCATCACCGTTTCCATGAGGCCGCGGCCTTCGCCCTTGCCCTGGAGTGTGGCCACGCCGTCAGCATCATCGGCGGTGCGCAGGCGCATCGCTTCGGCGGCGACTTCGATCCGACGCAGTGCGAGCGGTTCGGTGCCCTCCAGCAAAGCGAGCTGATCGGAATTATCGCGAAGGTCGCGTTTGAGACCGGCAAGCGCGGGCGGGATCTCGGCCTGAACCGCCTGAAATTCGTCGCTGAAGCTCTTGTTGCGATAGATCTCGTAGCCGCGGGCGGCGCTCTCGGCGCGGTGCATCAGCACGCGCACGTCCGAGATCTTCTTCAGCACACCGACGGTGGTGCTGACCCATGCCGCATCCGACCGCGACTTGACGTCGAGGCCGATTGAGGCGGCGGTGATGAGCAGGAGGATGGCAAGTCCAGCACCGAGAATGACGCGCTGCGATGGGATCAAGGTGCTTCTTTCTTGTCCTTCGGCGGTGCGGTTTCGCCAAGGGATTCCCGGATCGTGGTCAGCAGCGCCTCGGGCGTGAACGGCTTGCGCAGGCAACGCGTCGCGCCAAGCTCCAGAGCCATGCGGAGAAAGTCCGGGGAGGGCGAGGCTGATGACGCGAAGGCGTAACCCGACATGGCGATCAACGGGACGCCAGGCGCACGTTCGTGAAAGATGCGGATGGATTCGAAGCCGCGCATGTGCGGCATGAAGATATCAACCAGCATCACATCAAACGACTGCGCTTCAAGCGCAGCAAGCCCCGTTTCGCCACCGTCGGTGAGCGTGACATCGAAGCCCTGGCGCAGGAGGAGGACCTCGATGGTCGCGCCGACCATCGGATCGTCATCGACCACGAGAATACGCGGCATGACCTTTCCTAGTAGATCGAAGTCCCCACAGCGACTGGTGATATAGGCGAATCGTGCGCCGGGTCAATTTTGGATTGGGCCGAGATAGATATGCACGGAGGAATGCATAGCGCCTCTGCGAGTTCCGAACGACTGCGCGCGGTGCCGCAGGCGAATTTCATCGAGATTCAATGGCAGGTTGAATCGAATTCACGAGATCAGCGCAAGCTGTTTCTGCGCGATGCACACCTGTCGCAGTCTCTAAAGGCAATGGGCGGCGCCGGGAGACGGCGCCGCCCATCACGAATTGAGGAACGTTCGTCAGACGGCGTTATGGGCAGGGATGGCGCAGGCCGTCATAGCCGAGATAGGTTCCCGACGCCGGGTCGTAAGACCGGTAACGCTGGGCGCAATAGGCGGGCGAGTCGCCGCCGCTATCGGGCACCACGGCGACGGTGCCACCGTCGTCATAGTAGCCGTCGTCGGCGTAGTAGCCATCACCGTAATAAGGTCCGCCGTAATAGGCATAGGACGAGCCGATTGCGCCGATGGCCGCGCCGGCTGCGACGCCCGGCCAGAAACCCCCACCGCGGTGATGCCAGCCGCCGCCGTGCCAGTTGCCTCCACCGTTCCAGTTGCCTCCGGCTGCCGCGAAGTTGCGGCCACCGCCGCCGCTAAAGGCGGGTCCGGCGCTCGGGCGCGCAGCTGCACTGGCCGCAAAATTGCCGCCGCCGATCCGGGCGCCGCCGCCAAAGCCGCCGCCGCCCATGTGGGCGCCGCCACCGCTAAAATGAGCACCACCACCGCCGCCTGCGAAGTGAGCTCCGCCGCCACCACCGTGGCCGCCGGGGCCCTGGGCGAAGCTCGGGGTTGCCATCGGCAGGGCGAGTGCCAGCGCTGCGGCCGCACTCAAGACTCTCAGACTGTTCATGTTGAAATTCCTTTCCTGGAAGCAAATGCCTTGAAAGGGCTACGGTTCCTGGATCACGCCAGTTTGCGGACGAATTGCAGGTTTCCATACCGACCCTGTACCCGGCATGAATGGATCGCGTCCGACTTGCGGCGGGCTGGATCGCCTCTGGCCCGCGTTTGGGCTGGGCAAGACCGCACTGGGCGAACTGGACATTTGGCCGCCCGGATGGCATCAGGACCTCACGAAGCAGGGCCCTTGCCGCATGAAACAATTCTTCCTGAAGCTCTTCACCTGGTGGAACGGCCAGACCTTTGGCACCCAACTCTGGACCTCACGGTTCGGGGAGCTGGTTGGTGAGGACGAGCAGGGCAACCGCTATTATCGGACCCGCGGCGGCAAGATCGATCCGGCGCTCGGTTTCGAGCGGCGCTGGGTGATCTATAACGGCTACGCGGAAGCGAGCCGCATCCCGACGGGGTGGCACGGCTGGATGCATCACGTCGTCGACGTTCCGCCGACGGATGAGCACTACCAGCCGCGCGAATGGCAAAAGCCGCACCAGCCGAATCCGACGGGGACGCCGAAAGCCTATCGTCCCTCCGGCTCGACCCTTGCCAGCGGCAAGCGCCCGAAGGCGACCGGCGACTACCAGCCCTGGACGCCGGCCAACTAACCGCGCTCTTCCATTCGTGGATTGGATGCAACCGCATCCGCATGACCCGCTGTGGACAACGGGATCAGCGGGGATGCCTGCGGCCGGGCCGTTGCACCTTTGCGAGCGATGCGGCTCAATGAACCCATCTTACGGAGATGGGAGACCATCGCGTTCGGTTCGGGCAACAGTTCGCGACTGTCCCGAGATGCAGCGGCCGCCGAGGAAGGACTCGATCGGGAGATAGGCCCCCGGTCTGGAAGCTCCGACATCGCCCGATGAGAATGTGCGCCGCCGTGAGACAGGAAAGGCCGCTCGGGAAACCGAGCGGCCTTTTTCTGTTGGGGGCGAGGTCTCGTGCCCCGGACGCTGCGCAGCGCCTCTTGGCGGTGCGCTGCAGAGCCGGGGCCCATTTCACGGTACGCCGTGCCTGCTGGGTCCCGGCTCTGCGCAGCAGCGCAAGAGCGCTGCAGCGCGTCCGGGACACGCACCCAGCCTACATCATCCGCTCGGCTGCACGCGTGGCAGCCTCCAGGCGTCGCGCCTGGAATGGCGCGACCCGCTCCTTCGTCAGTGCGAGCACCTCGGCCGGCGCGGTATCCGGCGAGCCGGCATTGAACGGCGGGGCGGGATTGTACTCGAGGCGAAGTTGAATGGCTTCGGCAGTGGTACGATCGACCAGCAGCGAGACCAGCGTCAGCGCGAAATCAATGCCTGCGGTGACACCGCCGCCGGTCACACGATTGCGATCGACGCAGACGCGCGTCTTGGTGGGGGTCGCACCGAACAGCGACAACATCTCCATCGCACTCCAATGGGTCGCGGCGTTGTAGCCCTTCAAGAGCCCGGCCGCGCCCAGCACCAGCGAGCCCGTGCAGACCGACGTGACGAATTTGGCGCCTGCAGCCTGCTTGCGCACGAAGTCGAGGGTCTCTTCGTCATTGAGGAGAGCGTCGGTGCCGAAGCCGCCGGGAATACAGATCACATCCAGCTGTGGGCAATCGGCGAATGTCACTGTCGGCGTCAGCATCAGCACGGAATCGCTCGGCACCGGATCCAGCGTCTTCCCGATCAGGTGCACGGTCGCATCGGGAACTGATGAAAACACCTGCAGCGGCCCGGTGAAGTCGAGCTGGGTGACGCGCGGAAACACCAAAAGACCGATCTGTAGCGGTGCCGACATGAGAGTCTCCAATGAAATGCTTGACGGACGCAATCTGGCATGATGCCCTGCTGTCCAAAATGGCGTAATTCCCTCACTTTCGGACATGACCATGATCGGCATCCTGATCTTCCCGGATTTCCAATTGCTCGACGCAGCCGGCCCGATTTCGGCCTTTGAGATCGGCGGACGACATTCAGGCAAGCCGCTGGCGATCCGCGTGCTGGCGTTGAACGCCGGGCCGGTGCGCTCTTCGTCCGGCGTCGAGATGATGGCGCAGGATTTCAAATCGGCCAGGGCGATCACGACGCTGGTCGTGGCGGGCGGCGAGGGCGTCGGGGCCGCGGCGCGCTGCAAGACGACGCTCGCCTTCGTGCAGCGTTTGGCCAGGCGCGGCGTGCGGATCGCCAGCGTCTGTTCGGGCGCCTATGTGCTGGCGGAGGCGGGCCTGCTTGATGGCCGTCGCGCCACCACGCATTGGGGCCGCACGCGCGATTTCGTTACGCGCTATCCCAGGGTCAAGTTCGAGCCGGACCAGATCTTCACGCGTGACGGCAATGTCTGGACGTCGGCAGGCATCAGTGCCGGCATTGACCTTGCGCTTGCGATGATCACCGAGGACCATGGCGAGGAGGTTGCGCAGGCGACCGCGCGCCAACTCGTGCTCTACCATCGCCGCAGCGGCGGCCAGTCGCAGTTCTCATCGCTGCTGGAATTGAAAACGCCGAACGGCCGCTTCGGCGGGCTCTTGTCGTGGGCGCGGGAAAATCTCGATGCGCAGCTGACGGTGGAAGACCTCGCTGACCGCGCCGGCATGAGCGCGCGGCATTTCGCGCGTGCCTTTGCTGCGGAGACCGGTACGACGCCGTCGAAGGCGATCGAGCGGCTGCGGATCGAGGTTGCCCGCGAGCGCGTGCAGTCCTCGCGCGAGGCGATCGAACTCGTGGCAGAGTCGACCGGCTTCGGCGATCCCGAGCGCATGCGCCGCGCCTTCATCCGCGCTTTTGGTCAGCCGCCGCAAGCGCTGCGGCGCGCGGCGCGGGCGGGTTAGGGGATGCTGCGCAAGGCATTTTGGTCTTTGGCAATTGTGCTTTCTTGCCTGACTTCCTCCGCAAACGCCGCTGGCATCCAGCTGTTCAACCATGGTCCGAACTTGTCGGGCGCGATCTGGTATCCATGCCAAGACCAACCGAAAGACGTGGAGCTTGGCGACCTCGGGGTGGGCGTCGATTATGGTCTCCTCGGTGTGAAGGATTGCCCCGTCACCGGGACAAAATTGCCGCTGGTCATTATTTCTCACGGTTATGTCGGCTGGTTCGGCGGACACCATGACACGGCAGCGGCGCTGGCGGATGCCGGATTCGTCGTCGCGGCAATCAATCATCCGGGCGACAACGGGAACGATTCCTCAAAAAAAGACGATCTGTCATCCTACGTATCGCGTCCGGCAGACATGGTCCGTCTGCTCGATTTCGTGCTTCATGACTGGAAAGACAGGGCTGTCATCGATGCCGCGAGGATTGGATTGTTTGGATTCTCCAAAGGCGGCTACACCGGGCTGGCACTGATCGGGGCCGCGCCGGACTTCGACCGTGTTGCGCGCGGTTGCATGGATGCATCGAAATTCTGCGAACAAATCAGAAGCGGCAACATTCCGGCCTTGGCACAGGATACGCGCATTCGCGCCGCTGTGATCGCCGATCCGATCCCAGGGTTCTTCACGCAATCCAATCTGGCCGCGATCAGAATTCCGGTGCAGTTCTGGCGAGCGGAGGTCGGAATTGGGGTTCTCGACCCGGAAGGCACGGCGCGGGTCGCCCGTGCGCTCCCGGGAAAGCCGGAGGTGCACAGCGTACCTGCCGGCCACTTTGCGTTCGTCGCGCCATGCTCACCGCAACTCAAGGCCGCGCTGCCTCGCATCTGCACCGACAAGCCCCCGGAATTTGATCGGTCAGCGTTTCACCGGGAATTTAATGCGAGCGTTGCGCGGTTCTTCCATGAGCAACTGGCTGAAGGCCACTGACGGATAACGCCATTTAGCAGGCGCCTGACGGCAATCGGCCGAAACCGGCATGCGACTCAAGGCGCATGTCTCGGGCCCTTGTGTCGCGTCGCGACATTCTGCAAGCTTGGTGATGAATGTTGCTCCGGCTTTACTCATATGAATCGTATTTCCCGCGCTCTGACTTTCATTCTGTTGTTGCTGGCGCTCACTGCTGGGCCGGTCGTCTCGGCCGCCGATAACAAGCAGGTCATATTGCTGCACTCGTTCGGCACGGACATGAGGCCGTGGAGCGATTACGCGCGAAGCATTCGCGATGAGCTCAATCGCCAATCGCCCTGGCCGCTGACGATCACGGACCAATCGGTCATCTCCGCGCGCTACAACAACAACGATTCAGAGAAGCCGTTCGTCGATTATCTCACGGCTCTGTTTGCCCAACATCCGCCCGCTGCGATCGTGGTTGTCGGTGCACCGGCGGCGGCGTTTGTGCAGCGAAACCGGGATCAACTTTTCAAGGGAACGCCGATCGTCCTCACGACCCTTGAGGAACGTCGCATCGACTATTCCGGTCTCACGCAGAACGATGCGATCGTGCCCATTCAAATCGACTACAAGGCCGTGATCGCAAACATCCTGACGGTGTTGCCCGACACAAGGCATATCGCGGTCGTCAACGGGACGTCTCCCAATGAGAAATTCTGGACCGACCTCATTCGCAAGGAAGCGGCCTCTGTTTCAGATCGCGCAGGATTCACGTTCTGGGACAGTTTGCCTTTCAATGACATTCTGAAGGAAGCGGCCCGTCTGCCCTCTCATTCTGCGATCATCTGGGAAGGAATGAGTGTCGATGCGGCGGGTGTTGTTCATGATGGCGACGAGGCTTTCAAGGCGCTTCGCGCCGTTTCGAATGCGCCTATTTTTGGCTATACCGAGCCGCTGATCGGACAAGGCGTTGTCGGCGGTCCGTTCGATGCAGTGCTCGATACGAGCCGCACGGCGGCCGCAATTGTCGTTCGTATCCTCAATGGCGAGAAGCCCGGCGATATCCGAATATCTCCGCTGCCGTTTGCGACGCCGAGATTTGACTGGCGCGAACTGAAACGGTGGGGGATTGCAGAAGACCGCCTGCCGCCGGGAAGCGAGATCGTCTTTCGTGACCCCACGGCTTGGCAACAATATCGCTGGCAGATCTTGCTGGTTGGCCTCGTCGTCGTGCTGCAGGCCGCGCTGATTTCAATTTTGCTGTTCGAGCGCAATCGCCGTCGATTGGCCGAAGTCCTCGCGCTGCAGCGGACCGCGGAGCTTGCGCATATCAATCGCTACTCGATTGCAGGTGAGCTCACGACGGCCATTGCCCACGAACTCAACCAGCCGCTTGGCGCGATTTTGACGAATGCCGAGACGGCGGAGTTACTGGTCAAATCAGCTACGCCTGACCTCAAGGAGGTCGCGGAAATCCTCGGCGATATCCGCCGCGACGACGTGCGCGCAAGTGAAGTCATCAGTCGACTGCGCGCCCTGCTCAGAAAGGAACCGCTACAGTTCAAACGCGTCGACTTCAACGATGTGGCCCGCGAGACCCTTCATCTTCTCACAGCAGTGGCGATGGCTCGAAACGTCGATCTCGCGAGTTTCGTCGGGCAGGCGCCGCTTCCGATCCGGGGCGAAGTGGTTCAGTTGCAGCAGGTCATCCTGAATCTGATCGTCAATGCGATGGATGCTGTGTCGAACATATCGCTGGACGACCGCAAGATCACCATTGCGAGCACGCGCGACGGCAAAATGGCCGAGGTCTCCGTATCCGACAGGGGGCCCGGTATCCCAAAGGAAATGCTGAAGGACTTGTTCAATCCGTTTTTTACAACGAAGCCTCACGGCATGGGCATGGGCCTGTCCATTGCGAGAACCATCGTCGAGGCGCATGGCGGTCAATTGTTCGCCGAGAACAGAACGGGCGGCGGCGCAATCTTTTACGTCAGGATCCCGCTCGCTGCCGTATGACGGCTGAGAAGAAGGTCCGGGCGGAATGGCCTGCTAAGGCCCGGTTATTTTTGCTGAATGCGGCTCAAATAGTCGATCACGGCGAGGATGCGCTTTCGCACGACGACCTCAGGGCTTTGATCCGGCCCGGCCAGCTTCCAGTAGGACGGATCGACATAGTGAGGCAGGTTGACGATGGGATTGAATCGCTCCCCCCAGATCGGCATTTCACGATTGCCGTGAGCGGGAACGGTTTTCGATCCTTCTATGATTTCATAGACAGCTTTCGTGGGGAATTCGCCGTTGTTCTTCTTGGCCAACGTGGTCAAATCGGGAGGCGGTGTCTTGAGGAGGTCGCCAACCGGTCCTTTGCCCCTCGCGTCCACACCATGACAGCTCGCGCACGAAGACTGGAATTCTCCTTTGCCGAGGTCGAGGTCTTCGGCCTGAGCCGCAGCGGCGAAACCGGCGGCCAGTCCGGCAACGATCAGAAATTTCACGCCACATTTCACCATGTCGCCCTCCGACGCCGGCAAGCAAGGCCTTAGTCACTAGCTGCTTTGCCTGCCAACTATTTGACGCACATCAAGGCTGGCTATTCGATCGTGGCATTCACCGTCATGATCGATCGGCCCGAGCCGTACGGACCTTCGCCCTCGCCATAGATCGCAAACGTATCGCTGCCCTTGTATCCGGCTGCCGCGGTGTACCTGAATGTCGTCACGTTGAGTTGGCTGAGCGTTCCGTGCGCCGGCTTCTGGGAAACGCCCGATTTGTGCATCGCTCCCGGAAGTCGCATCGGGAAATTGCATGTGTGTCCCGACTTGATCGCGAAATATGCAATCATATCGACGCCGAACACGGACGGTTGACCGGTGACCCTGCAGTCGGCTGCGAAGGCTGAGACCGGTGTCAGGCTCAAGACAGCTGCAATGGCTAATGACCGCATGCTCGTCTCCTGTAAGGGGATAAGGGACATCACGGCAGCTGATCTCGGGCGACCGGATCGCCCTTGACTTGAATCAATGGGACGATCGGTTCGGATGAGGTCGTCGTCAGCGACCCGGCGTCTTGATGCAGACCGGATCGCCTTTGGGCATGGATTGGCAATTCCAATCGGGACCGAACCCGGCCGGTTGTCGGAGGAGGGGGTATTGGGTGTAAACGAACGCGCAGGCGCACACCAAGACCACGGCGAACAGGATGGCCTTGATGTCAGCGCGTGTCGGTTGCCAGTAAGGCCATCGCATCTTTGACCCCTGTTCCCGTTGCTCGGTCAGTCCGCGAAAGTGTGGCAGCTAAGGCTTCGGCAAACTGTGACCTGTCTCACGCGACGACAGCCGCCGCGCGATCGGCGTCAGCATATAGGGCGCAAGGTGGATCGGAAATTGCGTCATCGCGAAATAGAGCCAGGTCGTTGCCGGCAGCGCGCCGGCGGTTGCGGCCAGCATCAGGCCAAGATTGCGCTGTGAGACCATCAGCCCGAGCGCAAGCGCGCGCTCATAACCGATGCGGCGGAAGAGAAGCGTCGTGACCGCGAGCAGCGAGAAATAGATCGTAAAAGACAAAGCCGCGAGGCCGATGGTGAAGACCGGTCGCGCCAGGAGGTCGTGCACCACGTCGCCCATGATCGCGGACGCAAAGATCAGCAGGATGATGATGTTGAAGCCGTCGATCGGCTTCTTGTGACGCTGGATCGCCTCGGCGCCGAAGACCCTGCGGATGATTGTCGCCGCAAGCAGCGACACGGCGAGGATGCCGAGCAGCTTCAGGCCGAGCGTGAGCGGCGAGATGCTCAGCATGCCGTCGAGGAAAAGGCTCGCGAACAGCGACGCCGTGAAAGGTACCACTGCGGTTGCCGTCACCAGCGTGATCAGCACGAGCGTGGCGTCGAGGCCCATCAGCGCTGCCAGCGACGGCGCAGCCATCATCGGTGAGGCCATGCTCTGCAGCATCAGCGCGAGCGAGAGGCCTGGCGCGTGCGCGGTGAGTCCGGTTGCATGTGCGACCAGTCCGACGATCAGTGGCACGCCGATCGTGGTCCAGGCCGTCGCGGTCGCTACCAGCGCTGGCCGGCGCAGATGGCCGTAGAGCGCTGCGAGATCCACCCGCATGAAGGAGATGCAGAGCAGAACGAGGATCGCCTCGGTGATGTAGGGCCGCAGCAGCGCGCCGAGCGGCGGCACCGCCATCGCGACGAACACGACAGATGCCACCGCGCGCGTACCCTGGCCGCCGAGCCAGGTCAGGCCGCGGAGGGGAAGGGCGAAGATCGTTTGCAGTACGGACGACATCCGGATGATGGCTTGTCAGCCCAATGCCTTCAGCCACGCGCCGATCTCGCTGACGGCGACATTGGCCTGCTGCAGCAATTTGCCCATGGTGAAGAAGCCGTGGAACTGGCCGGGAAAATGCTTGTACGTGACGGGCACGCCGGCCTGCTTCAGGCGCGCGGCATAGGCATCGCCCTCGTCGCGCAGGGGATCGGCACCGGCCGTGAGCACATAGGCCGGCGGCAGCCCAGCGAGGCTCTTGGCCTGTGCCGGCGAGGCGCGCCAGTCGTGGATGTCGGCGGTGCCGTTGAGATAGTGGTCTCGGAACCAGCGGATACCCGTATGCGTCAGCAGCACGCTGGTCTCGGGCTCGTTGTGCGACCCATGCGTCATCGCGAAATCGACCGCCGGATAGACCAGCACCTGGCCTGCGATCTTGGGGCCGGCGCCATCGCGTGCGGCCAGCGCGACGACGGCTGCGAGATTGCCGCCGGCGCTGTCGCCGCAGACCGAGAGGCGCGCGGCATCGATGCCGAGTTCGCGCGCGTTCGCTGCGATCCATTGCGTGGCGGCGACCGCATCATTGGTGGCGGCTGGAAATTTGTGTTCGGGCGCGCAGCGGTAGTCGATCGCGATCACGACAAGCGCGCCTGCGTCGGCCATCTGCCGGCAGACCACGTCATGGCTGTCGAGGTCACCGATCACCCAGCCGCCGCCATGGAAGAACACCAGCGCGGGCGCCAGCCCGTCGCGCAGGCGCGGCTCTTTTGGAACATAGATCCGCGCCGGGATCGCGCCGTGCGGCGCCGGGATCGACAACGGTGCGACGCGGGCCAGTTCAGGCGGCTCGGGATTGGAGACGGCGCGGCCCTGCAGGTAGGCGAGGCGCGCCTCCGCAGGCGTCAGCGTGTCGTAGGGAGGGCGGCCGGCCTCCAGGAAGGCCTTGTAGACGGCGGCGGCATCGGGATCGAGCACGACGGGCATGGAGAAGGGACCCTTTGGGTTCTGGTTATCGTTGGACGCGATTTTCGGGGGCGATGCCCGCTTCGGCCCCGGGGAGAGGCGCCGAACTATCCCATCCGGGCGCCGGCCTGTCACGCCGGCGGCGGGCAGGGCAGGAATGCCGCTGGTTCCCCGCCGCAACGGGATCGAGTCCTTATCCGGGCCGCACGGTTGGGCACGTTTCAGATCAAGTCATTGGCGCTCAAGGAGGAGCATGTGCTGTCTGCTTTTTTCTTTTGCTGATCCAGCCTCTTAACGAGAGCCGGTAGCTCCGCGCTACTCCAGAGATTGTCATTATCGGCCGCGCCTCAGAAAAATTGAGAAGACGTTAGCCCGACTCCATGAGATGCATGAGCGGTGCAACGCTACCCGCGCTGCTCGTTTTAAGAAATGCGTTTGAGAAGGCTGTCACGCGCCGTTGGCGGTTCGTGAGCCGGAGGGAGGCAGGCTTGGGATCTTTTGCGACTGACGGTTTCGGACCTTCCGCTGGGTTGTCCCGACACTGATGGTGATGACTGCCGACGATATCCTGTCGCATCCGGCATTGGAGAGCTGCGTTCGCGGCCAGGCTCAGGCGATGCTGGCGATACACGACGCCAGCCCACGGACCTCGTCGCCGTTTGCGACCCAGCAGCGCTGGCTGATGAGTCAGGCGATGCTGGCGGCTTATTTTCGCAATGCGGCGGAGCAGGCCGATTCCGGAATTCTGCTCGCTCGACTGGTCGATCCGATCGTGGCCCACGCACTCGCAAGCCGCAACACTGCGTCAGCCTTCGTCAGCGAGATGCTGAAATACGGCATCGTGCGCCATGTCGCGGGGAGCGAAGGCCGGCGCTATCGGCCGATCGAGCCGTCGCCAATGGCGCTTGCGGTATTGGCGCATTGGCTCGCGGCGCATCTGATGTCGCTGGACGGGCTCGATGGCGGCAACAGATCGGTCGAACTGCGTGAGCGACCGGCTCTGCTTGGCGCGATTCAGCCGCTCATCGCCGATGGGCTGCTGGCATCGCGCGCGGTGCGGGAGCCGAATGGAACCTTCTCGCTGTTTACCTGGATCGACGATGGCGGTGTCGTGATGGATCGCCTGATCGCCGGGTGTCAGCAGGATTCGATCGCACTCTCGCGCATTCCGACCGATGTGACGTCGGTTTCGTGGCTGGCGCGGGGGCTCAATCTGTCGCGGAGCCAGCTCGCCCGCAAATTCGCCGCCGCCGAGACGATGGGCAGTCTTGGCTGGTCGGGCGTCCGCGGCAAATCCGCGTTGTGGGTATCGGCCGAATTCTGGCGCGAGTATCACGCCGCGCAAGCGGTGAAGCTCGCCATCATCGACCAGGCTTTCGACGCCTGTCGTCCGTCTTGCGCGGGCGATCAGGCGCGAAACGTAGCGGCATCGCGATGATGCAGGTCATCGCGGAGTTCGCGATGATCAGCCGTGCCAGAACCGATAATCAAGACCGATGCGAAGCTGGTCGAACCGTTCGCCGCGCGACCAACTGAAGGTCTGTGTGCTGCCGGCAAATCCGGGCGTTGATACCGAGCTAGTGACGCTGCCGAGATCGACATGAAGCCATTCGGCACGCGCAAACCAATTGCCGTCGATATTCCATTCGCCGCCAAGGCCAGCCACCCAACCAGACCGCGTCACTGAACTGTTCGACGTTCCCGCGGCCGCCAAGGGCGACACGCCGCAGCCGCCGACGAGACAGCTCTGTGTTGCCGTTGTATCAACGCGTCCCCAGGCTGCGCCGCCGGTGGCGTAGATCAGCAATTTGTCCATGACGATGGTGCCGAAGCGGCCGCGCACCGTCGAAAGCCAAGCGGTCTTGCTGCTCAGCGTATCGGTGCCGAAGCCGGTATCGCCGCAGACACCCGGCACAATGGTCCCACGGCAGAAGCCGTATTTGGCATTGGTGTAATCGCCATCGGCTTCGATGCCGACAAGCCAGCGCTGGGCGAATTGCCAATTGTAGCCTGCTTGAGCGCCGCCGATAAATCCGGTCGCGTTGGTCCGATTGCCGGCCGGGAACGAGAGGTTGGCGAGCGAATCCGTAAAATTCGACGTTCCCGAATTCGCATTGATGACGCCACCAACGTTGCCGCCGATATAGAAGCCGGTCCAGCCGAGCGCGGGCGGTGTGGCAACCACGGGCGCCTTGACGGCCATGTCAGCCGCAAACGCCGGCGTCGCTACGAGAGCCGCAAGACCAAGAATACTGAGTGCGACTTTGTTCAATGCCCCCTCCAGAGAAACGCTTCGTCGGCAACGGACGAAGGAAAGCAATTCGTGGTTGACCCTAGCATCCGAAAATAGCGCACACCACCACTATGTGAAAGTTGGTGACGCTCGCGGCATTTCAGAAAATCGAATCAGACGATTCATCCACACCGCGCGTGTAGCAGGACGCTCATTATTGCGGAGCGTTATTGCGAACGTGCATTCACATGTAAGCTTCTCCATCTGCTCATTTTTGGGGTTCGGCCCGCTCGAATGTGTTTTGCTCCACACATGCGGACTGAACTGCTTGCGCACGAGACAGGCGTCAACGATACGTGCATCGGCCGACGGCAACCGGGAGGGTGGCGGTGAAGGGTAAACGCACGGGCAAATCGTCGAACGGCACGACAGCCAACTTCCGTCCCCTGAGTGCGAACGACCTCGATGGCATCGTTGGCGGAAACATCACGCCGCCTCCAGGTCAATTCAATTCGATCGCGGGCTTCGATACATCACATCTGAATCTCGATGCCAACTCGATGCTCGCCGGCGTCTCTTCCCAGGAGATCGCGCAAGCCGTCGTCAATCACCAGACGACCGAAACGCAGGCGATGCATTTGATCGAGGCGGTGGCTGCTTACGATCAGACGCACGTCACCCAGGCGCTTGCTGCCTTTGCCGGCGCGATCACGCAGACTTCGGGCCACAGCAATGATGGCTATGCGGTCGGTGCCGAGATCGGTCATCAGATCGCTGCGGGGCAGGTGAGTGCCACGCAGGCGATATCGGACATCGCCGGCGCGGTGACCGCGGGGCAGTCGACCGGCCATGTGGCGGTCACTGTGCTCGCGGGTATGAGCGGACCGGTTTCCGCGAGCGTTCAGGCCGCGGCCGGAACCGAAATCGCGGCGCTGGTGACCGCTGGCAACCTCAGCGCCACCCAGGCTGTAACCGATATCGTCAACGCATATGGCGCGGCCGGAGCGCTGACCCTCGATCAAGCTATCGATGTCCTGAACGATGCAGCCGGCACGCCAGCCATGCACGCCGCGGTGGCGAGCGAGTACAACAGCCTGATGGCGAGCGGCCTGACCACAGGCAACCACATCGCCGCCGATATCGGTGCCGCAGCGGCGCAATCCTATTCAGGAATTAGTCACGATACGACCGCGGACATGAATTTGATCATGGTCGCGAAAACGCTGACGATGGATGCGGTGATCGCTGGCGATTATGGTGCTCTGGCTGGTTTCCAGCCGTTGTTGGCCACGATGCAGAACGCCGTCGCCAACGGCAACGAGTCCGTTCTCGACAATGCGGTGGCCAATAGCGTGCTGTCGCTGGTGAACGCCGGCGGCCTCACGCTGACGACGGCCGTTGCGGATCTGGTGCAACAAATCAACAGCCACGCCATCAGCGGCGATCAGGGCTTTGCGCTGCTGAATTCGCTGGTGAACCTTGCGCCGAACTACTCGAACCTTGCGAACAACGTCGGTAGTTCGCTCTCGGTCGATGCCGTACTCAATGAATTGGCGCCGGCGAGCGCGCAGACGGGAAGTCTGTCCGACGTCGTCGCCAATGTGAATTCCGGTCGATTGGCAGTGGGTCAGGCCATCGCCGCATTTGGCGGCCTTGCCGCCGGCTCCACGGTCGCGCAGATCACGGCCGGTGCCGACATCGCCGGGTTCATTCAGTCCGGCTATATTACGACCAATGCGGCCATTGCCGACATCGTCGGCTCCAACTGGCCCACCACGGAGACGTTCAATTTCCTGCTCGGTATGGCGAGCAGCAGCAACGCCGCGATCGCGAACGCCGCGATTGCGGAAATGCCGAGCGTAAGCTCGCCGTCGCAGGCGGTCGCCGCCATCAATTCCGCCATTGCCCTGAATGCGATCACGCCGACGCAGGCGCTTGGCATCATGCTCGATCTCGCCAGTTCGACCGGCATGCAGGTGGCTGTCGCCGGTGAAATCGATTCCCTGATCTCGAACAACCAACTAGCCACGTCGCAGGTCATGACCGCCATCGGCAGCGCGGTGACCTCATCGATTCTGACCGCGACGCAAGCCGTGACCTTGCTGGCGGACATCGCGGCGCCGGCGTCCACGGCCGTGCAGACCGCCGTCACCACGGAAATTGGGTCGCTTGTCACCGCCGGCAATCTGACCGCCGATCAAGTGGTCACGGCATTGGCCGGCCTTGTCGCCGGCGGTGGGACTGCGATGCAGTCATTCGTTGCGACGGAGATCGGCGCGCTCGTCGCGGCGAACCAGATCACGACGGTGCAAGCGTTCGCCGACATCGCGGCCGCAGGTGCTTCACATGTTCTGAACGCCGGTCAGACCATCACGTTGCTGGCGTCCTTGGCTGCCAACTCGACGCCGCTGCAATTCACCTTGGGGTCCGACATCGCCACGATGATCCAGTCGGGCGCGATCACGGCAAGTGCTGCGGTGACCGACATCGCCGGCCTCAACCTGTCGTCGTCGGAAGCGTTCAATATCCTGCTCGGCCTGGCAACCAGCGGCGACACGACGACCGTGAGTGCCGCCACCGCGGGAATGGCGAGCCTGCTGTCGCCAGCGCAACTGGTCAACGACATCGACTCCGCCATTGGCAGTTTCACGATCACCACGGCGCAGGGGCTGAGCCTGCTGATCGACCTTGCCAGCAGTGCGACCATGACACCGGCGGTCGCCGGCGAAATCGATTCACTGATCGCGAGCAATCAGATCACCGCCAGTGCGACGATGAGCGCCATTGGCGCGGCGGTGACGTCGTCCGTCCTTACGGCGGCGCAAGCCGTGACTTTGCTGGCCTATGTCGCGGTCCCGGCTCCGACGGCTGTGCAAAACGCGGCCACCGCCGAAATTACGACGCTGCTGACGGCCCGCGCGATCACGGCGGATCAGGTGGTCGGTGCGCTGGTCGGTGTCTTTGCCGGCGGCACAACGGCGATGCGGACTTTCGTGGTCGCGGAGATCAACGCGCTGGTTGGCGCGAGTCAGATCACGGCCATTCAGGCCGTCAGCGACATCGCGGCCGCCGTGACGGCGCATGTCCTGACTGCCGACCAGGCCGTTGCTTTGCTGAACATGCTGTCCAGCGCCGGATCGACCGCGATGCAGGCCGCAGCCGGCGCCGAGATTGCGGCGCTGATCGGCGCGTCTGCCATTACAACCACCAACGCGGTCGCCGCCATTACGAGTTCGACCGACACGAGCAGTGTCGCGTCGATCGAGCTTGCGATCGTGCAGCTGATGAACGTCGCGGCGAGCGGCAATGCGTCGGTGCGCGCCGCCATCAATGCCGATATCGCGTCGCTGATCTCGGCGACCTTTCCGGCCGATACCGCGGTGACCTTCCTTGCAAGCCTCGCGGCGAGCAATAACGCCGCGCTCGACAATGCGGTCGCCGGCGCGATTCTGTCGCTGGTCGGTGGCAGCGCGTTGTCGATCACCGCCGCGATCGCCGACGTGACGCAGGCGGTCAGCACCCAAGCCATCAACGCCGACCAGTCCGTGGCGCTGTTCGCGTCGATGCTGGGCGCCGTCGGGAGCAACACCACCAATCAGGCGGCGATCATCACGGCGTTGCGCCAGCTGGTTCCTGGTTCGCTCACCCTGCCTGCCGTCATGGCGGATATTGCCGCCGCCGCGGGTGCTGGTCAGTTGACCGCGGCCCAGGCCATCTCGGCTTTTGTCAGCTTGATCGCCGGCGGCTCCGTCTCCGTGCAAGCTGCAGCCGGCACGTCCATCGGCGCGATGATTCAATCCGGTGCGATCACTGCCAGCGCCGCCATCGCCGATATCAGGAGCCTCAATCTCGCGTGGAACGTGGCCTCCACCATCCTGCTCGGCATGGCTGTCGGCGGCAGTGCTGCGACCGCGAGTGCGGTGATTGTGGAGCTCACCAGTCTGCTGTCGTCGGCGGGCCAGGCACGCAGCGAGATCGCCACCTTTGCCGCCGCTTCCGGGATCGCGGCAACGCCGCTGCTTGACGTGTTGGTCCAGCTCGCCAGCAACACCGCATGGCAGGAGGTTGTTGCCGAACAAATCGAAACGTTGTCAGTGACGCCGGCGCAAATAACGTCCGCGATCGACAGCGCCGTGACCACTTCAGTTCTGACGGCCGTCCAGGCCGTGTCCTTGCTGACCGATATCTGCGGAATGGCTTCGACGAGCATGCAGGCTGCGGCGTCGGCGGAGATCGTCGCGTTGGTCGCGGCCGGCAAGATCACTGCCGCGCAGGTGATCGCGGGACTGACCAGCGTCTTCGGCTCTTCGGGCGGCGAGGGGAGCGGGGCGTCTACGAGGGCGATGACCTTCGTATCGCATGCCATCGGCGCGCTCGTCGCGGCCGGGCAGATCACGAACACGGCCGCGATCAACGACATCGTTGGGCTGAGCATCGCGCCGTCGACGGCTGTGGTGGTGCTCGCCGGATTTGCGTCGAACAACAGCCTGACGCTCGACAATGCGGTGGCGGCCGCCATCGTATCCCTGCTCAACGCCCAGACGTTCAGCATGACCCAGGCCGCGAGTGGCGTGACCACCGCGGTGAGCAACGGGGCGATCACCGCCGCGCAAGGCATCACCTTGCTGGCGGCGATGCTCGGCATCGCGGGCAACGTCAATCCGAACTCGCCGCTCGGGCCGACCGGAATCTATCAGGCGCTCGAGTTCCTGGTCCCGTCCCAGATCAGCGCAACGGCGGCCGCGGCGGACATCGTTACGGCACTCGGCAACGGCCAGCTGACAGCGGTGGAAGCCATCAACGCGTTCGCCTATGTGGCGAACTCCGTCCCGTCGCAACTCGCCGCGGGCCAGGACATCGCCGCGATGATCCAGTCCGGCGCCATCACCGCCAGCGCTGCCATTGCGCAGATCGGCGGCCTCGCTCCGGGCACCATCAACAGCAACGAAGCGTTTTATATTCTTGCCGGCATTGCGCTCAACGGCAGCGGCGCGACCGCGAGCGCTGCCGCCGTCGTCATGGCCGGCCTCGGCGTGCCCGCGCAGTCGACCCAATACATCACCGCGGCTGTCAACAGCTCGGCGATCACGGTCACGCAGGCGGTCAGCATCCTGCTCGATCTCGCGGCGGTCACCGGAATGCAGGCGGCGGTCGCCGCCGAACTCGGCACGTTCATCTCGAACAACCAGATCACCACGGCGCTGGTGATGACCGATATCGGCAACGCGGTGGCGACGTCGGTGATGACGGCGACGCAAGCCGTGGATGTGCTGGCGGATCTCGCGGCGCCGGCCTCGCTGGCGATACAAAACGCCGCCGCAGCGGAAATCACAGCGCTGGTGAGCGGTGGCTACATCACCGGCAACCAGGCGACCACGGCGCTGATCGGTCTTCTGACCGGTGGCACGGCGGCGATGCAGGTGTTTGCGCTCACCGCCATGAATGCGCTCATCGCCGCGAACCAGGTCGCTGCCACACAGGTGGTGGCTGATGTCGTCGCCGCGGGTACCGCGGGCGCGTTGACCACGGACCAGACGATTTCGTTGCTGACGTATCTCGCCGAGTCCGGGTCCGCGACGGTACTCGCCGCCGTCGGCGCCGATATCGCCGCGATGGTCACGGCCGGCACCGTGACCGCCAGCCACGCGGTCGCCGACATCATGGGCACCACCGACACCATCACGCCGACCAGCATCCTTCCCGCCATTCCGGTGATGATGTTCGTCGCGGCGAACGGCAATGCGAGCCTGCAGAGCGCCGTCCTCGCGCAGCTGGCGTCGCTGGTCGCGCCATCCTACGGCGCCAGCAGTCTCGATCAGAACGTTGTCGATGACCTGACTGACGCGTACGCAGTCAGCAATGTCCCGAGCATCGTGCACATGATGCGGGATTTCGGCGTCATCAACGTCTCTGCCGCCGAGGTGAACGCCGATATCGTCAGAGCGGTTGCGAGCGGTGCTTTGACGGTCGCCAATGCGATTGCCGTGCAACAAGCGCTCGCTACTCAGCTTGGCACCGCGTGGCCCAACACGCCGATCACCCAGCCCCAGATGGCGACGGCGCTCGGGGCGCTCGCCGCATACAACAACCCGACGCTCAATGCGCTTGTCGCCAGCACGATCTGGTCCATGGTCAATGGCGGCCAGTTCGCGTCGTTCGCTGTCGCGCTGAACCCTGCCGTCAACAACAACGCCGCGCTCAACGTCACGCAGCAGGCGGCGCTGCTGCTGGCGCTCGCGGGCGATGTGCCTGGCGGCGCGAACAGCACGATCTATCTCAACACCATTGGTAGCGTATTCGCCAGTCTGACGGCCGCCCACGGGCTCCCGCTCAGCGAGCTGACGGCCGATATCGCGGCCGCGGTCAATTCCCATCAATTGACCGGCGATCAGGCGGTTTCGGTGCTGGTTGGTGCCGGATCCATCAGCCTCGCAGCGCAAATTGCTGTTGGCGGCCAGATCGATGCGCTGATCCAGGCCGGCAGCGTCAGCGTGTCCAATGCCGTCACACTTGTCGCGGCACTCAATGCTGCCGATGCGTCGTTCGGCGTGCTGATCGGCATGCTGATCAACGGCAACAGTGCAAACATCAGCACCGTTGCGCAGGAGATGCTGAGCCTCACTCAGATCCAATTCCCCGCCTCAGCCTTCAACGACATCAACTCCGCGATCTATGCCGGCGTGATTACCGCGGATCAGGGCCTTGCGGTGCTGGCGGCTTTCGCCGCCGCCGGCAACGCGTCGACCCAGATTTCGGTAGGCGCGGAGATTGCCGCGCTGATCGGCAACAGCACCATCACGTTGACCGGCGCGATCACCGATATCGGCGCAGCGGTCACGTCGACGGTCCTTAGCGGCGCGCAGGCGGCCAACGTCCTGCTCGGCCTCGCGAGCCAGGGCAGTGTGACGACGCAAGTCGCCGTCGGCGGCGAATTCGCCGCGCTGGTCACGGCGAGCGCGCTCACCGACAACGCCGCGCTGGCCGACATTACGGGCGCGGTTCCGTCGATCCTCACGGCGAGCCAGTCCTTCAACATCCAGATCGGCATGGCGTTGAGCGGCGACCCGGCGCTGCAGACGACCCTGACGCCGGCACAGGTCATGGCCGACATCAACGGCGCGCTCGGCGCGTCGTCCATCACGGTCACTCAGGCGATCGCCTTGCTGGCGCAACTCGCGAGCGGTGGCAGCAGTGCCATGCAGTCGGCGGTGGCCGGCGAGATCAATCTGCTGGTCGGCAACGCGACTATCACCAATTCGACGGCGGATCAGGCGTTCGCCGTGCTGGCGCAACTCGCGGGCGCCGGCAACAGCGGCGTCCAGTCGGCGGTGATCGCCGATATCAATCTGATGATCGCGGACTCGGTTATCACCACGTCGCAGGCGATGACCGACATCGCCACGGCGGTGCACATCGCATCGCTGACGGGCGATCAGGCGGTGGCGCTGCTGGTGGGCATCGCAGCGCAAGGCACGCTCAGTGTGCAATTCGCAGCCGGCGGGTCGATCGTCGGGCTGATCGCGGCCGGCGCGCTTACGGCCACCAGTGCGGCGACCGACATCGGCAACGCGGTGACCGCGTCGAGCCTCACGTCCGATCAGGCGGTTGCAATTCTGCTCGGCATGGCCGTTGGCACCAATGCGGCCGCCGCCTCGGCGGCGGCGCACGAGCTGGAAATTCTCGCCTCGCCGGCGCAGATCATCACCGACATCACCAACGCTGTGAACGCGTCTCAGCTCACCGCGACCCAGGCCCTGAGCGTGCTGGCTACGCTGGCGGCGACCGGATCGACCGCGATGCAGACCGCGGCCGTCAGCGAGATCAACACCCTGATCGGCGGGCTCACCGTCACGCAAGCGATGAACGAGCTGCTCGCGATCGCCGCCAACGGCTTGACCGTGCAGGGCGCGGTGGCGAACGAAATCAACACGCTGATTTCAGGCAATCTGCTCACCGCTTCGCAGGCGGTCGCCGACATCGGCGCCGCGGTGCCGTCCGTGCTCACGGCGGACGCAGCCGTCACGCTGCTGATCAATCTCGCCACCTCGGCGCCAACTGCCGTGCAGACCGCCGTCAGCACGGAAATCGCCACGCTGATCACCGGCAGCCATATCACGGCCGACAGGGCGGTCATCGACATGGTGGGCGTGGCGGCGACAGGCTCCGCCGCGTTGCAGGCCGCGGTCGTCGCCGAGATCAACGCCTTGATTGCCGCCAATCAGACCACGACGGCGCGGATCATCGCCAATCTCGGCACCGCCGTCTCCACTGGTTTGCTCGCCGTGGATGAAGTGATCACCCTGACGGCGATCCTGGTGGCCTCGTCGCCGCAGGCACAGGTGTATCAGGCCGGACTCGGCATCGCTAACTTCGTCAACTCGGGTCTCGCCACGGCTGCCCAAGCCGTCGCGGATATCATGAGCGCGACCTCGCAGGGTGTGACGCTGGATCAGGCCTACGCCCTGCTGGTCAATGCTGCGGGGACCAATTCGGCGCTGGACGCCGCCCTGAGGACCCAGCTCTTCACCGGCACCGTGCCCGATGTCGCGTCTCTCACCACGCTGCTGCCGGCGGCGAATTCCGCGGTCGCTGCGGAGATTGGAAAGGCGGTCCTCTGGACCGTCTATCAGACTCCTCCATTCACGGAGGACCAAGCGAATCTCGATCCGCCAATCGCCGTCAACGCCATTGTCACGCAGCCGTCCGATCAGGCCGTAACAGCTCTGGTCGCCATGGCGGGCCTCGGCGCCCAGTTCGGCGCGAACACGGGCGACTTCGGACGGATCTTCGGCAACGCCGTGATCAACGGAATTGGCGCGATCATCGGCCACGGCCAGGTGACCGGCGCCAGCGCGGTTGCCGATGTCGTCAACGGCCTGAACGCCGGGCTGATCACGGCCAACCAAGCCGCCTACATGATGACGTATCTGGCGAGCTCCGGTTACGTGTCGCAGGCCGCCGCTGGCGTCGGCATGGCAGGCATCATCGCGCAATCGTCGGCCGTTCTGACCAACCTGTACAATGGCAACTACACGTTCAACATTCCTGCTGCATACAATCTCGACCAGCAGGTCCAGCTGTTCGCAGGCGTGATCGGCGCACCAAACGCCAGCGCGTCGCTGCAAGCCACGGTGGCGGGCTGGATCGCCAGCTATACGCCGGTTTCCCTGGATGGCCCGCAGGTTGTTGGCGACATCAGTGCGTTGGTCACCAGCGGCGCGCTCACGCCCGCCCAGGCAGCAGTCGTGTTCTATCAGCTTGGGGCCAATGTCGGCAGCGCCTGGGGCGGATATACGGATTCGCTGCAGACGGCTCTCCAGGGCGCGATTTCGCGGCTCGGTCCCAACGCCACCGCCGGGATCGTCGAACTGATCAGCGACCAGATCATCACGGCGGATCATGCTGTGGGCCTGTTGCTGACTCTCGTCGGCAATGGCACCGGCTCGAACAGCCTGGTCGCCAGCGAAATCGCGACGCTGGTGCACAACAACGCCACGACTGCCGCGCAGGTGATGACAGACATCACCGCCGCCGTGGGCTCCGGCGCCACCGCCGACCAGGCGGTCACGTTGCTGGCGATCCTGTCGGTTCAGGGCAATGCGACGCTGCAATCGGCAGCCGATGCTGAGATTCTGTCGCTCATCGCGAGCAACCAGATCACGGCCGCGCAGGCGATGACTGATGTCGGCAACACCATCGCGGCCGGCACGCTTACCGGCGACCAGGCGATGGCGCTGCTGGCGAGCCTTGCCGGAAGCAGCAATGCGGCAGTACAGGCCGCGATCGGTAGTGAAATCGCTGGTCTCATCGGGGCCAGCAATCTCACGGCAAGCCAGGTCAACACCGATCTTGCCAATGCGATAACTGCCAACGCACTGTCGGTCGATCAGGCCGTTGTCGTGCTCGGCAGCGAAGCTCTTGCGGGCAACGCCGCGGTGCGCACTGCGGCGATCGGCGAGCTCTCGGCGCTGGTCAGCGGCAATCAGATCACCGCCGCTCAGGTCGGCACCGACATCGGCAATGCGATCGGCACCGGCTTCAACGCCGATCAGGCGGTCGCGCTGCTGGCCAGCATCGCTGCCCAGGGCAATGTGGCCCTGCAGGGCGCCGCCGTGACGGAAACTCTCGCCTTGATCGCCGGCCATCAGGTCACCGCCGCGCAGGCGATGACGGATATCGGCAACGCCATCACCGCCGGCACGCTGACCGGCGACCAGGCCATCGGTGTGTTCGCTTTGCTGGCGAATTCCGGCACCGCGGCGGAGCAGGCCGTCATCGGGGCCGAGCTGGCGACGCTGATCGCCGCCGCCACGATCACCGCCACGCAGGTCACGACCGATATCGACACGGCAGTCAGTGCCAATACGCTGACCGCCGATCATGCGATCGCCGTACTCGCCAATCTCGCGGTCGCCGGCAGCTCCACGGTGGTGGGCGCCGTCATCACCGAAATCGCCGCGCTGGTCGGGGCCAGGATTTCGGCCGCCTCGGCGGCGACCGATATCGTCGGCACCATTGGTGCGTCGCTCACGATCGACCAGGCGGTGGCGTTGCTGGCCGGCGTTGGCGGACGAGGCGGAGCACCGCTGCAGGCCGCCGCCATCAGCAACATTCTCACGCTGGTGCAGAACAGCCTGATCACCATCGCGCAAGCGCTCATTGACGTCGGCGGCACCGTCGCGGCCGGCACCCTCACGGCCGATCAGGCTGTCGGCCTGTTGGCGGCCGTCGCCAATGCAGGCAGCGCGGCGCAACAGCAGGCGGTCGGCACCGAAATCGCGGCGCTGATCGCGGCGAACCGGATCACCGCCTCGCGGGCGATGACGGATATCGATAGCGCGGTCGGGGCAGGGGCGCTCACCGTCGATCGTGGCATCACCGTGCTGGCCGGCGTCTGGCTTGCGGGCGGCACCGGCGTGCCGGCCGCCGCGGTCAACGAAATCCTCGCGCTGGTCACCGAGGGCCGGCTCAGCGCCGCTCAGGCTGCGACCGATATCGGCGGCATGGTGGGCGGCGTGCTCACCGGCAATCAGGACGTGACGCTGCTGGCGAGCCTTTGGCTGCAGGGCGGCACGACGGTCCGCGGCGCTGTTGCCCAGGAGCTGGTCACGCTGATCACCAACGGCAACATCACGGCCGCACAGTTTGGCGCTGCGATTACAGCGGGAGCGCTGACGGCCGATCAGGTCATCGCTTTGATGGCCGTGGTCGCCAGCGACGGCTCGACCCAGATTCAGATCAACATCGGCGCCGGCATTGCCGCGCTGATCGCCAACAACCAGATCACCGTGACGGCGGCGATCAGCGACATCAACACGGCCATCGCCGGGGGCGTGCTGACGCCGGACCAGGGCGTCGCGGTCTTGTCGGGCATGTCGGCGAACGGCAGCAATGCGGTGCAGACCGCAGTCGCCGACGAGATCAAGGCCCTGACGGGTTCGGTCATTCCCGCGAGCCAGGCGGTGGTCGATATCGCCAATGCCATCGGCAATGGCATCACGGCCGATCAGGCCATCTCGGTGCTCGCCGTGTTGTGGACCGAGAACGACGCAACGCTGCAAAGCGCCGTCGTCAGTGAAATCCTCGCGCTGATTTCCGGGGGGCAGATCACCGCCACGCAGGCGATGACCGATATCGGCAACACGCTCGCTGCCGGCACGCTGTCCAACGCGCAAGTCACGGCGCTGTTCAGCGCGCTGTCGATCGCGGGATCATCGACCGTGCAGAACGCGGTGGCCACCGAGGTCGCGAACCTGCAGGGCGTCGCGGGCATCGATGCACAGGTCACCAGTCACGGCATCACGGCCGCCGCCGCCATTCCGGCGCTCTTGAGCCTGCTCGCCGGCAATGCGTCGCTGCAGTCGGCGGTCACGACCGAACTTCTCAAGCTCGCCGGAGAGACGCCCAGCGTCATTCCGCTGATCGCGTCCGACATCGGCGCGGCGATCGGACAGAACTTCAGCGTCGATCAGGCAATCAACCTGCTCATCAGCGTTGGGTCGCAAGGCAATGCGGCGCTGCAAGCCGCCAGCGGCGCGGAGATCGCGTCGCTGATCACCAGCAACCAGGCGAGCATCGCCCAGGTGATGACGGATATGCTGGCCGCGGTCGATTCGCAGTGGGCCGCAGGTCTCGACCCGTTCGCGCGCACTGGAAACGACATTCGGACCATATCGGCTGATCAGGCGGTTGGGCTGCTGACCGTGATCTCGTCGCATTCTGGGGTCGCCGTTCAGGTTGCGGCTGGCGACGCCATCTTCGTGTTCACGCAGTTGAACTGGATATCGGCCACGCAGGCGGTCGGCGACATCACCGCCGCGGTCACGTCGGGCACGCTCGGCGCAGGAGCTGCGGTGGTCATGCTGGCCGCGGGCGCCGAACTCGCCGCCAATCTCCTGCAATCGGGCTACTTTACGATCTTCAGCAACGGTATCCCCGCCAACTATGTGGCTCCGACCCAGTCGACATTCCTGGGTGGGATCACCACGCTGATTGCCAACAATGCGTTGAGCGCGGCTGCCGCCATGGCGGATGTTGCAACCATCGCGGGCGTGCCCACCCTTGGCTTTGTCGATCAGGCGACCCAGTACTGGATTTATCAGACGCAGTTCGGGGCCGTCACGTATACCCAGTATCAGGGGCCCAATTACATCTACACCTACATCATCGATAGCGTTGGGGTGAATGCCACCGCTGCACCCGCCAACGGCAGCCAGGTGTTGTCGCTGCTGGTCGGCATTGCTGAAATCGGCACAACGGCCGTGCAGTCTGCGGCGGGCACCGAAATCGCAGCGCTGATCGGGCAAAATCAGATCAGCGCGCCGCAAGCGGCGGCGGCCATCGGCGGCGCAATCGGCAACGGCATGACCGCCGATCAGGTCATGGCAATGCTGGCAGGAATCGCTGCCACCGGCACGTCGACCGCGACCGCGGTGGGCAACGAAATCCTCGCGCTCGTGACCGCCGGCAAGATCACCACCACGCAGGCGATGACGGATCTCGACCACGCCGTCACCAGTTCGGCCATGCCGGCCGGCGCTGCACTCGCGGTGCTCAATGCCGTTGCGGCCGGAGGCAATGCCAGCGAACAGACCGCAGTGATCGGCGAGGTCGGCACGCTGCTGACCGAAAGCAAGATCACGTTCTCGCAGGCGCTGTCGCTATTGGCGAACGTCGCGGGTGAAGGCCCGACCGCCGTGCAGACAGCGGCGGTCAGCGAGATCGCAACGCTGATCACCGGCCATCAGCTTACCGCGACGCAGGCGCTATCGACGCTGATCACGATTGCAGGTGACGGCAACGGCACCGTGCAGTCTGCGGTGGTCAGCGAGCTCGTCACGCTGCTCACGGCCAATCAGCTCACCATGACGCAGGTTGTCTCCGGCATCGGCAACGGCGTTGGTGCCGGCCTCAGCGGCAGCCAGGCCGTGAGCGTGCTGATGTTGCTTGCGGTGCAGGACGCCGCGGCCCAGAGCGCCGTCACGGCCGAATTCCTTGTCCTGCTCAACGCCAACCAGACCACGCCCGACACGGTGGCGAACACGATCGTGAATTCGGTTCGCGCCGGGACGATCGTACCCGCGCAGGCGCTTGGGATGCTGATCGGGCTTGCCGAAGGCGGCAATGCCGCGCTCGCGGTTGCCGTCGGCGCTGTGATGAAGCAGACGGTCTTCAGCGTCACCGACCCCAACTTCAATTATAACTTTGCTGCTCTGAGCGGCGCCGCCCCAGCCGCGGTCGTGTCGGCCGTCAATGCCCATGCCATGAGCGCCATTCAGGCCGCCGCCGTGCTCGTCGGCATGGAGACCTCGACGCTGGTCACCCTCGATCTCGTCGCCACCAACGTCATCACCGCCCAACAGGCGGCCACGGCGCTGTTGCAACTCTGGACGCAGAACGATCCGACCCAGCAATTGCAAGCCACCGTGGTCTCCGAGCTGACCGCGCTGATGAAGGGCACGGGGGCAGGCGCCCTGATCACGCCGGCGGCGCTGATGACCGGCATCACGGGGGCCGTCAACTCGAATACACTGTCCAGCTCCCAGGCCGTTGTCCTGCTCGGTGCGCTGCTGTGGCAGGCGCCTTCGACCAGTCTGCCTGCTCTCATCAACGAGGTCGGATTGCTGGCCAATCAGGTCGGCGCCGCCCAGATCATCTCGCAAATCCAGGCGATATTGAACTCGAACCAGGCTCTGACCCTCTACTCGCATCTCGAATACTACTCTTGGAATTTGAACACCGACGTGGCGAAGTACATGAGCCAGCTGTTGGCTGGCATTGCCACCGGCAGCGCCGCGAATACCATGCTGGCGGGCGCGGCGCTCGCCCAGATGGTCACGCAGCAGCAGATTTCGGTCTACACATTCAACATTTCGCCGCTGGTCACGAGCGGCGCTCTGACTCAGGCCCAGGGCGTCAATTTGCTCGCGGCGACCATCGCCAATCTCTCGCCATCGGCCATCGAGTCCATCGGCATCGCCGGACAGCCGGGCGTAAATGCGATCAGCAACCTCGCCAACTCCATCGCCGCTCTGGCGGGTGTCGCTGCGATCGGCGAGATCGACGCCTTCGTCGGCGCGTCGTCGGCGACGATGAGCACCAGCGGCGCGCTCGGCGGGGTGTTCGCTGATCTTCTCACGCGGGTGGATAGCCACGGGCAGCCCCTCGCCACCGTCGCGCAGATCGTCGCGCAGGTGAACAGCGACGTCAGCAGCAACGTACTCGGGGCCGACCGGGCGATCTGGTTGCTCTCGGGCCTCGCTGCTCACGTGACCAGTCCGCTGATCGGCGCCGAGATCGCCGCGCTGGTGGCCAGTGGCCGCGTGACCGCGGCACAGGCGGTTGCCGATCTCGATGCCGCCGTGGCGGGCAATGTGTTGTCTGCCAGCCAGGCGATCGCGGTTCTCGGCGGCATTGCGGCGAACGCGAATGGCAACGCAACGCTGCTGACTGGCATCGCCAACGAAATCGCAAGCCTCGATGGCGCCATCCTCGGCACCACGCAATTCCAGGCGGCGATCACCTATGCGGCGGGCGAGTTCGTCGCGCTGGCCAGCGGCCAGAAGACCGCCGCGCAGGTGATCACCGATCTTGAAACCTACTCGACCGCCAGTGTTCCGGCGGACGTGCTGTTGAGTGTGGCGCTGATCGAGAGCCAGGGCGCCGGTCTGACGACGGCCGCCAACGCGCTCGCGACCGAGATCTACAATCGCATCAACAACGATGCCGCGGAAAGCGGCCTCGCACTGTTGGTCTCTGAGGGGGTTCTCTCACTGACGGGCGCTCAACAGATCGTCACTCAGGCCTTGACCGCCGCGTGGCTGAACATTCCGACGCCCGTCCTCAATCTGTCAAACGTGCCGGCGACCGGCCCTTATTCGAACAGCGTCACCGGCGGCATCACCGCGCCGATGACCTTGCAGCAGGCCCTCGTTCCCGCGATGGATCTGCTGAACCAGGATCTCATCGCCTATACCGATGCCCCCGCTGTCATCGCCGGAACGATGAGCGCCGCAACGGCGATCGCCAACGTCGAAGCCTATAGCGGGTCCTTCACCTATGTGGTGGACGTGGCGCTGATGCATCTGTCGACACTGGTGAACGCCGGCGTCGGGCCGGCGCCGAATCTGACGCTTCTGCAGCAGCTGGGTGGTTACACCCCGGCGGATCTCCAAGCCGTCCAGAACGCCTACAACACCCTGACCTCGGCGAACTCAGCAATTCTGGTGGCGCTGGGTAATCGCATCGGCACCGGCGCCACCGAAATCGGCCTGGTTGGCGCGATCACCGGCGGATACCTGCCGTACACCCAGGCGATGGCGCTGCTGAACAGCGAATTGACGGCCGCGCTGGTGCATGCCTCGTCGACCGAAAACAGCGCGCTGCACAGCGTGGCGTATGCCTGGATCGACATCGTCGCCAACAACATCGTCAACAGCGCTGCTCTCTCGATCCAAAACGCCGCAC
The DNA here is from genome assembly GCA_023387695.1 of Pseudomonadota bacterium. GTDB lineage: Bacteria > Pseudomonadota > Alphaproteobacteria > Rhizobiales > Xanthobacteraceae > Bradyrhizobium. The sequence goes on along the minus strand of JAEWHT010000008.1, from coordinate 1,408 downwards.
TGGCGGTGCAGAGCCAGATCGAAAGCGGCGGGCTGCCGACCATCCAATCGTTGCTGACCGGCATTGCGACCCTCAATGCCGTCGAGCGCAATGCGGCCAATTACTCCGTTGAGACGGATCTCGCTGTTCACCTCAGCCAGATGTGGGTCTCCCTGATCGTGCCCGCCACTGCGAGCGTCACGGATGTGGCCCAGGCCGCTCACACAGCGGCGGCCTGGTACCAGGACGCCTGGACCGCGGCGTGGACCGGCTACCCGCTGGCGAAAATCATCGGCGGCGAGATCGCCGGCAATCCGACCGCCGCGCAAGGCTACATGGATCTGCTGTCAAACCTGCTGGTGTCAGGCCTGCCGATCGGGCAGGGGCCACTGTTGGACGCCCTGGGGCTCGGCAAGAATGTCCAGTCCTTGCAGAGCGAATTGATCAACCAGATCTTCGGGACCACGGACAGTATTGTCGATCCCGACGACATGGCCAACGGCTTCGGCGATGTGCTCAGCGACGCCTGGCAAAAGATCAGCTTCGGCTATGGCAAGGGTGTGAACGGAAGCGGCGCCGGCGAGGCGGGCGAATTCGAGGTGCTGGAAAGTGGCGGCGGGCTTATCGAGTTCACCCCGGCCATGACATTCACGATGGTTCAGCTGGCGTCGAACGGCGTTGTCGCATTGATGACCGCGCACACCACGGCGCAGTACTTCGAGTTCCATCCGAACGGGGTCAATGTTTCGGGGACTCTGCTGAGCGCGTTTAAGCTCATCGCCAGTACTTGCAACCTCGTCACCAACCTCCTGAACACCACGGCGCTCACCTATATGGGGCAGATCTATACGATGGGTACGGACATCGTGAATGTTTTCGCCGACCTCAAGACCCCCCAGAAGATCGCTGCAGATGGTGCGGCGCTGGGTGAGGCGTTATTCCAATATTCGGTGGGCTTCCAGTTCCCGGCCGTGCAGAACGTTGCGCAGGATGTCGGCGACGCATTCCTGGATCTGTTCACCGGGCATCCGCTCAGCCTCGCCAGCGACGTGCTGGCGCTCGGCGGCGATACGATCCAATTGATCCTGAGCAATCCCTATTTGCAAGCTGCCGCCACCGTGCTCAACACCTACGCCACGCAGGTGGAAGACGATCTCGGCCTCAACAAGGTTGCCAACGCGTTCGAGAGCCTGGGGGATTGGCTGACCGAAGCTACTGCGCTGCCTCCGAACACCACCGTGCAGCCGCTGGGCCTCAACTCGTCGACGTTCTATCATACCCTTCAATCGACCTTCAGCTGGCTGTGAGGCAAACGTCAGGTTTGGGATTAGGAGTTCACGTGTCCGATCAGACCGAAGTGCCGGCGTCCGGCAAGGCCGCCGATCCCGCCGACCAAAAGGGTGCAGAGGCCTTGGGCACGGCGCTGGGC
>JAEWHT010000414.1 GCA_023387695.1 Pseudomonadota bacterium | reverse complement strand
GCTCAGGCCGGGGCTTTTTCAGCGGGAATCGCCGATTTAGACGTCAAGCAGCTCGTCGCTCGCGAATTCGGCCTTGTCGGAGATGAAGGCAAAGCGTGCTTCGGCCTTGGTGCCCATCAGCCGCTCGACCGAATCCGCCGTGGTGTCGCGGTCGTCAGGCAGCAAGACCACCTTGAGCAGCGTCCGCTTGCTCGGATCCATCGTGGTTTCCTTGAGCTGCGCCGGCATCATCTCGCCGAGGCCTTTGAAGCGATTCACCTCGACCTTGGCGTTGGCGTTGAAGGCGCTCTTGATCAGCTCTTCCTTGTGCTTGTCGTCGCGTGCGTACACCGACTTCTGCCCGTGGGTCAGCTTGTAGAGCGGCGGCACCGCAAGGAAGAGATGTCCTTCGTCGATCAGCTTCGGCATCTGCCGATAGAAGAACGTGATCAGGAGCGATGCGATGTGTGCGCCGTCGACGTCGGCGTCGGGCATGATGATGATGCGCTGATAGCGCAGATCCTCTTCCCGATAGTGCAGAAGCTGGCCGCAACCGATTGCCTGCACGAGATCGGAAAGCTGCGCGTTCGCCGTTAGCTTGTCCTTGCCGGCCGAGGCGACGTTCAGAATCTTGCCGCGCAGCGGCAGCACGGCCTGTGTTTCACGATTGCGCGCTTGCTTGGCGCTGCCACCGGCCGAGTCACCCTCGACGATGAACAACTCGGAGCCGTCCAGACCGGCATTGCTGCAATCGGCGAGCTTGCCGGGCAGGCGCAGTTTCTTACCGGCGGTCTTGCGCGCGGTCTCTTTCTCCTGACGACGGCGCAGCCGCTCTTCGGCGCGGTCGATCACGAAGTCGAGCAGCCGGTTGGCCATATTCGGATTGCCCGACAGCCAATGGTCGAACGGATCCTTCATCGCCTGTTCGACGATGCGCTGCGCCTCAGCGGTCGCGAGACGATCCTTGGTCTGGCCCTGGAATTCAGGCTCGCGCACGAACACGGAAAGCATCACGGCGGCTCCCACCATCACGTCTTCCGACGTGATGGACGAGGCGCGCTTGCCTTGGCCGACGCGCTCCGCGTGATCCTTCAGGCCACGCAGCAGCGCGCTGCGCAGGCCGGATTCGTGCGTACCGCCATCGGGCGTCGGCACGGTGTTGGTGTAGGAGGACAGGAAGCCGTCGGCATCCGCAGTCCATGCCACGGCCCATTCGCAGGCACCGTGCGCGCCGTTGCGGCCGGATTTGCCGGAGAAGATGTCGGGATGCACCAGCGTGTCGGCGTGGATTGCCGCCGCAAGATAATCCTTGAGGCCACCGGGAAAATGGAAGGTCGCTTCCGCCGGCACGTCCTCGACGCCCTTGAGCAGTTCGGGCGCGCAATTCCAGCGGATCTCGACGCCACCGAACAGATAGGCTTTCGAACGCGTCATCTTGAACAGGCGCTGCGGCTTGAACGCGGCCTTGGCGCCGAAGATGTCGGTGTCGGGCTTGAAGCGCACGCGCGTGCCGCGGCGGTTGTTGACCTTGCCGAGATCCTCGAGCTTACCCTTGGGATGGCCGCGCTCGAAATTCATGCGGTAGAGCTTCTGGCTGCGCGCGACCTCGACCTCGAGCCGCGAGGAAAGGGCGTTCACGACGGAGATGCCGACGCCGTGCAGACCGCCCGAGGTCTCGTAGACCTTGCTGTCGAACTTGCCGCCTGAATGCAGCGTGCACATGATGACTTCGAGCGCCGACTTCTTCGGGAACTTCGGATGCGGATCGATCGGGATGCCGCGGCCGTTGTCCGTGACGGTGAGGAACCCGTCGGCGCTCAGCTCGACGCCGATGAAGGTCGCGTGTCCCGCCAGCGCCTCGTCCATCGAGTTGTCGATGACTTCGGCGAAGAGGTGATGCAGCGCCTTCTCGTCGGTGCCGCCGATATACATGCCGGGCCGGCGTCGGACCGGTTCCAGGCCTTCGAGCACCTCGATGTCGGCGGCCGTGTAATCGGCCTCGCCGCCACCGCTCGCGCGCGAGGCCGCCTTCGCCGCGGCAGCGCGCCCCTTCGGTTCGTTACCCTCGAACAGATCGTCTTTGGCTTTGGTTTTCAATTGCTTGGACATATATCTTGATACGCTTTGAGGGCCGCATAGGCGGCGAATCGGTTGAGGCGACTATGCCACGGCTGGCCGGTAGAGGTCACCGCCGGGCCCGTCCCGGGGGGCGTCGTTGGGAGCCAATCCCGGCGATTTTACGCCGCAGGCTAACCAATTCCCGGCAAATTGACGTGGCCATCCAGGCCGACCCGGTCTTTGTGACTTGATGTCACACAAGTCCCTGGCTTACCAGTGATTTTCATCGAACAGCACGTTGAGGCGGGGCGGGAAGGCGATCTGGAATGGAGCAGTACGCGCACGCCTTGGCCGATTTCGTGCGCCTTCACCAGGCTTGGGCCGCCCCGATCGTGTTCCTGCTGGCGTTCGGGGAATCCTTGGCCTTCATTTCGCTCCTGATCCCGGCCTGGGGCGCGCTAGTGGCCATCGGCGCGCTGATCGGGGCGAGCGGGATCAGCTTCTATCCAATCTGGATCGCCGGTGCGATCGGCGCAGCGCTGGGCGACTGGGTCTCCTACTGGTTCGGCTATCGCTACAAGGAGAAGGTCGCGCAGATGTGGCCGCTGTCGCGCTATCCGGAAATCCTGCCCAAGGGCGAGGCTTTCGTGCGGAGCTGGGGCGTGCCCAGCATCTTCATCGGCCGCTTCTTCGGCCCCTTGCGCGCCTCCGTGCCGCTTGCAGCCGGCATTTTCGAAATGCCGTACTGGAGCTTCCAGGCCGCCAATTTCGTCTCGGCGCTGGTTTGGGCCGCCGCACTCCTGCTGTTCGGCGACGTGATTGCGAAGATCATGGAATGGCTCTGGCGCGTGATCTGAGAGCCCCTGGCCGGGTGACGCCCGCGGGCGCAGGAGAAACTTAAAAATCGCTCTTTTCGAGGGTGCTGCTGGTAAGTTTCGCCTGCTAGTTGAGCTGCCGACTTACCGGCCGAGCGCTCAGCATATGATCGTACGCGTTTGTTCAGCTTTCGTGGTGGCGCTGCTCCTCGCGTTGCCTTGCGTGAAATCGTATGCCGCTGAATCATCCGGCGCTGATCGGCCCGGCTGGGTCGATCCGGGCTGGCGGCGAACGGTGGCGCGCTACGCCGTAACCTTCGACGAGAAGGGGCTGAGCACGGAGGTCCTCGAGTTCGAAATCATGGCGCTTGACGAGAAGGGCGCCGAGGCGATCGCGCAGCAGACTTTTCAGTACAACAGCTATTTTGACGATTTGTCGTCGATGGCGCTTGCCACACTCAAGGCCGATGGCACCGTGATCGAGGTCGATGAGCGCGCCATCCGCGATCAACCGGCGTCGACAGATTCCTCCTCTCCCTATTTCGACGAGGTTCGCAACAGGATCGTTGCCTATCCCCATGTTGCGCCCGGCGACAGCATCCGCGGACGTCTGGTCTACCAGGCGAAACAGCCAAGATTTCCTGGCGAGTTTGCACGCTCCTGGAGCGAGCCGGCGAGCCAGCCGCCCGAAGTGCTCGAAGTGACCGTTGATGGACCTGCATCGAGGCCGCTGCAGATCGCGTTGCGCAATGTCGAACACCGTGAAGAGAGGGTGAACGATCGGATCGTCCATTACGTGCGCTTCAAGCAAGACGCGCCCAGACCCCGTCAGATCGACGACGAGGCGCTGTCCTATGCCGAGCGTTTCGAGGTCAGCACGTTTGCCGACTATTCCGCCTTCGCGGCAATGCTGAACGCTCGCAATGCCCCGATGGCGCGACCGGACGAGAGGCTGTCGCGACTGTCGCAGGAGATTGTCGGAGACGCCGTTGGCACGCGCGCGAAGGTCGAGCGTCTCTACAATTGGGTGGCGCGAAACATCCGTTATGTCGGGATTGGCCTTGAGGATGGCGGCTGGACGTCGCAGCCTGCCTCGGCTGTGCTTGCGTCGCGTTACGGCGATTGCAAGGCGCATGCGACGCTGTTCAAGGCGTTGCTGGCCGCTCAGGGCATCGAAGCCAATTTTGTCGCGGTGAACTCGGATGCAAGATACGCGCTCACCGAAGTCGCCACCCCGAACTTCGACCACGCGATCGCCTATGTTCCGGAGATCGACCAATATCTCGATCCGACGGCTTCGTTGTTCGCTTTCGGCTCCCTGCCACCGAACCTTGCGGGCAAGCCGGTTCTTAACATCGACAAGGGCACTTTGGGCCGCATTCCCATGGCTGGTCCAGAGCGCTTCCGGATGGCTGCGGAAACGGATTACGTCCTTGGCAATGACGGGAAACGCGAGGTCCGCTCGATCCTGGCTGGCACCGGCGTCGGCGCGCAACTGGGGCGCACGATCGCGCAGGGACTTGATGATCAAGATCGGCGCATGACCGCGAGTAAGCTGATCGAGCAGGCCGGTCTCACCGGTACTGGCGATTACACCTATCCAAACCCGCGCGAACTGACCGACGACTACGCGATCACATCGACGTTCCAGATCAGCAAACTGATCGATCTCGGCCGGCCCGCTCACGTCAGGATGTTGCCTCTCACCGATCCAAGACAATCCCTCCTGCGGCTGGTTGCACGCCAGGCGAATGGACGGCCTTTTGTCTGCCGGCCGCTGGAATACCGCGAGGTCGCTTCACTCACGGTTCCCGAAAACACGTTCATTTACGAGAAACCGGCATCGATCGCCTATTCGGCGACGTTTGAAGGCAGAACAGGCAACGCTGAAGTCCACGGCCGGATCGAGGTGAATGGCACCATCGCTGTCGATGGCCGAACCATCCGCTCCAATGTGCTTCTTCGCCTCACGCTCGACGCACCGGTTTGCCCGGCGGAGTTCGGTCCGGCGATCGAGAAAGGGTTCGATAAGCTCGACGAGTTTAGGTACGGATCGATCGGTCTGACACCGAAAGGAGAGGCTTCGGTCGTGGAGGTCAGCGCAGACTTCACCGACGGTGCGAACGCATATCTCGCTCATGATTTCCAGCGAGCGATGGAGCGGTTGAAGCCGCTGGCCGAAATCGGCAACGCACGTGCGCAGTCCTATTTGGGCACGATGTACCGGGATGGAAATGGAGCGAAGCGCGATCGCGTGGAGTCGATTAAGTGGTTTCGTCTCTCCGCCGAACAGGGCGATGCCTACAGTCAGGAGCAACTGGCTTATCTCTACGAGACGAGCACAGGGACGGCTCGCGACGAAAAGCAGGCGGCCGACTGGTACGGCAAGGCAGCGGATCAGGGCAAGGTCTACAGCCAGACCCGGCTTGCCGCCATGTACAGGGACGGGCGAGGCGTTCCCCAGGACTATGCCCTGGCTTTCGATCTGTTTTCGAGGGCGGCCGAGCAGGGCTCGACATACGCGCAGACGGGTCTCGCTCTCTTGCACATCAAAGGCGAGGGCGTGCCACAGGACCTTGCCAAGGGAATCTCCCTGTTGCGCAAGCCCGCCGATCAGAACGATGGCTGGGCCCAGTACAATTTGGGATGGGCCTATG
>JAEWHT010000412.1 GCA_023387695.1 Pseudomonadota bacterium | reverse complement strand
ACCTTCGACGAAGCCTATTACTGGATGTGGTCGAAGAACCTCGCCGGAGGTTATTACGACCATCCGCCGATGGTGGCTTACGTCATCCGCGCTGGCACCATGATTGCAGGCGATACCGAGCTCGGCGTCCGCCTGGTCTCGATTCTGCTCGCGCTGCCGATGAGCTATGCGATCTATCGCTCGGCCGCGATCCTGTTTGGCGGCGCGCGCCTGGCCGCGACCAGCGCCATCCTGCTCAACGTGACGATGATGGCCTCGGTCGGCACGCTGATCGTGACACCGGATGCGCCGCTGCTGGTCGCCTCCAGCTTCGTGCTGTTTTTTCTTGCCAAGGTCCTGGAGACGGGCCGGGGCGTCTGGTGGCTGGCTGTCGGCGCAGCCGTCGGCGCGGCATTGCTGTCAAAGTACACCGCGATGTTCTTTGGTGCTGCGATCCTGATCTGGCTCGCGGCAGTGCCAAAGCTCCGGCGCTGGTTCCTCTCGCCCTGGCCCTATCTTGGCGGCGTCGTTGCGTTTGCGCTGTTCTCGCCTGTGATCCTCTGGAATGCCGATCATCACTGGGTCTCGTTCGTCAAGCAGCTCGGCCGCGCCAGGATCGAGGACTTCCGCCCGGTCTTCATTGCCGAGCTGGTCCCGACCCAGATCGCGTTTGCAACGCCGCTGGTCTTCATCCTCGGCGCGATGGGCCTGCATGCGTTGACCTGGCGCAGGGCCGGCGCGCTCGCCTCGCGCGTGCTGATCGAGACGATGTTCTGGACCATCGTCGTCTATTTCGTCTGGCATTCGCTGCATGCGCGCGTCGAGGCCAATTGGTTTGCGCCGGTCTATCCGCCCTTCATCGTCGCGGCCGCAGCCGCAGCCAACCTCGCGCAGTGGAAGCCGCGCGCACGGCGCCTGGTGGATTTCTGTCTGCGCTGGGCCGCGCCGACCGGCATTGTGATGTTCGCTGCGCTGATCCTGCAGGCCAATACCGGCTGGCTATCGGGCTATCGCCGCGATGCGACCGTGCGCAGCGTCGGCGTCGGCTGGCGCGAGCTCGCCGATGGCATCGAAGCGGCGCGCGTCCGTACTGGGGCGACCTGTGTGCTCGCGCCCGACTACGGCACCACCGGCTGGCTTGCCTTCTACCTGCCGCGCGGCACGTGTGTTTTGCAGCAGAACCAGCGTATCCGCTGGGTCAACATGCCCGAGCCCGATCCCAAGCTGCTCGCGGGCAAGCTGATCTATGTCGACGAGCTCAAGCCCGACGGCCATCCGTTCCTCAACGAGCTCTTCACGCAAGTCACCCGCGTCGCCGAGCTGCAACGCAAGCGCGGGCCGCTGGTGGTCGAGACCTATGGCGTCGATCTGCTCGATGGCGCCAAGGGCGACGTGCTGGACCGTTCGCCGCCGCCCGAACTTCAGCCCTAGAAACTCCGCCACTCACCAGCGGGGGATCTCACCCGTCGGTACCGTCGTCGAGGCGGCGTTGTTGTTTTTGGGAATGACGAGCGGACTGACGCAGGCGAAGGCCTCGATGGCGTGATAGATAAAATTCATCATGCCATCGATCCCGAGAACCGGGACCGTGCGATTGAGCGCGGCAATCTTGAGAAAGCGGTTCTCCATCGGCAGGCAGAGATCCAGGAGTTTGGCCGCGCCGCGAGGCGACACCACGTAGCCGGCTGTGCCGAAGCAGCTGGTGAGCCGTAAGGCCGCGACCTCCGATGTCGATCGCTGAAACGACACCGCATTTTCATCGCTCGGCTGCTTGGGCACGAACATCATGGTGGATTTGAAGCCGGGCGCCAGTTCGACGTCGAGGATGGAGTCGGTGTTGTAGCCGAGCGCGACGTAGTCCCAGTCCTTGAGTCGCTGAAGGACATCCAGACGCTCGATGATGTCATGACGAACGATCGCGTCGTCTTCGAACACGAGCGCCGGGCTTCCCGATTGAATGGTCTGTTGCCAGATTCGGACGTGGGAGGCCGCACACCCGACGGCGCCGGCCGTGAACTGAGCGCCCGACACAACCAGATTCATGCCGAGTACATCATCCGGCGACAATGATGCGCCATCGGACGCTTCAAATCGTTCGAAGGCAATCTGCGTTCCGGCATTCAGTCTCAGGAAGCTGTCGTACTTCTCCGGCTGACGGTTGAGATTGACGACAAAGTTCTTCATGCCAGGACCGATTGAAATATCGCGCGCCGATCGACGATCGCAGCCATATCAACCGTCCCTTTGATTCGCCACGCGCCGGCGCGCTGCGACGAGAGCCGTGTCCAGCTTCGAGCAAGCTCCGCGGGATAATTGAGAAGGGGACGGCAATCCTCCCGAAATCCAGGGGGAGCGTTGCTGCCCGCTCTCATGATCCGGAAGGTATCTGATGAATTATCACGATGGCACTCTCGCAAGAACTAACGAGATCTCGACAGAGCCATCGTCGCTGATGCGGGATGAAGTTTACCAGATCTGCCTTCGGCATCTGAAAACCGGCGAGCTCGAGCAGGCTGAAGCGCGTTGCCGGGAAGGGCTGGCCTCGGACGCCAATCATGCCGGCTTGCTTCATCTGATGGCCGGCGTGTCGCTGCTCAACGGTGATTTCGATGCCGCTATCAGCTGGGCTGGTCGTGCTCTCACCAACGAGATGAAAGCAACCTATCTCGCAACGTTCGGAACGGCGCTGCTCGGCAAAGGGCTGCAGGCGCAGGCTTTCGAAGCGTTTCAGCGCGCGATTGCGCTCGATCCCGTCGATCCCTCGATCTGGGAGAATTTCGGCAACGCCTTGAACAGGGTGGGGCAAGCCAACCAGGCAAGCCTTTGCTTGCTGATTGCCCGAGCCTATCAGAAGCTGCCGTTCCTCAGCGAGTGCCGCACCATGCCTCGCAGCGGCTGGAATGCGCTGACCGCGCAATTCAATCCGCATCTTCGCGCTCGCGCGAGGCCGGAGGAGGCGCGCGATCCCATTCATTGCTTCTGGTCCAACGCGCCGTTGAGCGAGATGTCGCGTTTGTCGCTGCAGTCGATGGTTCGCCAAGGTCATCCGGTCAAGCTCTACACCTACGACAACGTCGCTGCGATGCAGGCGCGTGTGCCGCCTGGCGTGATGGTGGTCGATGCCGGCAACCTCGTGCCAAGCGCGATCTACCAGCACGCGGTCCTGAACAGCGAGATTCGTTATTTCAGCGACATCTTCCGCTATGCCGTCCTTCACGAATTCGGCGGATGGTGGCTCGATACGGACATCGTGCTCGTGAAGCCCCTGGATTTTGGCAGAGAGCATGTGTTCTCGGCCCAATGGTCGGGCATCGAGCAAGGGCATGTCTGCGTCGGCGACGTCATGCGCGCGCCCAAGGGCTCGGTGCACATGTCCAATCTGTACGCCCTGTCGCTGCAGCGCCTGTTCAGCGAAAAGCGCGTCGAATACGGCGCGGTCGGGCCGCTGCTGCTCAGCGAATATCTGCTCGTGGCCGGTGGCGAGGAGCTCCAGGCGTCGATCTTGCCGCCGACGACGTTCAATGCGATCGACTGGCGCGAAGTGGAATTGTTCGCCTCGGAAAGCCGTGACGGCTTCAACCTGTTGAGCGACCCGCGTGTGACCGGCGTCCATCTCTGGGGCAAGATGTGGGCCGAGCGGGGCTTGCGCTTCGATGCCGTCCCCGAGCAGAGCGTCGCCGGTTATCTCAAGAGGCTGGTGCTCGAGCCGAACTGGTTGACGCAGCTCGCGGCGAAATACGACTCGGACAAGGGCGCGGTCTACAAGGGCCACATCGCCCATCACTACACGCGTATCTATCACGAGCTGTTTCGGTCGAAGGCCCTCGAGCCCATTCGTATTCTGGAAATCGGCCTATGCCGCGGCAGGGTCGAAGGCTGGAGCCAGGATCAGGTGCCGTCGCTGCAGATGTGGCTGGACTATTTCCCGAATGCTGAGGTGATCGGCGCCGACATCGAGGATTTCAGCTGGTTCTCGCATCCGCGGGTCAGGATCCATCGCGTCGATCAGGGCGATCGCGCCATGCTGGAGCAGCTCGCAAGCAATGAGAGGACGCTGGACATCATCATCGATGACGGTTCGCACGCCTCGGTGCACCAGCATCTGACGCTCGGCGTGTTGTTTCCGGCGCTGAAGCCGGGCGGCCTGTTCGTGATCGAGGACCTGGATTGGCAGCCGCCGGAGATCCCGTCCAACGGCGCGCCGCTGGTCAAGGACGTGCTCAACGCGATGAAGGCGAGCGGCGTGTTCGCGTCCAAAGTCATGACGCCGGCTGAAGCGAAGCTGATCTCGGATGAGGTTGGAGAGGTTCTCCTCAACGACAGCTTCCGCGAGTTGATGTCGCGCGGTCTGCTCGGCGGCCTCGGCGTGCTCCGGCGCAAGGCGCAATAGCCCGGCGCGTTATCAATCCTGCGCGGCCGTCGCCTGCAGTTGCGCCGGCGATGGGCCGTTGTCGACGAGTGACTGCGTGCGGCGCCGATCGACCCACAAGCGTACGCCGACGAACACCGCAACTGGCGGCACCGTGGCCGCGAGCGTCATCGCGGCGTCGAGCCAGACGCCGTGCGTGAACGCGAACAAATTGATGGCAGCCCAACCCGCCATTGTCGCTGCGGCGGCGACGTAGCCGAGCGCACCGCGCCGCCAGGCCAGCAGGCCCACCAGCAGCATCGGCAGCAGGATCGCGACCAGCGCGTTGGTTATGTGAACCTTGCGATCCCGCACGATGCCGTCGCCGGCGACGAGATGCGTGATCGCCGTCGAGATCACCTCAACGCCCGGCATCAGGGAATCGAACGGCGTCGGCAAGAAGTCGCTGTGGCCGGCAACGGCCCCGCCGATCACCACGATCCGGTTCTCGATCGCCTTGCGGTCGAGTGTGCCGTCGAAAATGCTCTGCGCGCTCACCGTGCGGATGGTGCGGCGCGGGCCGTAATAAGTGATGGGCAGCGAAAAGTCAGCGTCGGTCTGCACCGCGCGATCGCCCAGCGCGAGATGATCGGTCCGAATCGTCAGCGGCTGGTCGAGCGCGCGACATGCGACCAGCAACGGAAACGACTGCTCGACCCTGTCGCCAATTCCGAACAGCATGGGTATCGAGAGAAGCGAACCGGATTGGCCGGTCGCGACATCGACGATTCCGATATCGGCGTGCTCGGAAAACGCCGGCAATGGCAGCACGAGCTGCTTGGCCTGGGGCAGGGTGGCGAACGGCCCGGCGCCGGCGGACGACGAAGCCTTGCTCGGGAAGATCGCTGCGGCGGCCAGCACCATCGGACCGGTGGCGAGCGTATTGGCCAGCGTGGCATCGCCAATCGCGGCGCTGCGCTCGGCCAGCGGCAGGTCGATCGCGACGATCTTTGGCTTGAACTGCACGATGGTGTCGACGACGCGGGCGAGATCGGCGCGTGGCAGCGGATAGGAGCCGCCGCGCTTCACCACCGTGTCGTCGATCGCGACGATGGTGACGAGATCCGGCGGACGCTGCACGCCGCGGGCGATCGTGCGCAGATCGGTCAGCGTCGCCTCGAGCCGGTCGAGAAACTGCAGATGGCCGGTGGCGTGAGCGGTAAAGATACCGGCTCCCCATAAGGCAGCGAGGACGAGGGCCGTCACGATCTCGGCGCGTCTATTCATAATGTCGGACTGCAATCTGCTCTTGGTCCGCGTCGTGTTGCGCGGCTCTCATTGATGTCTGCGGACTTGATGATCCAGCCTTGTCGGCCGAGCCCTGTTGGCCCAACCTCGCCAGCGTCACGCGCGGCAAAAAGCCAAGGTCGTAGCTATTTTCTCGGCCCGTTGATTTCCAGAGATTGCTGCGATCAACTTTCAGTCAGGCTGGCCATTTTCTTTGCCTCGTCGCAGGCGGGGAGAGGCCGAGACGGAGCCCGGGCCCACCAGCCTCGCGCAACGTCTCCCCGCTATCTTGCGGGTATTGAAGACCACGAAAATGACTTGGTTGATGGGTCTAGAGATGCGGCCGGAGACGTTCACAGACCCGTGCTGAACCGGCCGAGAATTATGGTTAACAGTGTCGCGTAAGTCCGTATTTCTGCGGGCTTTTTTCTCGAAATGGCACAGCGTTAACGAGTTGCCCTACATCCGCCAGAAGTTAATCCGCATTTAACTAAAAGTCGCCTTAATGACGCTCCGACCCTCTGCGAAATGCTGGTTCCGGATCGTGACCAGCGGCACTTCGAAGGGGGACTGAGTGACACTGTTCTGGACGCAAGGCGAATGAGTACGAGTATCGCTGCGCCGAGTTACGCGGCACGGAAGTCAAAGAATTCCTATCGGAAGCCTTCCCGGAAAATGACCACCCAAAACGTGCTTGGCGCCGCCGTGGCCGGTTGCGTCTTGCTGGCCGGCTGGACCGTTTACAACAACATCTTCGCCGCCAGCGTCTTCCCGACTGTCGGCAGCACCGGCTACGACGAGCCCGTGGTCAAGCGCGCCCCCAAGGTTGCGCTGCGCGAGGCCGGAGAGGCCATCCGCGAAACCTTTGCACTGCTGCCCGACCGGCTGCAGGTGGCTGCACCGATTTCGCGCGAAATGTTCAACGAGCGCTTTGCCGCCGCAGCGACGCAAGGCGTCGACTCGAACGCGGCCAGCGCTGCGCCGGCGACCAAGGTCGCGGAAGCCAAGGATATCACCAAGGAGCCTGCGAAGCCGACCGTCATCGCCAAGGTCGCGGAAGTCCTGAAGAGCCCGGTCAAGGCCGTCGAGAAGATCGCGGACGCTGCGAAGACCAAGCGCGCCGAAGCGCCGGTGCAACTCGCATCAGCCGATCCGGCCGAGATCGTGCCGGCGCCGGCAGCCAAGCCTAAGTCTTTTGGCGATCGCGCCAAGGCCGCCATGATGTCGATCACCGGTCCGCGCGTGTCGATGGTGGAAAAGCTCTGGGGCAAGCGAGAGTCGTCCGGCGGCTTGCTGGCCTATGCCTCGGCCGATGCCAGCATCACCTCGGCGATCGCGCCGAAGGAGCAGAACCCGATGTTCGGCGGCGCGCCGCCCTATGAGCGCGATACCGCGGTCTACGACATCACCGCCAAGACGGTTTACCTGCCTGATGGCACCAAGCTCGAGGCGCATTCCGGCCTCGGCGACAATCTGGACGATCCGCGCTCGCAGCGCGTCCGCATGCGTGGCGTGACGCCGCCGCACATCTACAATCTGAAGCCGCGTGAAGCGCTGTTCCACGGCGTGCCCGCGCTGCGCCTGACCCCGGTCGGCGGCGAGAGCGCGATCTATGGCCGCGATGGCCTGCTCGCGCACACCTTCATGCTCGGGCCGAACGGCGACTCCAACGGCTGCGTGTCGTTCAAGG
>JAEWHT010000446.1 GCA_023387695.1 Pseudomonadota bacterium | reverse complement strand
GCGTGGCTGCGTTGCGAGACTGCCGTCAGAAATGCCGCGAGGCGCACCATCGGCTGATTGCGCGAGGATCTCGCCAGGCCTTCCCGGCGGAAAACGAACTCGCGCTCCACCGCTTCGTCGAATCTCGCCTTGTTGTGAGCGTCGCTGGCGATCAGCTTGTCGGTTGCATCGATACGAAAACAACGGACGACAGTTTTCACAGAGGCGCGCGCGTTGCAGGCATGCCGCTCCAAGAAGCCCATGCCCACGAGATCTCCGGCAAGCGCGTATTCGACGATCTCCATCGTCCCGTCATGGCGGGTGCAAGAGATGCAAAGCGCACCGACTTCGACGCGATAAACGTTCGTCTTGAGATCGCCTGTTTCAAAAAGGAGTTCGTCGCGTGTGAGGGTGCGGACCTTGCCCGCCTCGCGATGGCGCCCAAGCGCTTTTCGAACGAGGATTTTGCTGCCGGCGTCGCCGGATCCTTGTCGCAGCATACTCAAACTCCACACAACACAACACAAACTCGAACGCCTCGATCAACACGAGGCGCAAACTAGAAACGGACGTTCGCAGAAGGAATTTCAGCATCCGCCGAATTACCGGCGTCGTGAACATCACGATGTAGAAAAGCGACTATAATCTGTCTCATTTCTTCAAATATGTCCAATTGTTTCAGGACCCCGTCCGTCAACGCCCCAATTTTCGGGGAAGCTTCCGCCTCCCCAACCCGCTCAAACTTCTTGCGGCGCCAACGGGTTCCGAGGCGGACATAAGTCCAAGATAGGAGGGCTATGGCCTGAGGTCGCGCCAGGCCTGGGCTATGGCCCGATGGTCAACCCGCTCGCCGAAAAGGATCGTCCGGGCGGTATTGAGGAGGATCAGCATATCGAGCGCGAACGACGCGTTCCTGATGTACCACAGGTCCAGCGCGGTTTTATCCTCTACGGAGAGGTGCCGGCCGCCTTTGATTTGCGCCCAGCCCGTCAACCCGGGCCGAAGCTGCAAGCGCGCCGCGGAAGACGACGGCTGGTCAACGGGCAACAGCGGACGCGGCCCCACGAGCGACATATGTCCGAGCAGTACATTGTAGACCTGGGGCAGCTCGTCGAGCCGAAGGCGGCGCAGTAAAGTTCCGATCTTCGAGACACGCTCCGCATCGGTCAGCGCGCGTCCATTCTGGTCGCGAGCGCGTCCCATGGTGCGAAACTTCAGTATCCGTATCGGCTTCCCCAATGCCCCCGGCCGCTGCTGCCAGAATATCAGCGGATATCCGACATCCAGCATGACGATAATGCCGATGACCACCATCGCAGGCGCCAGACAGATTATGCCTATCAACGCCACTGACGCGTCGATCAGGCGCTTCCATCGCAAATAAGAGCTTGGCGCGAGGTTGCCGCCGCCGGAGACCGGGACCGGCGGGGTGTTCACCTGCGCGGATGAGACATCATCAACGGTGGCGGCGACATTCGACGTCAGCTCACCCAAACCATATTGCGCCGAGAGATGGTCTACGCGAATGCCGTGGCTCTTTTCCAAATGGGCCAGCGACCTCTGCGAGGCTGCAGACAGCTGATCCAAAGGCGTTGCAAGCACGATGCAATCGATGCGGACACCGTGAACCGAAAGGTCATGGAAAACGTCTTCCACGGCTTCAGGGCGACCGAGGATCCTGCACGAGTGCAGCAATCGGCCGTGGTGCCGCTCGGCGTCGGATAAGATTCCGGCGACGTGAATGCGCTCGTGTGCATTCTCCGCGGCGCAACGCAGGAAAAGATCAGCGACGGGGCTCAGACCGACGAGCAGAACGCTCTGCCGTCCATCGCGAGCGAGGAGTTCCCTCGCCAGCCGCGCACGACGTCTCAGCGAGTGGCGCAGACGCATCGCCGCCCGCACTCCCACGAGCAGGCATAGAATGAGCAGTCCATGCATTACCGGCAATGAAAGGGGAATGGCCTGCACGTCATCGAAGGAAAAAACCGCAGCCGTCGCCAGCGCCACGATCCAAATGGCGACGGCCAGGATCGGCAAGCAATCGTTCAGTGACGTGAACCGCCAAACGGTGCGATTCAATCCGAAAATCAATAGTGCGGGAACTGCAACGGCCATCGTGAAAAGGAGATACGTCCCCACGAGGTCGGACGATGCCTGAGGGCTGCACAGAGCAACTGCCATCAGGGTTGAAATTGCAATCAACGCAACATCAACAGACAGCAAAGCGAAACGGTGCATTCAGCGGCTCCGGAGATGCGCGTCGCGTCGGTGGACAGCGCCCGACATGGACTAGTTCTTATTGATCATTTCAGCAAGTTCGACATCTCGGGCGATTGTGGATAAGTGGGTCGCCGCATATAGCCCCGCCACACTCCTCGGTGCTAGTTCCTTCGTGCTACTTGCGGAGGTCCACACATGAACTGCTTTGTTTCCGAACGCGGCTCCGATCCCATCTGGATTGCGGTGAACACTCATCCGAACCGGGAGCGAACGGCGGAGTTCAATCTTCGAAATCAGGGATATGATGTTTATGTGCCGGTGATCCGAAAGCAAATTCGGCACGCCCGGCGCGTGAGCGACGTGCTTCGACCTCTCTTTCCCGGCTACCTGTTTGTGTG
>JAEWHT010000380.1 GCA_023387695.1 Pseudomonadota bacterium | reverse complement strand
ACAGGTGCTTCGGCGGTTTTCACGGCCGTGGTTTCGAACAGTTCCTGAAGCTTGAACGCCAGCGCGATCAGCACGCCGGCCTCGATCAGCAGGATCACCGCATGCAGCACGACGCGGCCGAAATCGGAACCGCCGGGATAGATCGCCGCGGGCAGCAGGAAGTTCAGCGCGAGGTGATGCAGCGCGACCGCAACCGTCGCAGCGACGATGGGCCGGTAGTCGCAATAGGCGACGATGCACGCCAGTGCCGCGAAGAAGTACATGTGGATGTCGATCTGCCACGCGTGCCCTTCGAGCTGATAGGTGAACATCGACACGCCGCTCATCAGGGCGACGGCGACGACCAGGCGCGTGGAAAGGCCATTGCCCGACATGCTCCAGGACAGGGTCGCAGCGAGCGCGAAGGCTGCCATGAACATCGTTGGAATGATCCATCCGTTGCCCCGCGCAAGCCCGATCGCCATGCTGATCGGGACGTGCAGCCAAAGCATCGCGACCAGGATCTTGCTGGTCGTTTGGCGCAACGATTCCAGTCCGTCGTTCTCGACAACCATTTTATCCTCTCCAGGATCACGCGCCTGATGACATCACGCCATCTGGCCATCTACCAAAACATGCTGAAACCGCTTGCGCGTCCATCACGAACCATGCGCCGGCATCATGCAGGCGGCTCAGTCCGTCATGGTCATCCGGGCGGACGACGAGAAGAGTGGGAAGGGCGGTTGCCCTCACGATCGACGCGTGCGCCGATCCCGCAGCCTGAAAAACCTGCTGCGTGCCCCACCAGGGTGGAAACGCAACCGCGACAACAGTCGCACCCGGACGAACCTGTAAGGTGAGGATTGCCAGCGCGATCCATCCTGCGACCAGTAATGCAGTCGCATTTGCCCAGGCAGGCCACTGCCGGGTCGGAATCGCCGTTGTCCCCTCCATGACGCGAAGATAGGCGATCGGAACTAACTCTCGGTAAATGTCGGGTTAGACCGGCTCCGTGCGACCACAGTTTCTCGCGCGATTGTTGATTTGCTTGCGGTCATTCAACCGCGAGTAGGCGGCCTATCCGCCCGGCGGGCCGAACAATGCGCGCAGCTTCGCGCTCGGGCCGGGGGCCTGCCAGGCGTCGGCGAGCATCGCGATCCATTCATTGAACGCGATTCGGATCGGATTGAAAGAAGGGGCGCCGCCGACGAGGCCGAAGCGAAGCGGCTGGTCGGCTGGCCGTTCGGCAAAGGTCCCGAACAGGCGGTCGAATACGATCAGGATACCGCCGTAGTTCTTGTCGAGACATGGTTCGTTGCAGGCGTGATGCACGCGATGATGGCTTGGTGTGTTGAGGAGCCATTCGAGCGGGCCTAGGCGTGGGGCGAAGTCGCTGTGAATGAAGAATTGGTAGAACAGATTGATCCCGAGCATCGTCACGATGGCGTAGGGATGGAATCCGATCCACGCGAGCGGTAGGAAGAACAGGAAGTTGCCCGAGATATTGCCGGTCCAGCCGAGGCGAATCGCCGCGGTCAGGTTCAGCCGCGTCGTCGAGTGATGCACTGCATGCGTTGCCCACATCCAGCGGATGCGGTGCGAGGCGCGGTGCTGCCAGTAATAGAGAAACTCGCTGCCGATGAACAATCCGGCGAACGCGAGCGGGCCGGATTGCTCGAAGTCGAAGAGCCGGTGCTCGTAGAGAACGGCGAACGGCACGGCGAGAATTCCGGCCTCGAGCGCACGCAGCAAATTCTGTCCGAGCGCGATGCCAAACGATGCGACGCTCTCGCGCCAGTCGTGGGTTTCGCGGTGCGCCAACCGGGCGATGCCATATTCGAGCAGCATCAGGCCGAGCGCTGTCGCCAAAATCACGCGGCGGAGCGTGGGGTCCAAGAGCAGAGATGCGGTGCTCATCGCGTCCTCCTATTTCGGCGCGACGCCCGCGGTAATCGCGCGATCCCGCAGCGATTGTGCGCGTGGCATCATTTGTGCGCACGCGGCGCTCAGTTGGTCGGCATGAGACTTCAGACAGGCGAGAATACGTCCGCCACCGGGCGTGACGCTGCTGCACAGACGGTCGTAGTCGGCACTGCACGCGCGCAGCAACAGCATGGCTTCGCTGCGCATGTCGGCGGGCACCTGGGCTTCAGCGGCAGACGTGAGGCTAGCGGCGACAACGAATGTCGTGGCGAACGTGAGAGTGACGGTGGTTTGTAAGATCCTGGGCATTTGGGCGCTCTGGTTCGGTTGACGAGGAAGCAGCCGCCGTCGCGCTGGGTAGACGCGACGACGGCCCGGTTCAGCCTCGGTCAGCGCGAGATCGTACCGGTGCGGGTGTAGGTGTTGCCGGCCGGACCGGTGCGGGTGACGTTGCGCGAGCAGCTTCCGTTGGCGCAGCTTCCCGTCGCGGTGACACTGGAGGTGCCACGCGGACCGGAGCCGGTCGCCGACCGTGTCCAGGCATTGGCGTCGGCCGCGGCCGCAACCGACAGCGCGCCGATGACGAGGGTGGTGAGGAAGAATTTGGTCATGGTCGTCGTCTCCTTGTGGGGGCTGCCGTCAGCGGGAGCCATGCGGTGGAGACTGGGCTGGCGCCGTCTGCGCAGCATTGCCGGGACGAAACGATTGTTATGGCTTTGTCTGATACGTGTAACACTATGTAACAACGGGGCTCGCGCCCTTGCGTGGCGCGCATCGTCGTCCACAATGCGGCGATGAACACGCAGCCAGCCACGATTCTGATGGTGGAGGACGATCCCGAGATCAGTCGGCTCGTCGCCGATTTCATGCGGCGCGAAGGGTTCGAGGTCGCCTGTGTCGGCGACGGCAGGGCGATGGATGCGATGCTTCAGCGGCTACGGCCCGATCTCGTCATCCTCGACTTGATGCTGCCGGGCGAGGATGGACTTTCGATCTGCCGTCGTCTGCGCGCTGACGATTCCATCCCGATTCTGATGCTCACGGCCAAGAGCGACGAGATCGATCGCGTGGTTGGCCTCGAAATGGGCGCCGACGATTACCTCGCAAAGCCGTTTGGTCCTCGTGAATTGCTGGCGCGGGTGCGTGCTATCCTCCGCCGCAGCAACGGCATCGCTCCAAAGCCGCTGGTGCGGCGATTTGCATTCGACCGCTTCGTGATCGATCTCGATGCGCGCAGCGTCGAGGCGGTCGAGGCCGAAATCGCGGCATTGCAATTGACCAGCGCCGAATTCGACCTGCTCGGCTGCTTCGTGCAGCGGCCGCGCCGGGTGCTGACGCGCGACCAGATTCTCGATTGGACGCGTGGGCGCTCGGCCGAGCCGTTCGATCGCACCGTGGACATGCTAATCTCGCGGTTGCGCAAGAAGCTCGACGGCGCCAGTCCCGGCTCCAATCTCATCACCACCGTGCGCAACGGGGGCTATCTGTTCACGGCCACCGTCCGGCAGGTGTCGTGATGCTGCGCGCGACACTGGCCGCGCGGCTGGCCCTGATCGGCCTGATCGGCTTCTCTGTCGTCGTCACGGTCGTCGTGGCGATCTTCTACCGCACCACGGTCCATGAGAACGAATTGACCCGGCCGACGCCGGAACGCCTCGATGCGCTGGCCTCGCTGATCGAGCGTACGGCCATGCCTTCGCGGCAGTCCGTTCTCGAAGCGGTGTCCTCGCCGCAATTCATGGTGCGGATCGTTCCGTCGGCGGTGCCGGTTAATGGCGAGACGCCGGAGCAACAACAGACGTTACGCGAGACCTATGCGGCAGGTCTTTCCGGGCGTCCGGTCGAGATCGTGTCGCCGCCCGACCATCGCGTTGCGCGCCTGTTTCCGCGCATCGCACGGCTGATGGCCAATGCCATCGAATTCCGTGTCGGACTTCGCGGCGGCGAATTGTTGGTCATCGATGCCTATACGCGCCTGCCGGTTACCCCGCTCGGCTTGCCGGTCGGCTTCGGTGCGGGCCTGTTCGGTTCGATCGTGGCCCTGCTGGCCTTACTCGTCATGCAGCGCGAGACGCGGCCATTGGCGCAGCTCGCAGCGGCGGTCGATCGCGTCGATCTGTCGGCTGATCCGCCGCAATTGCCGGATGCGCGGCGCAGCGCGCCTGAGA
>JAEWHT010000378.1 GCA_023387695.1 Pseudomonadota bacterium | reverse complement strand
GCCCCGATCCTATCCGGCTCGCGATCCCTAAGGCGTTCGTGCTGCTGACATCGGGTGCGGAGCGGACGCCGGAGACGGCACTGTCCATTTTTAAACATCTGCACATGCGGCTTGCGCCGTTCAAGCGCATCCGCCGGCTCGAAATCGTCACCGAACTGCCGAAGACGATCTCTGGCAAAATTCGCCGCGTGCAGCTACGACGGCTCGAACGCGACAATGATCGCGACGATCCGCTGCGTGGCCGGGAATTCCGCGAGGAGGATTTTCCGGAGCTGCCGAAAACAAGAAGTGAGACTTAGGTGGAGCTTGTCATTCCGGGGCGTGCGGAGCACGAACCCGGAATCCATTTGGCAACAAACGCTGACGCACAATGGATTCCGGGCTCGATGCTGCGCATCGCCCCGGAATGACGGCATTTGGAGTTATTTATGAACGAAATCTGGAAAAAGCCGCCGATCACGCTGGAGGCCTATCAGGCCATGGTCGGCAAGGAGATCGGCGTATCGTCCTGGCACCTGATCGATCAGCCGCGCATCGACACCTACGCCGACGTCATCGAGGATCACCAGTTCATTCACGTCGATCCGGAGCGCGCGAAGAAGGAGACGGAGTTCGGCACCACGATTGCCCACGGCTTCCTGACTATGTCGTTGCTGTCAGTGATGTCCTACGAGGTGATGCCGGTGGTTGCCGGCGCCACGATGGGAGTGAATTACGGCTTCGACAAGCTGCGCTTCATTTCTCCTGTGCGCTCGGGCAAACGCGTCCGCGGCCGTTTCGTGCTGGCGGAAGCCAAGCTGCGCAAGCCGAGCGAATTCCAGACCCGCACCAACGTGACGGTGGAGATTGAGGGCGAAGACAAGCCCGCGCTGGTCGCGGAATGGCTCGGCCTGACCTATTTCGCCTGAATTGGGCCGCCATGGCCGGGCTTGACCCGGCCATGTATGGCTGCTCAAAAGCCTCTCAATTTTAATCGGCGGCTGGGTCAAACCCTGCCGTGGCGCTTAACATCCAGGAAGCACACTCATGGCAATCAGGTTCGACGGACGTGTCGCCATCGTCACCGGCGCGGGCAATGGTCTCGGCAAAGCCCATGCGCTGGGCCTCGCGAGCCGCGGTGCGAAAGTCGTGGTCAACGATTTCGGTGGCGCGCGTGACGGCACCGGTGCTTCGCTGTCGCCGGCCGAAGCCGTGGTCGAGGAGATCCGCAAAGCCGGCGGCACCGCGATGGCCGACGGCGCCGACGTCTCGAACTTCGAGCAAGTCACCGCCATGGTCGAGCGCGCCACCAAGGAGTGGGGTAGCGTCGACATCATGTGCGCCAATGCCGGCATCCTGCGCGACAAATCGTTCGGCAAGATGGAAGCCGCTGATTTCCAGAAGGTGCTCGACGTGCATCTGGTCGGCACTTTCTACTGCTGCAAGGCGGTCTGGGCCGGCATGCGCGACCGCAACTACGGCCGCATCGTGCTGACGACCTCGTCGTCCGGCCTCTATGGCAATTTCGGCCAGGCCAATTACGGCGCGGCCAAGTCCGGCATGGTCGGCCTGATGAACGTGCTCGCCGAGGAAGGCCGCAAGTCCAACATCCGCGTCAACATCATCTCGCCGACGGCTGCGACCCGCATGACTGAAGAACTACTGCCGCCGCAGGCGCTGCAACTGATGAAACCGAACGCGATCACGCCTGCGGTCGAGTACATGCTGAGCGAGGACGCACCGACCCGCACCATCATGGGCGCCGGCGCCGGCTCCTTCGCCGTGATCAAGATCGTCGAGAGCGAAGGCATCAACCTGCCGGAGTCCGAATGGACGCCTGATGCGGTCGCCGCGCATTTCACCGAGATCAGCGACATGTCGAAGGCCAAGGCGCTGGCCGGCGCATTCGAGCAGACGCAGAAATACGTGGCGCAGGCCGCGGCACGGGCGGGGATCAAGCTCTGACTGACGTTGCCGTCATCGGTGCCGGTCCCGCCGGGCTGATGGCGGCGGAGGTGCTGGCGCAAGGCGGCGCCAGCGTCACTGTCTACGACGCGATGCCGTCCGCCGGCCGCAAATTCCTGATGGCCGGGCGGGGTGGGCTTAATCTCACCCACAGCGAGCCGCTGGCGGATTTCCTCCCGCGCTACCGGGAAGCGCTGCCGCATCTGCGCGCTGCAGCGGAGGCGTTTCCGCCCGACGCGCTACGCGACTGGAGCGCAGGCCTGGGGCAGTTGACCTTCGTCGGCAGCAGCGGGCGCGTGTTTCCAAAGACGTTCAAGGCCTCGCCCTTGCTGCGCGCCTGGCTGCGCCGGCTCGATGCGGCCGGTGTGCGCTTCGCGTTTCGGCACCGCTGGACCGGATGGGATTCGGAGGGACGGCTGCAATTTCAAACGCCCGACGGTACGCAAGCTATCGCTGCCAACGCAACGGTGTTCGCACTTGGTGGTGCGAGCTGGCCGCGGCTCGGCTCGGATGGTGCGTGGGTCAATGATCTCGCTGCGAAGGGCGTTTCCATCTCAAAACTGCGGCCGGCAAACTCCGGCTTTACGGTCGCATGGTCCGATGTATTCCGTGATCGTTTCGAGGGCCAGCCTCTGAAGGGCGTGGCGCTGACGATCGGTGCTCATACGGTGCGTGGCGAGGCGATGATCACCCGAAGCGGCATCGAGGGCGGCGCGATCTACGCGCTCTCGGCAGAGCTACGTGAGGCCGTGCTCGGTATCGGTCAGGCGACATTGACGATCGCGCTGCGACCAGATCTCGACAAGGTCGCGCTGACCACGCGGCTATCTGGCACGCGCGGCAAGCAATCGCTCGCCAACTTTCTGCGCAAGGCCGCGCAATTGTCACCGGTCGGAATCGGGTTGATGCAAGAGGCCGCCATCGCATCCGGCCGGTCGTTGGCTGCGTTCTCGCCTGCGGAGCTAGCGCATCTCGTGAACGCGATTCCGGTTCAGCTGACTGGTGTTGCCCCGATCGATCGTGCGATCTCGACCGCGGGCGGAATTGCCTTCGACGAGCTCGACGAGCACTTCATGCTGCGCAAACTGCCCGGCGTGTTCGCCGCCGGCGAGATGCTCGATTGGGAAGCGCCGACCGGCGGATACTTGCTGCAGGCGTCGTTTGCGACAGGCGCGGCGGCGGGTAGGGGTGTGTTGAGGTGGCTCAACGGCTAACCACCGTCATTGCGAGCGCAGCGAAGCAATCCAGACTGTCTCCGTGGAACGATTCTGGATTGCTTCGCTGCGCTCGCAATGACGGATGAGAGAGCGGCGCGTGCCCCCTACCGCAGCTTCCCGCGCGCGGCCACCGGCAGCGTGCCGATGATCTCGTCGCCGCGGACCATCACGACCTCGTCCATCATGTTGACGACGACGCAGACATGGTTCGGCACGATGCGAACGACATCGCCGACGTTCGGCCGGGTGTTGCTACGGGAGAGGTCGAGGAAGCCGTGCTCCTCGGCAAATTTCGCGATTTTGGCTTCGGGGTGCTCGAGGATCAGGCCGTGGCCCTCGAGACCGCCGGTGTCCGTCGTCAGTGTCTTCGAGCCGGCATCGAGAATGCCGCGCTCGGGTGCGGCGCGGCTCACCACGGTCGAATAGATGTGGAGCGCGCAATCGTCCCAGGTGGCGGAGCCGGCCGCGACCTGCATGCGGTCGTTGTAGATATAGGTGCCGAAGCGGTGCTCGGTGCCGCCCTTGAGCTTGCCGATGTTGACGAGGTTCGGTGTGCCGCCGGTCGAGACGATCTTTGCGTCGAGCCCGTGCGCGCGCACGCCGGTCAGCGCCTCGTCGAAGAATTTCTGCGCATCGCCCCAACCGGTTTCGGTCGGGTAGAGCATGAAGCCTGCAAACTCCAGTCCCTTTGACGCGGCGATCTCGCGCGCCAGTGCAATCGCTTCCGCCGGCGTCTCGACGCCCGCGCGCTTGCGGCCCGTGTCGCATTCGACGACGACCGAGAGCGGACGGCCCGACGCCGCGGCGGCCTTGGGCAATCCGGCAACGACGGTCGAATTGTCGGCGGCGACCGTCATCCTGGTCTTGGCATTCAACGCGCCGAGACGCGCCATCTTCTCGTCGCCCAGCAGATTGTAGCTGATCAGGATGTCGTCGATCCCGGCATTGGCCATGATCTCGGCCTCACCGATTTTCTGGCAGGTGATGCCTTTGGCGCCGGCCGCGACCTGCATCTTGGCGATCGTCGGGTTCTTGTGGGTCTTGATGTGAGGCCGGTTCGCGACGCCGGCGTCGTCGCAGGCCTTCTGGATTCGCGCAATATTGCGCTCGACCTTGTCCATGTCGATGACGGCGCAGGGCGTGCCGTATTCGCGGGCGATCTTGGCGGCGAGGGTGGTTGTCATTGGTTATGCCTGTTCAATTTCTTCGCGAAGCATTTCAAGTTCGAGCCAGCGCTCTTCAGAGGCGGACAGTTCTTCATGCGCCTTGGCGATCGCGGCGGAAGTGTCGTCGAATTTCTTGCGATCCTTGGCGTAGAGATTGGGATCGTCGAGCACACGCTGCAGTTTTGCAATATCAGCGTGCAGTGTTTCCATCTTCTTCGGCAGCGTTTCCAGCGCGTGCTTCTCGTTGAAGCTCAACTTTCGCTTCGACGTGGAGGCAGCGGGAGCGGTAGCGCGCTCCTCTTTCTTTTCCGCGGGCGCCTGCGTCTTCGTCGTGTCGCGCTTCAAGTCGGCGCCGCGCTGCGCCAGCATATCGCTGTAACCACCGGCATATTCGATCCACTTGCCGTTACCCTCGGGCGCGACCACGGAGGTGACGATGCGGTCGAGGAAGTCGCGGTCATGGCTGATCAGGATGACCGTGCCCTCGTAGTCGCCGAGCATGTCCTCGAGCACGTCGAGCGTCTCGAGATCGAGGTCGTTGGTCGGCTCGTCCAGCACCAGCAGGTTCGAGGCCTTTGCCAGTGCGCGCGCCAGCATCAGACGGCCGCGCTCACCGCCCGAGAGCACTTCGACCGGTGTGCCGCGCTGCTCCTGGCCGAACAGAAAGTCCTTCATGTAGCCGACGACATGTTTCGGCTTGCCGCCGACCATGATTTGATCGCCGCGACCGCCGGTCAGCGCTTCGGCCAGCGTCGATTTGGGATCGAGGCTTTCGCGGTGCTGGTCGAGCGTGGCCGTCTCCAGATTGGCGCCCAGCCGCACGATGCCGGAATCCGGCTCGCCGCCGCCGGTGAGCAGATTGACCAGCGTGGTCTTGCCGGCGCCGTTCGGGCCGATGATGCCGAGCCGGTCGCCGCGCTGGATGCGGGTGGAGAAATTGTCGACGATCACGCGATCGCCGAAGGCCTTGCTGATGCCCTTGGCTTCGATCACGAGC
Source organism: Pseudomonadota bacterium (assembly GCA_023387695.1). GTDB lineage: Bacteria > Pseudomonadota > Alphaproteobacteria > Rhizobiales > Xanthobacteraceae > Bradyrhizobium. The sequence continues at coordinate 4,532 of JAEWHT010000378.1, read as the reverse complement.
TTGCCGGATTGCTCGGCTTCCGCTGCCGCAAGACTGGCGGTGCCGGCGGTGCCGCGATAATTGCGGCGCTGGTCGCGCAGCGTGTGCAGATTGGCGAGGCGCTTGACGTTGCGTTTGCGCCGGCCGGAGACGCCGTGGCGCAGCCAGTGCTCCTCGTCGACGATCTTGCGGTCGAGCTTGTGCTGGTCGCGCTCTTCTTCGGCCAGCACCTCGTCGCGCCAGGTCTCGAACGAGGCAAAGCCGCGGTCGATCTGCTTGATCTTGCCGCGATCGAGCCAGGCGGTCGAGCGCGAGAGATTGGTGAGAAAGCGGCGATCGTGGCTGATGATGACCAGCGCGCTGCGGCGGCCGTCGAGCTCCTTTTCCAGCCATTCGATGGTGGAGAGATCGAGATGGTTGGTCGGCTCGTCCAGCAGCAAAATGTCGGGCGAGGGCGCCAGCACGCGCGCGAGCGCGGCGCGGCGGGCCTCGCCGCCGGAGACGTTGGCCGGGTTCTCGTCGCCGGTCAGCCCAAGCTGCTCGACCAGATAGCGCGCCTGATAGGGATCATCGCCGGGCGCAAGCCCAGCCTCGACATAGGCGAGCAGGGTCTTGTGCTCGCCGAAATCCGGCTCCTGCGGCAGGTAGCGTACGGTGGCTCCGGGCTGCACGAAGCGCGTGCCGCCGTCGGGCTCGACGAGGCCGGCCGCGATCTTCAGCAACGTCGATTTGCCCGAGCCGTTACGGCCGATCAGGCAGACGCGCTCGCTCGGCGCGACATTAAGCTCGACGCCCGACAGCAGCGGCGTGCCGCCGAAGGTCAGCTTGATGTCCTTGAGTTGGATCAGCGGCGGCGCCATGACTAACCCTGACTCGTAGCAGCCTGATCGGCGCGGCGGCGCTGGATCCTGCGCAGCGTCTGGTCGAGCGCCGAAAGGAAGGTGGAGCGGTCGCGCGGCGAGAACGAGCGCGGGCCGCCGGTGACTTCGCCGGCCGAGCGCAGATCTGTCATCAGGTTGCGCACGGCCAGCGTCATGCCGATGGATTCCTCAGTGAACGGCTTGCCGTTCGGCGCGATCACGTCGGCGCCTGCCTTCACGCAGCGGCTCGCCAGCGGAATGTCCGAGGTGATCACGACGTCGCCTGGTTTGACGCGTTCCGCGATCCAGTCGTCGGCGGCATCCATGCCGGAGCCGGCCGCAATACGCTCGATCAGGGGATCGTGGGGTACGCGGATGAAGTTGCCGGCGACCACGCTCACGGGCACGCCGTGGCGGAGCGCGACGCGATAGATTTCGTCCTTCACCGGACAGGCGTCGGCGTCGACATAGATGCGGGTGGGGGTGTCGGTCATTCGCCGCGTGGTACCCCATTCGGGCTCCAAAGGCGAGGGGATTGACCGGTGTTCCCGAGCGCCTACGATCGGGTCCGAAACAACAAGAATACAGGGAAGATGACCCATGCCGAACCGGCTCGAAACCTGGCGCGTCGAGGCCTACAACACTGCCAAGCAGTCCGAAAACAAGATGCATGACGACACGGTGGCGCGGCGCTTCGGCTTTTCCGGTGGCCTCGTCCCCGGTGTCGACGTCTTCGCCTACATGATGCATGTGCCGCTGGCGCGCTGGGGCCGCGATTTCCTGTCGCGCGGCCTCGTCGAGGCGCGGTTCGTCAAGCCGGTCTATGACGGCGAGAGCGCCGATGTCGATGCGACCGAGCATAACGGCCTGCTGACGATCGAGGTCTTCAGCCGCACCGAGCTCTGTGCCACGGGCACGGCCACGCTGCCCGATGCCGCGCCATCGATTTCACTGAGCGACTATGTTGCCGTCCCGGCAGTGGCCGAGCGCAAGCCCGTCAGCCCAGCCATTTTCGAGGTCGGCAAATGGCTCGGCACGACGCCGCGCCGCTGGGCCGGGCAGGATGCGACCGGCTATCTCGCCGACATCAGGGAGGCCGATCCAATCTTCGCGCGCGAGGGCCTCGGCCATCCCGGCCTGATCCAGCGCGTGATGAACCGCGTGCTGGTCGACAACACCATTCTGGGCCCGTGGATCCACGTCGGCAGCCGCATGCAATTGCTGTCTGCAGCGCGTGCCGGCGACGAGATCGTCGCGCGCGCGAAAGTCACCGCGAATTACGAGAAGAAGGGCCACCGCTTCGTCGAACTCGACGCGCTGGTGGTTGCCAACGGCACGACGCCGCTGGCGCATTGTCAGCACATCGCGATCTACCAGCCGCGAGAGCAGGCGGCGGCGTAAACTTTACGCCGCGCCCTTCGCGTCCTGGATCGCGCGCCAGACGCGCTCGGGCGTCAGCGGCATGTCGATGTGCTTGATGCCGTAGTCCGACAGCGCATCGACCACCGCATTCACCACGGTCGACAGGCTGCCGGCGCAGCCGGCTTCGCCGCAGCCCTTGGTGCCCAGCGGGTTGCTCTTGGCGGGCACCGGGTGGTCGCCGACTTCCATGAACGGCACGTCCTCGGCGCGGGGCAGCGCGTAGTCCATCAGCGAGCCCGTGATCGGCTGGCCGCTCTCGTCGTAGCGGACATGCTCCATCAACGCCTGACCGATGCCCTGGACGACGCCGCCATGAAGTTGGCCCGCGACCAGCATCGGGTTGATCACCGTGCCGAAATCGTTCACCGCGCTGTAGCGCACGATCTGCACCACGCCCGTGTCCGGATCGACCTCGACCTCGGCGACATGGCATCCATTGGGGAAGGCCGATGGAATCGGCTCGCTGGTGTGGTCGACGTCGAGTGAGTCAGGCACGCCATCCGGCACCTTGCCGTCATGCAGCTTCTTGGCGAGCTCCATGATGTCGATGCTGCGGTCGGTGCCGGCGATGGTGAAGGCGCCGTCGGCGAACTCGATGTCGGCTTCCGAGGCTTCCAGCATGTGCGCCGCCGCGCGCTTGCCCTTCTCGATGACGAGCTTCGAGGACTCCACGATGGCCTGTCCGGTCGCGGTGATCGAGCGCGAGCCGCCGGTGCCGTTGCCGGTGTGGACGATGTCGCTGTCGCCCTGCACCAGCTTCACGCTCTCGAAGGGAACGCCCAATTGCGCGCACAGCACCTGTGCGAACGGCGTGGCGTGGCCCTGGCCGTAGTCGAGCGTGCCGGTGATGAGCTGCACGCTGCCATCGGGATCGAACACGATCTTGCCGAGCTCGGGGCTCGGTGGCGCGGTGACCTCGAGATAGGAGCCGACGGCGATGCCGCGCAGCTTGCCGGCCTTCTTGCTCTCCTTCTTGCGCTTGGCGAAGTTCTCGTGGTCGGAGATTTCCAGCGCCTTGGAGAATACGGCCTGGAAGTCGCCGCTGTCATAGGTGACGCCGGAGGAGGCCGGGAACGGCATCTGGTTCGACTTGATGAAGTTGCGCTTGCGCATCGTCAGCCGGTTGATGCCCATCTCGTCGGCGGCGCGGTCGATCAGCCGTTCCATGTAGTAGTTGGCCTCGGGCCGGCCGGCGCCGCGATAGGCGCCCATCAGCGTGGTGTTGGTCAGCACCGTCTTGATGTCGACGCCCATCAGCGGTGTGCGATAGACGCTCGAAAAGTTCTTGCCGGTGTTGAGCGAGAGCGGCCCCGGCGCGACGCCGGTGATGTAGGCGCCGAGATTGCCGTAGCCGGACAGCTTGGTCGCGAGGAAATGCCCCTCGGCGTCGAGCGCGAGCTCGGCGTGGATCTTCTGCGCGCGGCCGTGGCTGTCCGAGAGAAAGCTGGTGGAGCGCTCGTCGAGCCACTTCACCGGGCGTCCCAGCGCCTTTGCCGCGTACAGGATACACATATACTCGGGGTAATTGACGTTCTTCATGCCGAAGGAGCCGCCGACATTGGCGGTGAGAACGCGCACCTTCTCGTTCGGCACCTTCAAATTCTTGGCGAGGTTGGCGCGGTTGCCCGCAACGCCCTGCGTCGGCATCTGGATGGTGTAGCGCTCGGTCGCCTTGTCGTAAGAGGCAAGGCCCACACGCGGCTCCATCGAGACCACGGCAACGCGGGTGTTCTCGATGTCGACCTTGGTGACATGGGCGGCGCTGGCGAAAGCGGCGTTCACCTTCTCCATGTCGCCATAGTGATAGTCGAGCGCGACGTTGTTCGGGATGTGATCGTAGAGCTGCGGTGCACCGGGCTTGGCGGCTTCCTCGGGGTCGGTCACGGCTGGGAGCGGCTCAATATCGAGCTCGACCGCCTCGGCCGCGTCGCGCGCCTGGGCGAGCGTGTCGGCGACGACGAAGGCGACGGGGTCGCCGACGAAGCGGACCTTGTCGGTCGCGAGCGGATAACGGTTGGTCTGCAGCAGGGGCGAGCCGTCACGGCTCTTCAGCGGCAGGCCGCAGGTGAAGGGGCCATAGCCGGCGGCGTCGATGTCCTTTCCGGTCCACACACCCAGCACGCCTGGCATCGCCTTGGCTGCGTCGGTGCCGATGCCGCGGATCACGCCGTGGGCATGGGTCGAGCGGACGATCACGGCATAGGCCTGGCCGGGCAGGTTGAAATCGTCGGTGTAGCGGCCCTTGCCGCGCACCAGCGTGTCGTCTTCCTT
>JAEWHT010000371.1 GCA_023387695.1 Pseudomonadota bacterium | reverse complement strand
CTGCAGGAGCTGCGCCCCGGCCTTGAAGCCGACGACGTCAAGCTGCATGCGGATATATTTCGTCCCGCCGACTTCATCGATGCCGCAACGAGCAACGTCCTCAATGCCTTGCTGATCGGCGGGGCGCTCGTGGTCGTCGTTCTCTTCCTATTCCTGTTCGACTGGCGCACCTCGATCATCAGCTGCACCGCGATCCCCTTGTCGTTGATCGCGGCCGTGCTCGCATTGCAATGGATGGGCGAAACTCTCAACACGATGACGCTGGGCGGCCTTGCGATCGCGATCGGCGAAGTCGTCGACGATGCCGTCATCGGCGTCGAAAACGTCGTCCGTCGGCTGCGCGAAAATCGCCGGGCGACGGTACCGCGACCCGAGCCTCGCGTGGTGCTCGACGCGTTCCTCGAGGTGCGCACCGCCGTTGCCTATGCGACGTTTGCGGTGCTGCTGGTGTTCTTTCCGGTCTTGACCCTTTCCGGCATTGCCGGCCGTCTGTTCGCCCCCCTGGGCATCGCTTACATCCTCGCCGTCATCGCCTCGCTCGCGGTCGCTCTCACGGTGACACCGGCGCTCTCCATGCTGCTCCTCGTCGGCCGAACCGGCAAGGAGCGCCTGCATGAACCGCCCGCGGTCCGATGGTCGCGTCGCCATTACCAGGCTTTGCTGCGGCGCATCAGCCGCTTCCCGAAGCTCGTGATGGCGGGGGCCGCGGTCGTCACGATCGCCGGCGCAGCGATGCTGCCCTTCTTCGGCGGAACCTTCCTGCCCGATCTGCGCGAAGGTCATCTGATCTTGCACGTCTCCGCGATCCCCGGCACCTCGTTCGATGAATCGCTTCGTATCGGCAAGCTGATCACGGATACGCTGCACCACATCCCGGGCATTCGCCGGGTGGCGCAGCATGCGGGGCGGGCCGAGGCTGGTGTCGACACGGTTGGTCCGCACTCCAGCGAGTTCGAGGTTGATCTGGAGCCGGAGCTCTCGGGGCGGGCACAGTCCGAAACCGAAGCACGCATCAGGGCTGCTCTCGCCGATTTTCCCGGCATTTCCTTCTCGAGCAAGACCTATTTGACGGAGCGTGTGGAGGAGACCGTCTCCGGCTTCAGTGCGGCTGTCGTCATCAACATCTATGGGCCGGATCTCGACTTACTCGACCGCGCCGCCCGCGACGTCGCGCGCGAACTCGACGAGGTCGGGGGCGCGGCCGACGTGCAGCGGCGCACTCCGCCGGGCATGCCGCAGGTCAATGTGACGCTTCGCCCGACCGATCTGCAGCGTTGGGGGCTCGACGCGGTCGAGGTGCTCGAGCTGGTGCGCACCGCCTATCAGGGCGACATCGTCGGCCAGGGATATGAAGGCAATACCGTCTTCAACATCGTCGTGATCCTCGATGCGCATGACCGCGCCCGGATCACCCAGATCGGTGACCTGCCGATGCGCACACCGAGCGGCGCCTACATTCTGCTCAAGCAGATCGCAGACGTTTACGAGACGTCGGGGCGCTATCAAATCCAGCACCAGAATGCGCAGCGCGTTCAGACCGTCACATCGAATGTCAGCGGTCGCGACCTCGAATCCTTCGTCGCTGCCGCCAAACGCAAGCTGGCGCGCGAGGTCAAGCTCCCGCAAGGTGCCCGCCTCGAATTTGCCGGAGCCGCCGAGGCGCAGGCCCGGTCCCGGCGCGATCTCATCGTCAACTCCTTGCTGGCTGGAACGGGCATCATCGTGCTGCTCGCGATGGTCACCGGCCATTGGCGCAATCTGCTGCTGGTCATGATCAACTTGCCGTTTGCCTTTGTCGGCGGTGTGTTCGCATTGGCCCTCACAGGGGGCCTGCTTTCGCTGGGCTCGATGGTTGGCTTCGTCACGCTGTTCGGCATCACGCTGCGCAACTCCATCCTCATCATCTCGCACTACGAGCACCTCGTCCTGATCGATGGTCGCGTCTGGGACCTCGACACCGCGATCGAAGGCGCGGCTGACCGTCTCGTTCCGATCCTGATGACGTCTCTCGTGACGGGCCTGGGACTGCTGCCGCTCGCGTTGGGCGCGGGGGAGCCGGGACGTGAAATCGAGGGACCAATGGCGATCGTCATCCTCGGGGGATTGATGACGTCGATGGCACTTAGTCTGCTGGTCCTGCCGACCCTGGCGCTTCGCTATGCGCGTTTCAAGAGCCGTCCCGAGGGCACGCAGAAGCGCGATGGCGGTTCTAACACTGCTGCGGCTTCGATGGCATGACCATCGAAGCCGCGGCAGGTTCGTCAGTCTTACTTGCGCGCAGCGCAGGCGTACATGTTGATTTCCATGCCGACCGGCACTTCCACGATCTTCGGAGCTTTCCAAGCCATTCGGGGTCTCCCCAAGTATTGAGCGCGACATCGCGCCGGGCAAAACCTAGGGCTGCGTCAACCACAGCGCAAGTCTGGAATCGGACCGCGAACACAGCGAACTGCCGCGTGACCGATACGCGCTTCCCTCTCGGGCAAATCGCCTTCGCTCTCAGTCAAGCGCGGCCGTGCTCACCGCAACAATCGCAACAAGGCGCGTCCGGCGCGTGAGTTCAGCTCTTTGGCGTCCAGCGTCCCATCCTTGTCGGGATTGGCCGCATTGAACCGCTGCTCCACCACGGCGAGATATTCGTCGAGCGTGAGAGTCCCGTCGTGATCGGGGTCCGCAGCCGCGAGTTCTTTCGCCGTCAACCGTCCGCGCAATTCGCGCACGTCCAGCGTCCCATCGTGATCGGGATCGAGCTTGGCAAACAGCGCGGCGGCGGCCTTCTTCACCTCGGCAAGATCAAGCGTGCCGTCGTTGTCGGTGTCGAACATTTTGACGGCGCCGGCGGATGCCGACCAGGCCGGACTGGACAGCACAGCAAAGGTGAGCGCAAACGCAATCGAGCGACGCGATATCATTGTGTGACCTCCCTGACCACGAGCCCCGATTCGCGAGGGCATGGTGACATCATAAGTCCGCAAGCCGACCACGGTTCAAGCCGATTTGCCATGCTCGGCGACGACCGAACCGGTTCGCACCCAAATTCTCGCGTTGCGTCAATCTTCGCGCGACGGAAATTGGTGCAGCGCATTCGCGCAAGACGCGCAAGATTTCCCGAGGATTACCGCACTAGTGGTGAAATCCGACGTCCAACTTATCAGCAGCGCGCTTTCGACTTTCGTATTGACGGGTTTTGCTTTCGGGCGGAGTGTTGCAACCGCAGCGTCAAAAGACGCGCATTTTGGGAGGAACGGATGAAACGCCTTGCGATGGCCGCGAGCCTCGTCATATCCGCATGCTCGGTTGCGAGCGCACAAACGACCGATCAGTTGGTCAAGGGCGCAACCGATACGTCGAACGTTCTCAACTACGGGATGGGCTACAATCTCCAGCGCTTCTCGACGCTGAACCAGATCAACAAAGACACCGTCAAGAACCTCGTCCCGGTCTGGAACTACTCCTTCAACGACGATCGCAGCGAGGAATCGCAGCCACTGGTGTACCAGGGCGTGATCTACGTGACCTCACACAACGCGACCATGGCGGTCGACGCCAAGACCGGCAAGCAGATCTGGAAATCCAAGATCGAATATCCGGCCGAGACCCCGCGTATCGTTTGCTGCGGCATCATCAATCGTGGCGCCGCGCTGCTCGATGGCAAGCTGTTCCGTACCACGCTCGACGCCAACGTCATCGCGATCGACATGAAGAACGGCAAGGAGCTGTGGCGGCAGAAGGCGGCCGACATCAAGGAAGGCTATTCGATGACGGTGGCCCCGCTGGTCGCCGACGGTGTCGTCATCACCGGCATCTCCGGCGCCGAGTTCGGCACCCGAGGCTTCATCGACGGCTGGGACCCGGCAACGGGTAAGCACCTCTGGCGCACCCATTCGGTCCCCTCGCCGGACGAGCCCGGTGGCGATACCTGGAAGGGCGACACCTGGAAGCTCGGCGGCGGCTCGACCTGGATCACGGGTTCCTATGATCCCGAGCTGAACACGGTCTATTGGGGCATCGGCAATCCCGGTCCGTTCAACGCGGCCGTGCGCCCTGGCGACAATCTCTACACCTGCTCCGTGCTGGCGATGGATCCCAAGACCGGCAAGATCAAGTGGCACTACCAGTTCTCGCCGAACAATCCGTTCGACTATGACTCGGTGGCCGAGATGGTCCTCGCCGACATGAATGTCGAGGGCAAGCCGACCAAGGTGCTGATGGACGCCAACCGCAACGGCTTCTTCTACGTGCTCGACCGCACCAACGGAAAGGTGCTCGCGGCCAATCCTTACGTGAAGGTCAATTGGGCAACCGGCGTCGATCTGAAGACCGGCCGCCCGATCGAGACCGACGTCGTCAAGGATGCGCGCGAGGGCAAGAAGGTCACCGTCTATCCGTCGATCCTCGGCGGCAAGAACTGGGAGCCGATGTCGTTCAACCCGCAGACCGGCCTCGCCTACGCCAACACGCTCGCCTTCGGCGGCAAGTACAAGTCGGAGCCGGCCACCTTCAAGCAGGGTGAATGGTATCTCGGCATGGACCTGACCGATCCCTGGGAATGGGGTGACGGCGCACGCGGCCATCTGAAGGCGATCGACCCGATGACCGGCAAGGCGAAGTGGGAAGCAGCCAGCGACATTCCGCGCTTCTCCGGCGTGTTGTCGACCGCGGGCGGCGTCGTGTTCACGGGTTCGCTGACCGGCGAGTTCGAAGCCTTCGATGCCGAAAACGGCAAGAAGCTCTGGCAGTTCCAGACCGGCTCCGGAATCGAAGGTCAGCCGGTGACCTGGCAGCAGGACGGCGTGCAGTACGTCGCCGTCACCAGTGGCTATGGCGGCGTCTACTCGCTGTTCTCCGGCGACGAGCGGCTGGCCAAGGTGCCGCCCGGCGGCTCGCTCTGGGTCTTTGCGGTGAAGCAGTAACGGCAAGACACGTTGAGAGACACATCTCACAAGACGGTGGCGATCCTCGCCACCGTCGCGGTGCTGACGGTCGCGCTTGCGGCGACCGTCCGTGCTGCGGACGATCCGAATGGCAATCCCGTCCAGGCGCAGATTGACCACGGCAAGTCGACCTATGCCGAAAAGTGCTCGCACTGCCACGGCCCCAATCTGATGAACTCCGGCACGATCACGCCGGATCTGCGCGCCTTCCCCGATGACAAGACGCGTTTCGTCACCACGGTGAAGAACGGCAAGAACAACAAGATGCCGCCCTGGGGCGATATTCTGAGCGACGACGATATCGGTAATCTCTGGGCGTTCATCTCGAGCCGGAGGAAGCCATGAGAGGCCGGCTCACTGCGCTTGCGCTGCTGACGATGCTCGCAGCTCCGACGAATGCGGCCTCGACGTCAGCTTTGGCGGCCGATCCACTCGGCATCTGCCTCGACGAGGATCGCCCGCCGCTTTCGGTGCATCACCGCGGCAAGCCGGACTCCGGCTTCGACGTGCTGCTGGCGCAGGCCATCGCTGATAGAATGGGGCGGCCGCTCAGGATTCAATGGTTCGAGAGCAAGCTGGACGAGGATTCGAGTCCGCAGCTCGAGGCCAATGCGCTGCTGTCCGACGGACGCTGCTCCCTGATCGGTGGCTACGCGCTGACGACGGATTCGCTGGTCAAGCCTGGGGTGAAGACGGCCCGCCTGCCGGATTTCGCCGGCGCCACGCGCGACGACCGGCGCCGCCGCGTCGAGCTCGGCGTTCTGACGCCGACCAAGCCTTACGTCTATTCGCCGATGACGGTCGTGCTCGGATCGAAGGCACGCGAGCGCAAGGTCAACGATATCGGCGACCTCGCGGGTCTCCGTCTCGCGATCGAAAGCGGATCCCTGGGCGACGCCATCCTGATGACCTTCGACAAGGGACGGCTGATCGACAACATCACCCATCTCGTCCCCGGCCGCGACGACCTGCTGGGCGCTCTCAACCGTGGCGACTACGACGCGACCTTGATCGACCTCGCCCGCTTCGACGCCCATCGCGCCGCGCATCCGGACACGGCAATCACGGCGTCCGGCTACTATTATCCGATCGGCGCCAATCGCGGCTATGTCGGGCTGGCCAGCGATCCGGCCTTGATCGAGGCCGTCAACAAGGCGCTGTCGGATCTCGGCGCCGAGGGTAAGATCGCCGAATTCGGCAAGCAGGCCGGCCTGACCTATCTGCCACCGCGCGAGCCTGCGATCCTCGGAGATGTCTGGACGAAGATTATCCAGCGGTGAAATGACGCTCCCGTGTCCCAGACGCGCTGCAACGCGCTTAAGCGTTGCTGCGCAGAGCCGGGACCCACACCACGCAGCACACTCTCGATAGATGGGCCCCGGCTCTGCAGCGCACCGCTGAAGAAGCGCTGCCCTGCGTCCGGGGCACGAGAGCGACTGCAACAGCGACTGTTTGCCGAACGCAAAAGACCAACTGGCTCAGCGCCGGCGGCGCCCGTATGATGGCTGCATTTCCCTCGCCCCCTCTGGTGCCCCGTGAACGCCCCGACCGTCTCGCCCTCGTCCGGCCTGCGCGATCTCATCTCCCGCGAGGTCAAAACCCCTGAGCTGTTGCGTGCGCTGATCGTCGTCGGCCCGTTCGTTGCCGCCTTTTTCATCTCGCGCGAAACCGCCCTGTTGAATTTGGGGCTGATCGCAGTATCGCTGCTCATTCCAGCGCTGCGGCTGCACTCTCCGCCCAAGGTCATCGCGTGGCATTATCTCGCGATCCTCATTGCGTTTGCGGCACTGTTCCTTGCCGCTCCCGTCAAACCGCTGTTCGTGCTGCTGACGGCACTCGCTGGTTTCCTCGCGGTAACCGCAACACGCTATGGCGAGCAATTCCGCACACTCGGCAATTGGGTGTTTATCCCCGCCGTCTATCTCGCCTGCGAGGTGCGTGAGGGCGTAAGCGCGTCGGAAGCGTTACGGCATGCGGGCATCATCATTGTCTCCTCGCCCGTTGCGCTGGCGTTGGTCTGCGGCATTCAGATGTACGACCAGCGGCGAGACGCCAATGCCGCTGTCGCGTTCGGGCCACCTGCCGCTCAATGGCTTCTGCCTGCAACGGCAACAGCCATGGCGGTGTTCGCCGCGGCCGCATTGGTCGAGATCCTGAATCTGGCGCAGGGACAATGGGTGATGTGGTCGGCTGCAAGCGTCGTCGTCGGTGATCTCACCGCGTCCACGGACAAGCTGAAGCAACGCGCCGTCGGCGCGTTCGTCGGCGTGCCCCTGGGCTTCCTCGCCGGCCTGGCGCTCACTCAAAATCGCGTCGGCTATGCGCTTGCAGTTCTCGCGGCCACGCTCACGCTGATCTCGTTCTCCCGCTATATTGTCGGCTTCGGCCTGCGCTGCTTCTTCATCGCACTCGCCGCATCCTTTGCTGGTGGCGCCAGCGGTATTGCGGAGGAGCGCGTCGCCAATGTGATCATCGGCGGCACTTTCGGCCTCATCGCGGTGGCCCTGACCGACCTTGTCTGGCAACGCCTGGGGCGGAGACCTTCGTCATCGGCATAGAGCGCAGCGAATCTATCCGACCAAAGCCTAGTGCCGGAAGCAGGCTTGCGGCTTATAATCACGTGCTGTCGCCGCCCCTTTACCGTCCCGGACGAGAAAGGCCATTCGCATGAGACCCGACGCCCTCGCCGTGGCCGCCCTGGTCATCCTGCTTTTCCCGATGGGCTATTTCCTGCTGGCATCGCCGGCATTCCTGCTGGTGAAGCTGGACATCCCGCCGGTCACGCAGCTGTTGCGCGGCATGTTCAACATCCAGTTCAGAATGATGAGCGTGGCCGGCGTGATCGGAACGATAGCTTTCATCGTCGCAGGACGGCCGCTTGTCGCTGTCGGCGTCGGCTTGATCGCGTGCCTCGCGATCTGGGGACGCCCGTGGTTCATGCAACTGATGGACGATCAGCTCAGCGCTAGAGATGCGGGCGACAAGGACGCGGTGCGCCAGCTGCGTCGGCTGCATTGGAGTGCAATGCTGTGCAACGCGGCGCTGGTCGCCGCTCTGGTGGCCAGCATTCCCTACGTTGCTATGTCGGCTTGAGAAGAACCCGCGCGGCTTAATCCTGGTCCACGGCAACGGCGCCCTGCTGTCCCTTGTGAATCGAGGACGGCACCACGCCGAAATATTTCCGGAACACGCGGCTGAAATGCGATGAGCTGGAGAAGCCCCAGGAGAACGCGACATCGGTGATGGTCTTGCCGCCGTGCGCCTCGAGCTCCTGACGGCAGTTCTGCAAGCGCGCCTGCCAGATGTAATCACTCACGGTGGTGCCGCGCTCGGAGAACAGCATGTGCAGATAGCGCTTGGAGCAACCGAGCTCGGCGGAGATCTGGTCGATGCACAGATCAGGATCGCGCAGATGCTCGCGGATGAAAAATTGGGCACGCACATACATTGCTTCCGGGCCGACCCGATCGAACATCGTGTCGGCTTCGCGCAGCGGCAGCAGCAACAAATCGATCAGCGAATCGGCAACGCCGACGGCGCTGTTGGCCGACAGCTTCGCCGCCTCGTCGAACGTCGCATGGACGAAATCGTGAGCAATTCTTCCCGTGCCCGTCTTCGCCGTCAGCTTGCACGCCGGCATGCGCTGTGACGGGAAACCGCGATCGCGCAGCAGCGCCTTCGGCACGATCACCACGTCGTGGCGCGTGAAGGCAGGACTCACGATCAGATGCGGACAGGACACATCATAGGCGATGATGTCGCCCGGGTTCAGCTCGATGTGTCGACCTTCCTGCTCGAAGTAGGACACGCCATAAGTCTGGAAGTGAATCTTGATGTACGGGTGTTCGTTCGCCTTGGCGCGCGCCAGCGTGTGCGCGATGCGATGCTGACTGACTTCGATCTGGCAGAGCTTCAAGCGCGAGACCGTCGTGTAGTCGATGCGCCCTTCGAGCGAGGACGCTTCCAGCGGATCGACATCGAAATGTCCGCACAGACTCGTCAGCCCATCGGTCCAGCTCTGGATCTGCCGCTTCGGCGTCAGTCCGGTCGTCGAGAGCGTGTGAATTGTGTCGGACATTAATCCAGCCACTGGTGATACCCGGAGATTCTACGAATCGCGGCCAGCGCCTGCTGGAGCCCTCAGCCATGATTGCGTGACGTTTACCTCAAATTTGGGCGGTCTTTTGGAACGAGCGCCACGTTCCATTGCCACCCTTGAAAGTTAATCCTCCGCCTTAGTTGCACCGCCGTCAAGGGGAACCTGAGCGTTGAGTGTCGCGCCATGCCGCGCAGAAGCCGCTGAATTCGCTACTGCAAAATCAAAAACTTTGCCGCCGTGCGCTGTCGAGCAAAACGGCTTCTCTCTTGGGCAAGTTTCCCGTTGACGAAGTCGTTAGGGATTGAGGCAGGAACAAAAAGAACGGGCCGCTCCTGCACGTGGACCCGTGGCTCTCATCACGAGGAGGAAACTGCACAGCATCGTTTCTGGTCCCCAACGTAACCGCCCTGCACGAGCAGACGCCGGACGCAAAGCCCGGCGATTAAGCAATGCTTCGGAAACAATAAACGAGACCAACGGAGGAATGACTATGCGCAAGGTGCTACTCGCGACCCTTCTTGGCTCCGCGGCGGCTCTCGCCGTCGGGAGCGCGTCAGCCAATGACGAGCTGAACAAGATGTCGCAGAACCCGAAAGACTGGGTGATGCCGACAGGTGACTATTCCAACAACCGCTATTCCAAGCTGACTCAGATCAACGCCCAAAATGTCGGCAAGCTCCAGGTCGCCTGGACCTTCTCGACCGGCGTGCTGCGCGGCCACGAAGGCGGCCCGCTGATCATCGGCAACATGATGTACGTCCATACGCCGTTCCCGAACAAGGTCTACGCCATTGACCTTTCGAACGAGAACAAGATCGTCTGGAAGTACGAGCCGAAGCAGGATCCGAACGTCATCCCGGTGATGTGTTGCGATACGGTTAATCGCGGCCTCGCTTTCGGCGACGGCAAGATCTTCCTGCATCAGGCCGACACGACCCTCGTCGCGCTCGACGCCAAGTCCGGTCAGGTTGCTTGGACCGCGAAGAACGGCGATCCGAGCAAGGGCGAGACCGGCACCTCGGCGCCGATGGTCGTCAAGGACAAGGTGCTGATCGGTATTTCCGGCGGCGAGTTCGGCGTTCAGGCCCATATGAGCGCCTACGACATCAAGACCGGCAAGCTGGCCTGGCGCGGCTTCTCGGAAGGTCCGGATGACCAGATCCTGGTCGACGACAAGACCACTGCACTCGGCAAGCCGATCGGCAAGGACTCGAGCCTGAAGACCTGGCAAGGCGATCAGTGGAAGATCGGCGGCGGCGCGACCTGGGGCTGGATCTCCTACGATCCCGAGCTGAACCTGATCTACTACGGATCGGGCAACCCCTCGACCTGGAATCCGAAGCAGCGCCCCGGCGACAACAAATGGTCGATGACGATCTGGGCACGTAACCCGGACACCGGTGTCGCCAAGTGGGTCTATCAGATGACGCCCCATGACGAATGGGACTATGACGGCGTCAACGAGATGATCCTCTCCGATCAGTCGATCAACGGCGCAGCCCGCAAGTTGTTGACGCATTTCGATCGTAACGGCCTCGGCTATACGCTCGATCGCACCAACGGCGAACTGCTGGTCGCTGAAAAATACGATCCGAAGGTGAACTGGACCTCCGGCGTCGACATGGACAAGAACTCCGCCACCTATGGTCGTCCGAAGGTGCTCGACACCGCCTCGACCGACAAGGCCGGCGAAGATCACAACGTGAAGGGCATCTGCCCGGCCGCGCTCGGCACCAAGGACGAGCAGCCGGCAGCCTACTCGCCGGACACGCAGCTGTTCTACGTCCCGACCAACCACGTCTGCATGGACTACGAACCGTTCAAGGTGAGCTACACCGCGGGCCAGCCCTATGTGGGTGCGACGCTCTCGATGTATCCGCCGCAGGGCGATACCAACATGGGTAACTTCATCGCCTGGGACGGCAAGACCGGCAAGATCGTCTGGTCGAACAAGGAGCAGTTCTCGGTCTGGTCGGGTGCGCTCGCAACCGCCGGCGGCGTGGTGTTCTACGGCACGCTCGAAGGC
>JAEWHT010000368.1 GCA_023387695.1 Pseudomonadota bacterium | reverse complement strand
AAGCGGCTGAAGAGGTCGCCCGCCAGCTCCGCCTGCGCGACCTCGCCGGCCTGATCGTCATCGACTTCATCGACATGGACGAGAAGCGCAACAACCGTGCGGTCGAGCGCAAGCTGTCCGACTGCCTGCGGCAGGATCGCGCGCGCATCCAGGTCGGACGCATCTCCCATTTCGGCCTGCTGGAAATGTCGCGCCAGCGCATCCGCGCCAGCGTGCTCGAGTCATCGACCGATCCTTGCCCGCATTGCGGCGGCACCGGCCACGTCCGCTCGGTGTCCTCGGTGGCGCTGCAACTGCTGCGCGGCCTCGAAGAGATTCTGATGAAGGGCGCGACCCACAATCTCGTGGTCCGCACCCGCACCGACGTTGCACTCTATGTGCTGAACCACAAGCGCGGTCATCTGCGCGATCTCGAAAACGGCTTCAAGGTCACGCTGTCCGTCATCGCCGATCCCAGCGTCAGCGGACCGCAGGCCTATCTCATCGATCGTGGCGAGCAGGTGCATACGCTCGAAGCCGCCAAGGCACTTCTGGTGGCCCAGGCGGCCGCGAGCCCGCCGCCGCTGCCCGAAGAAGCCTATGACGACGAAGAGTTCGATGCGGAGATGGAATCCGAGGTTGAGACCGAAGAGACCGAAGGTCTCACCGAAGAGCAGGCTGCAGGCGATGCTGCGCCCGAGCAGGACGGCCAGCGCCGCAAGCGCCGTCGTCGTCGTCGCGGCCGCGGCGGTCAGCGCGACGGTGAGCTTCGCGAGGATTCGCCTGCGACACTTCCCGAGCCCGCCGCGATGGCCGGTGAAGGCGAAGAGGATGCCGACGCCGAGCAGGAGGTCGAGGAAGGCGAAGAACAGGCCGCCCGTGGCGAGCAGCAGGGCAGCGGCGAGCGCCGTCGCCGGCGTGGTCGCAGGGGTGGACGTCGTCGGCGCGGAAACGCCGAGGATGGTCTCGCTGGTTCCATCGGCGACGAACTTGGAGGCAATCAGCCGTCGGAAGCAACCGAAGCTGTTGCCGATTTCGACAGCTCCGGCGGCGAGACGGCGCCGTCGATCGCGCACTCCGAGCAAATTGCCCCGGTTGAGCCGCAGCCGTTCCGGCCCGAGCCGCAGTTCCAGGCACCGGTTGAAACCCCGGTCCAGTCCGCGCCGGCTGCTGCCGCTGTCGCCGAGGAAGAGCCTGTAGCCGACGAGAAGGCGGCGCGCCGCCGCTCCACCGTTCGCGAGAAGGTGAGCTTCGTTTCGAGCAGCCCGAGCGAGCCGGCAGCCCCGGTCGCCGCAGCGCCGGAGCCGGTTGCTCCGCCCGCGCCTGAGCCCGCACCGGAAGCGGCAAGCGGGACGCCCGAGGCACCGCGTCGCGCCGGCTGGTGGTCGCGTCGCTTCGGCGGCGGCGAGTAGAGCCAGACACCCAATAAAAAACGCCCGGTCAAAAGCCGGGCGTTTTTCGTTTCATGCCTCGTCGGAACGCTACGACGGCAGCTCGTCATCACCGAGCGGCGCGACGTCACGCGATGCGATCTGGCGAAGCTGGTCGTAGAGATCAGGCGCCTCACTTGTGCAGAGACAGACGCCCTTGGCAGATAGTGCCTCGCCGGCGTTGAGGTAGGCGTGGCCCATGGTGCTGTCGAGATAGATGCCGTCGCCCTCGTCCAGAATCTCCGGCGCGTAGAACTCGGTGTGGACAGCGACGCGTCCGCTCGTCACCAAAAAATACTCTTCACCACCATGACGCAGCAGCGGACCGAATTCATCCAGCGAACGCGCGCGAACCTCGGCGACGATCGGCACCATGCGTTTGCCGATCAGATCGGTGCATTGATAGGTGTAGGTGTAGAACTTCGTGTTGATCAGCTGCCCCTGCCCGGCGCGGCTGATGCTCCGCCGCGCGGTGACTGGCCGGCCCGGCGCGGGCGCCGCGACCGCCGGATTGAACAGCTCCGCGATTTCCATCTTCAGGCCTGAGGTGAGCTGGAGCAGCTTGTCGTAGGTCAGCGACATCAGCCCGTTCTCGACCTTCGACAGGGTCGACAGCGCCATGCCGGTTCGCTCAGCGACCTGCTTGAGGGTCAGGCCGCGCGCCTGGCGCGCCGCCTTGAGACACTGGCCGAGCTGGGAATTGGCACCTTCAGGCGTCGTGATCTCGCTCATGCAGCATCTCTATCACGCCGCGGCGAAAAAATATTGGCCGATCGGTCTAATCTTTTCGGCTTATTCCATCCCCGAATACCTCCAATCGTCGCACCATGAACTCCCCGGCTAGGATTTGTGCATGAAGTAGCCCGCTTTGGCGAATATTGGTGCGCCAAACACACTTTCCGATATGCTAAATTGTTTTCATAATCTGAAAGGGGCTGGCGTTGTCCGATCTTTGCGACACTGATGCCGTTGAGCTGCGCCGCCTGCTGTCTGCGCGGGCGATCTCGCCCGTCGAACTGCTCGATTCCTGCCTGTCGCGCATCGCGACCACCAATGCCGCTGTCAACGCCGTCGTGACGCTCGACGAGCCGGGCGCGCGCGCCGCCGCAAAGCAAGCCGAGGCCGCCATCCTGCGCGGCGACGATCGCGGCGCGCTGCACGGGCTCCCCGTCCTGATCAAGGACACGCAGGACACCGCCGGAATGCGCTCGACCTACGGCAGTCCGTTGCTGCGCGACAATGTTCCAACCGCTGACCAAGGCCCGGTCGCACGCTTGCGCGCCGCCGGCGCCATCATCTTCGGCAAGACCAACACGCCGGAATGGGCGGCGGGCGGCAACACCCGCAATCCCGTGTTCGGCGCAACCGGCAATCCCTTCGATCCCATGCGCTCGGCAGCCGGCTCCTCCGGCGGCTCAGCGGTCGCGCTTGCCTGCGGCATGGCTCCACTCGCGTCAGGCTCCGACACTGGCGGCTCCTTGCGCAATCCCGCGGGCTACGCCGGCATCGTCGGCATGCGTCCGTCCTATGGTCTCGTGGCGAGCGAGAAGCGCGCTTTCGGCTGGTCCAATCTGTCGACAGACGGACCAATGGCGCGCAACGTCGCCGACACTGCACTGATGCTGTCGGTGATGGCGAGCGACGATGCCCGCGATCCCCTCGCCTACACATTGCCCGGCGAGCCCCTGCGCGGCCGCGCCGAGCGCTGGTCCGCGCCGCGCCCTGCAGAACTCGGCAAGCTGCGCTTCGCTTTCACCGAGGATTTCGGCTTTGCGCCGACCGAGCAAGCCATTCGCCGCATCTTCCGCGATCGCGTGAAAAAACTTGCGCCGCTGTTCGCCGATTGCCGCGAGGCGACGCCGGACTGCGCCGGCGCCGATGATGCCTTCGCCGTGCTGCGCGCCGGCCTGTTTCTGGCGATGCACGGCAAGAATTACAAAGAGCGGCCCGAGATGCTCGGCCCCAATGTCCGTGCCAATGTCGAGGAAGGCCTGAGCTACACGCTCGAGGATCACGGGCGCGCGGCGACGACGCAGACGCGGATCTACCGTGCGTACCAGAGCTTTTTTGCAAACTACGACTTGCTGATCAGCCCGACGATCACGCTCAGCCCGCGACCGTGGTCGGAGCTCTATCCCGCCGAGATCGACGGGGTACCGACGAAATCCTATTTCCACTGGCTCGCGCTCGCCTACGCCGTGACGCTTCCCGGCCATCCCGCGATCAGCATTCCGCTCGGCCGCGACGAAGCCGGCCTGCCCTTCGGGCTGCAGATCATCGGCCCACGTGGCGGAGACGCGATCGTGCTGTCGGTCGCAGCAAGTATCGAGGCTGCATTCGCGGGCGATGCGCAAATGTGCCGGCCTGTTCCCGACCTCGCACAGCTTGCGGCCGCGCCGCCGCTGTCGTCGACGCCGGGCTTCCTCACCTGGGAATAGATCCAGCAGGCATGACCGCCGGGTCGCCGGCATCTCGGAGATCAGCATGGCCGAATTGTCGAACCGCAAGACCGGCATCGTCGCCTTCGTCCTGCTCTATCTCGCCTACTGCATCTCATATATCGACCGCGCCGCGATCTCGCTGGCGCTGGCGCAGATCGGCAAGGACTTCAATCTCCAGGCCGCCGATCTCGGCATCGTCATTAGCGCATTCTTCCTAGGCTATGCCGCGATGCAGGTGCCGGGCGGATGGCTGTCCGACCGCTTCGGCTCGAAATACGTGGTCATCGTCACCATCGTGATGTGGTCGCTGTTCACGGCCTTCACGAGCCTTGCCTGGTCGCTGACCTCGCTGATTGCGATCCGCTTCATCTTCGGCATCGCCGAGGGCGGCTTTCCTCCGGCAAGCATTCGCGCCATCGCGGAATTGTTCAAAAAAGACAGCCGACCCAAAATGTCAGCGCTGCTGCTCTCGTCGAATTATGCCGGCAGCATGGTCGCCCCGCTGATCATGGCGCCGTTGATCGTCTGGCTGGGCTGGCGTCATGCCTTCAACGCGATCGGCATCGCCGGCATCGTGTTCGCGGTTGTCTATTTCGTCTTCGTTCCGCATCTCGCGCGGATCGAGGTGGGGCCGGTGACGGCCAAGCCCCGCGCGCCGATGCGCGAACTGATGAAGAATCCGCTGCTGTGGCAGCTGATGCTGGTGTGGTTCGGCTTGAGCTGCGTCAACAAGGGCCTGGATTCCTGGATGCCGCTTTATCTGCTCCAGCAGCGCGGCCTCGACCTCAAGACCGTCGGCGTCGTGGCGCCGATCCCGTTCGTGATGGCGACATTCGCGACCGCAATCGGTGGCTGGGTGATGACGACCTTCTTTGCCGAGCGCGAAAAATATCTGCTGATCGGCAGCTCCGCGTTGACCGGCATCTTCCTCTACGCCATGTACAAGGCGGAGACGATCACGGTGCTGATCGTCTATCAGTCGCTAGTCTATTTCTTCAAATCCTTCGTGCTGGCTTCGGTGATTGCGCTTCCGACTAAACTGCTCCGCGACGATCAGATCGGATCTGGCGTCGGCATGGTCAATCTCGGCGGCCAGAGCGCGGGCTTCGTTGCACCGGCCATCATGGGATTCATCGTCACCGGAACCGGATCATTTGACGCAGCCTTCGGCTTCCTGGTCGCGATGACGGCACTGTCCGTCGTCGTCGCCACCACCATCAACACGGCGCAGCCCAAGCTCGCGCCAAAGCCGGCCTGACGGGAGTTCTGCCGATGCAAAGCGCAATCATTCTTGGCGGCGGCATGGTGGGCGTCGGTGCCGCCTTGCATCTACGGCAACGCGGCTGGACCGTGACGCTGGTCGACCGCCGGGAGCCGGGCCGAGAGACCAGCTACGGCAATGCCGGGATGATCCAGGCCGAGGCGGTGCGGCCCTATCCGATGCCGCGAGACTTGTCTTCGCTGCTGAAGATCGCGACCGGTCGCACCAACGACGTGCGCTACAGCTTTTCGTCATTGCATCAGCATATCGAGCCCCTGCTCCGCTATTGGTGGCATTCGGCGCCGAAGCGTCATCGCGAAGCCATTGCCGCCTGGGCGCAGTTGATTGCCTACGCGACGCCCGAGCACGACATCCTGATCCGCGAAGCCCATGCCGACAATCTGATCCGCCGCGCCGGCTATCGCGCCGTGTTTCGCGATGCCGCGGCCATGGAGGACTCAGTCAAGGACGCGGAAGCGGACCGCCGCGAGTTCGGCGTGAATTTTCGTGTGCTCTCGGGCAGTGAGCTGGCCAAGGCCGAGCCGATCCTGCGCGATGACCTTGCCGGCGCGATCCATTGGCTTGATACCTGGACTGTCTCCGATCCCGGCGCACTGGTCACGGCCTACGCTGATCTGTTCGAACGTCTCGGCGGCACCATTGTGCTCGGCGACGCGCAGTCGCTGCAGCAGACCGCGACGGGATGGTCTGTGAACACCGACACCGGCCGCATCGATGCAGCCAACGCCGTCGTGACGCTTGGACCGTGGTCGCCGGATCTCCTGTACAAATTCGGCTACCGCATTCCGCTCGTGCGCAAGCGCGGCTACCACATGCATTACACTGGCGGCGCCTCTCTCGATCTGCCGATGGTCGACAAGGGCCAGGGCTACGCGATGGGACCGATGGCCAAGGGCATCCGCATCACCACCGGCGCGGAGCTAACGGGGCCGGATGCACTGGCAACGCCGATCCAGCTCGCCAGTGCCGAAGCATCCGCGCGCGAGCTGATCGATCTCGGCAAACGTGCCGAACCCGAGCCGTGGTTCGGCACCCGTCCCTGCACTCCCGACATGGTGCCTGTGCTCGGCCGCGCCCCGCGGCACCCCGGCCTCTGGATGAATTTCGGCCACGGCCATCAGGGCTTTACGCTTGGTCCCGCAACCGGACGCCTGCTCGCGGAGATGATGAACGGCGAAGTGCCGTCGATCGATCCGACGCCTTACCGGCCGGAGCGGTTCTAGCTCGCGGCCTTCAGCGCGAGCACCGCAAGCGCAGCTGTCAGCCGCATCAGCGGGTCGTCCCATTCGCGGGGCGCTCGCTGGCGGAACAGCCGCATGGTCGGATACCACGGACTATCCTCGCGATCGCGCAGCCAGCGCCAGTCGAGCGCGTAAGGGGTGAGCATCCACACCGGACGGCCGAGCGCGCCGGCAAGATGAGCCACCGACGTGTCGACGGCGATGACGAGATCAAGCGTCGCGACGGCCGCCGCCGTATCGGCGAAATCACCGAGCGCAGGCGCGAGATCGATGACCTCGTCGCGCAGCGCAGCCAGCACGGCAGCGTCTTCGGCGCGCGGCTCCTTTTGCAGGCTGTAGAGCTGCACGCCCGGCATGGCGAGCCGCGGCAAGACCGCCGCGGCCGAGAGTGAGCGCTGCCGATCGCCCTTGTGTTTGGGATTGCCGGCCCAGACCACGCCGACCTTCAGCCGCGTCTCGCGACCGAGCGCGGCACGCCAGCGCGAGAGCTTCTCGGAATTTGGATGCAGATACGGAACGGCGGCCGGCAGATTGTGGAGCGTGGTTCCGAACAGGCGCGGCAGGTTCATCAGCGGCAGTTGCAGATCGAACGGCGGCAGCACCTCTCCGCGCGAGACCACGGTAACGTCGGGCAGTTGCTGCAGCAGCGAGGCTAGTGCGGGCTGCACCTGCAGGATGATCTTGCCGCCCTTCCC
>JAEWHT010000360.1 GCA_023387695.1 Pseudomonadota bacterium | reverse complement strand
CGCCGCGCGCATCGTTCGAGTGCATGCCGGTGCCGGCGCCGAGAAAAAATTCGGTCTGGTTGAAGGGGCCCAGCACCATGCGGAATTTCGGACTGCCGAGCGAGGCATCGACATGGCCGGAATTGCTGGCGTTGAACAGCGAGGTGACGTCCGCGTTGTAGTAATCGCCGCGCCAACCGACGTTGGTCCGAAGCCAATCGGTCCAGCGCACGGTGTTTTCGGCATAGATGCCGACGCTGCCCTCGCCGACCTTGTCGCTGCGGACGTTCGACAGGAAGCCGCGCCGGAACGTGTTGGAGAGCGCGAGATCGATCGCATCGTAGCGCGATTGCAGGCCAAAGGTGGTTTGCATCGGCAGGCCCGCGAACGAGCCGTTCAGCGTGCGCGAGATGTTCGCGCCCGCCATCAGGCGATCGTCGTGCTGGTGGAACTGATCGCCGAGTAGGGGATCGCTGAGGTAGTAGGTGAAATTATTGAAGAGATCGAGCTGGCTCTTCACGACATAGGCGTTGGCCTTCCAGGAACCTAGATCGTCGCTCTGAGCCACGCGGCCTGAGAGCGCGAAGCGGTTGGTGTTACCGCCGTCGCTTGGGTCTTCCGAGTCAAATCTGTCGAGAAAGCCGCTGGTGATCGCGCGCTGCGGCACCTGATCGGTCGAATTCCACTTGTTGGCATAGGCCATGCCGGTGACGGAGACGCCGTCCGTCGCGGTGCCCTGACTGTAGCGGACGAGGCCGTTGAGCTTCCTTACTTCGTCCGGATTCAGCCACGGACCGTTGTAGGTGCCGAGTTCGCCGGCGACGAGCAGCGAGCCGTCGCCGACCTTCGCGGAATCCATGCCGAGCAAGCGGCGATAGCCGAAGCTGCCGACGGTTGCCTGCGCAAGGCCCTTTTCGGTGCGGTCGATCAGGCCGATATGGATGCTGCCGACGGAAGCGAAATCGCCTTCATCGGCAAAATACGGCCCTTTGCGTACGTCCATCACGCCGATGGTCTCGGGGATCAGCCAGTTCAAATCGGCATAGCCCTGGCCATGCGCGTGGGTGCGCATGTTGACGGGGACATCATCGACATAGATTGCGAGATCGGTGCCGTGATCGAGGTTATAGCCGCGCAGAAAATACTGGTTGGCTTTGCCCTCGCCGGAATGCTGGGTGACGATCAGCCCCGGCACCGCCTCGAGCGCCTCACCCGGTCGGGTGAAGGTGCGTGCGTTGATCGCCTCTCCCGAGAAAGTCATCTCGCTCGCCATGCTCGGCGGACCCTTGGCGCCGGAAGCAACGGCGGCGGAGCCCTCTGCCGGGCCCGGCGCTGGCTGTGCGACCACAAGGCGCCTTGATGCGACAGGCTTTGCGACGCGCTGGATCGCAGACGGCTTCTTGTGACGCGACGCCTCGCCGCCGCTCACCTCGACTGGCGGCAACTCGCGCTGAGAGGTACTGCTCTGGGCGAAGGCCCTGCCGGGATCTCCGACAACAACGAGAGCCGAAAGCGCTGCGATAGCGGCGCAACGTCGGCTCGGATCAGGCCGCCTCAGTCGCATCGGCCCCTCGAAGCACTCGCACGCGCGCTCCATCAGCGAACATACGGCGATAGAGCAAGACCGAGACAAGCCAGGCGAGCACGAACAACGCAATCACCGCGAAGCCGACATTCGCCAGCGACTCGTTGAGGCTATCGACCACCGCCCACACGCCGCCAGACAAACCGAGCCGATCAGAGATCAGACCGAGCGCCTCGATGCCGCCGATGAACAGCGCGACCGCGACGGAGGCGCCGGTGATCGTGAGGTTGTACCAAAGCTTGCGCATGGGATCGACGAAAGCCCAGCGATAGGCGCTGACCATCAGTGCGGAGTCAGCGGTGTCGACCAGCGCCATGCCGGAGGCGAACAGCGCGGGGAAAACCAGGATGTCCAAGAACGACGTGCCGCGTGCAGCCTCCGTAGCTGAAATGCTGAGGAGGCCAATTTCGGTCGCGGTGTCGAAGCCGAGGCCGAACAGCAAGCCCAGCGGAAACATGTGCCAGGGCTTCGTCACCAGGCGGAACATCGGGCCAAGCAGCCGTGCGAGCAATCCACGATTTGCGAGCAACGTCTCTAACCCTACGGCGTCATGAATACCTTGCTCGCGCGCGGCGCGAAACGTCCGCCATAGGCCGGCGAAGATCGCGAGGTTGATGGCGGCAATCGCCAGCAGGAACAGCGCCGATACGGAGGTGCCGATCAAGCTGCCGATATCCTTCAGAAGGCTGTCGCCACCGAGGCTGACCACGCCAAGTGCCAGCAGCATAGTCGCGATCACGACGACGGTGGAGTGGCCCAACGCAAAATAGAGGCCGACACTGCGCGGCGTATCGCCGGTTTGCATTAGCTTGCGCACGACATTGTCGATGGCGGCGATATGGTCAGCGTCGACGGCGTGACGCAGGCCGAACACCCAGGCCAGCAGCGCAGTCGCCATCACCGCGGGCCGGTCGCCGAACGCCGCAAATGCCCAGGCCCACGCGGCAACATT
This sequence comes from Pseudomonadota bacterium, assembly GCA_023387695.1. Classification (GTDB taxonomy): domain Bacteria; phylum Pseudomonadota; class Alphaproteobacteria; order Rhizobiales; family Xanthobacteraceae; genus Bradyrhizobium. Next base: position 894 of record JAEWHT010000360.1, on the reverse strand, counting down.
GGCGGCGACGAGCCCGCCGAACAGCAGCACCATTCCGGGCTCGGCCGCCCGCACAGACCATTTCTCGAAGCTCATCCCGCCGCACGCCTCGTTGCGCTACGCGTATGATGATTTCATAGAATCCTCATACTGACCAGCGCTATCCCGCGCGGCCGGGACATATTTCGCGCATGGCAGCTTACGCGGCCTCGCTCCCACCTAGATAGGCATCGCGCACCCGCGGATCGTCTTTCAGCGTCCGCGCGGAGCCTGACAGGACGATCTTCCCGGTCTGGAGCACATAGGCTTCATGCGCGATCTCGAGCGCGAGGCTGGCGTTCTGTTCGACCATAAAGACCGAGACGCCCTCCTGGTTGATCGTGCGGATCAGCTCCAGCACACGGTCGACATAGAGCGGCGACAGGCCCATGGTCGGCTCGTCCATCACGATCAGGCGCGGGCGACTCATCAGCGCGCGCGCCATCGCGACCATCTGCTGCTCGCCGCCGGACAAGGAGCCTGCGCGCTGCGACAGCCGCTGGCCGAGCTTCGGGAACAGCGTCAGCATCTTGTCTAGATCCTGCGCGACGGCATCCCGGTCGTTGCGCACGAAGGCACCCATCAGGATGTTCTCGCGGACGCTCATATCCGCGAACAGCCGCCGCGCCTCCGGCACCGAGGCGATGCCACGGCGGACGATCTGCGGTGTGGTGAGCCCGATCAGCGATGCGCCGTCGAATGTGACCTCGCCGGAGCGCGGTTTCACCAGCCCAAGGATGATCTTCATGGTTGTCGATTTGCCGCTGGCATTGCCGCCGAGCAGGCAGACGATGTGGCCGCGTCCGACCGTGATCGACAGGTCGAAATGCACCTGGGCCTGGCCATAGAACGTGTTGACGTTGGACAGTGCCAGCA
>JAEWHT010000274.1 GCA_023387695.1 Pseudomonadota bacterium | reverse complement strand
CGACGTCGCATTCGACGATTATCGCAAGCTGGGGGTCATGGCCGCGCTGGACGCGATCGATCGCATCGTCCCGGGTCAAAAGACACATGCGCTCGGTTATTGTCTGGGTGGCACTTTGCTGTCGATCGCCGCCGCCACGATGGCGCGGGACGGCGACGATCGGCTTGGTACCATCACTTTGCTTGCCGCGCAGACGGACTTTACCGAAGCCGGGGAGCTGACGCTTTTCATCAATGAAAGCCAGGTTGCCTTCCTCGAAGACATGATGTGGCAACGAGGCTATCTCGATACGGCGCAGATGGCCGGCGCATTCGCGCTGTTGCGCTCGAACGATCTGATCTGGTCGCGACTGTCGCATGACTACCTGATGGGCGAGGCCGCGCCGCCGAGCGATCTGATGGCCTGGAATGCAGATGCGACGCGACTGCCCTACCGCATGCATTCAGAATATCTGCGCAAGCTTTTCCTGGACAATGATCTTGCCGAAGGACGTTACCTCGTCGAGGGCAAGAGCATCTCGCTATCCGACATTCACGCGCCGATGTTCGTGGTTGGTACACTCGCCGATCATGTGGCTCCGTGGCGATCCGTGCACAAGCTTCACTACCAGGTCGATGCCGATCTGACCTTCCTGTTGACCAACGGCGGACATAATGCCGGCGTCGTCGCGCCACCCGACGAGCCCAGACACAACTATCAGGTGATGACCAAGGCCGCAGACGCACCCCATATCGGCCCAGATGAATGGCTGAAGCTGGCTCCGCATACCGAAGGATCATGGTGGCCCGAATGGACCCGCTGGCTCACCGCGAAATCTGGGCAGCCCTGCGATCCGCCGCCGATTGGGGATGGTCACATCGATGACCTGCCGGATGCACCTGGCGATTACGTTCGCACCTAGTCCTCGGGTTCCGCATCCGGCGTCAGGTCGGAGGAGCGGAAGGGCTTGGCTTTGTCGAGCTTGCGGTAGGCCGTCGAAGCCGTCTGCAAAAGCTTCTTCTCCCGCTTGCGATCGAGAAAGCGAATGCCGGCTTCGGGAACAGCTTCATTCAATGACGCGGCCAGCGTCTGACCGCGCGCGTCGTCGTTCAGCTGTCCGAGCGACTTTTGCGCCCTGCGCAATTGCTTGAGGATCGACTTCTGCTTCGTCAGTGACTTTTCTGCGAACAGATCCTCCAGCGACTCGATCGAATAGGTCAGCCGTTTGTTGAGAATCCGTAGCTTGTGCCGCTTCTCCACGTCGAGCTTGCGCAGCTTCCGCGCCTTCCTGAGCAGTGCCTTTTCCCATTCGGTTAGTCGCGCGGTCGCGTGATCGGCGAGCTGGCAGCGGCGCAGTCGGATGGCCTCCTTGCTGCGCCTTGTGGACCAGGGGCCGCTCTCGATCCAGCTTGAGGTCTGTTCGACCAGCCGGCGATATCGCGCCGATTGCAGCGTGCGGGCCAAGAGGCGGTGGCTCTCGGCGCGTTTTTCGTCCCAGTGCTGGAGCTCGGCGATTACTGCTAGCTCGTCGCCGGTCTCGGCCACGACGCGCTCAATCGCCACATCGAGATCGCGCACCATGCCAAGCTGGCTGTTCAGCCATTTCAACTCGGCCCAGACCTTGGGACGCAATGCGTCGTCCACCATGGGCGAAAAGAACCGGATGGCGGTCCGCAGATGGGTCAGTGCGATGCGGATCTGGTGCAGCGCCTCCGGATCGCCTTGGCAGGTGCCATCATGCTGGGCGAGCACGGCTGCGAGGTGACGGCGGGCGATGATCCGGAAAGCCGTATCGCAGGCCATGCCGGGACTGAGACGCCCCGGCAGTTTGTTGCGGCTCGCGGTCGGTCTGGTGCCGGCGATCGAAGTCGAAAGTGTGGTGGGACGCGCCATCCGGGTCAATCAGATCGCCTTATCTGCTTTCAGTGATCGCGCCCAAGCAGCTCTGGAGTGTCTGCGCCGGTGTCCCGGATGCATCGATGGCGGTCCAACCGATGTCGCCGATATTATAGTGCTCTTGCAATGCGGCAACCTCTTGCGTGGCATCGGATGCATCGCCGCGACGGCCACCGATTCGGGCCTGCCGCGTCGCCAGGTCGGCGATCAGGAAGAGACCGGTGAGAGGTGCGTTGCAATCCAGCGCCAGCTTTCCGAATGCGTCTCGTTCACAGTCGCGTGCGAACACACCATCGACGATCGCCGAATGGCCCTGGGCCAGCACACGGCGGGCGCGCTCGGCCAATTCCACATACACCCGCTCCGCAAACTCGGGCGTGTATGCAGACGAGGGCAGCCGTTCGGTCTCCGCGACGCCGAACATCTGCTTGCGAATGACGTCACTGCGTAACAGGACGGCGCCCGGCAGCGGTGCGACGGCCGGCGCGAGCGCACGCGCCAAGACCGTCTTGCCGGTGCCCGACAGTCCGCCCACCGCGATCAGACGAGGCGCGGGAGGTGAGATTAGCGTCCGCGCAAGATCAAAATAGCGGCGCGCTTCGTCGAGAACGGCGGCGTCGTCGGAATGCGGGGGTTTCAGCCGTGCCAGCGCCACCTGGGCGCGGATTGCAGCGCGAACCGACATGAACAGCGGCAACGCACTGAGTGCGTCGAGATTTTCGGTAGGCGTGGCGGCGAGATAGCGATTCAACACGGTGTTGGCGGCGAGCGGCTGGCCGTGGTGCAGCAGATCCATCAGCGTGAATGCGAGATCGTAGAGCAGATCGATTGTCGCCATCTGTGGGTCGAATTCGATAGCGTCGAACAGGACGGGCTGCTGCTCGATCAACACGATATTCGCAAGATGCAGATCGCCGTGGCAACGGCGCACGAAGCCACGATGGCTGCGCTCCTGGAGCAACGGGCGGATGCGCAGCAATGCCGCGCGCGAAGACTGTTCAAGCTGCTCAATCTCCACAGCGGGGAAATGCCCGCCGTTCCGCAGACCTCTGCTGTTGCCGTCGATGAGAGCAGGGATCGAAGAAATCCACGCCTCGCTGTGGGTGGGGGCTGCTGCTGCATGCGAGGCCACGATCGCATCGGCGATGGCCGACGCAAGGTCGGCGTCGAACGATTGGGCCTTCGCCAGATGATCTAGCGTCCGGCTCTCGTCGAAACGAGCCATTTCGACGGCATAGTCGATCGGCCGGCCACGGCCGTCGACCTTCACCGATCCGTCCGGTTCTTCTGTGATGGCCACGACGCGATGATAGATCTGTGGCGCGTGCGGCCGGTTGATCCGGATCTCTTCCTCGCAGGCCGCCTTGCGCTTCTCGAGTGTTGAATAGTCAAGGAACGGAAACTTGACCGCCCGCTTGATCTTCAGGGCGCGCGCGCCGTCGAGGAAGACCGAAGCGGCGTGTGTATCGATTCGTTTCACGCGGGGATGTGCGGTCAGCGCCGCGAAGATCCGTTTCTGGGTCGCAGAATTGTCTGTCATCCCTGCCGGCAAATTGCAGAAGAGGGCGCCAAGCGGTCTCGCCGCAAGCCAAGGTAACTCTTAGGGCTGAACTGCGACCAGTCCTTGACATCCGTCAAGGCCTGTCGTCGGCTGGCGACACGGAGTTTTCCCGGCTTGAGCAGGATCAAGCGGCTGGAACAATGGCGGCCTATTTTGGCCAGCAAGGAGAATCCCGATGCCCATCAAGGACGTTTTTCTGCCGCTCATTGGCCAGCCCCGTGCTCCCACGCTGGCTGCGATCGAAAAGTGCGTCGCCGTCGCGGCCGACCTCGGCGCGAGGATGACCGGGCTCGCGCTCGATGATGACGCCTTTGTGCGGCCGAAGGTGGTATTCCCAGATGATCCGGAGCCTGCCGAACTCGGCGTTGTGCGCGAGGTGGGCGACACGCAACAGCTTCTGAACGCTTTCACCAATGCGGCCTCGCGTGCCGGCATTCGTGCGCAGAGTCGGTCGGACAGGGTGCCGGCCGACCAGATTGCATCGACCTTGGCTGAACACGCGCGCTTCAGCGACCTCACCCTGATCCCCGTGAAACCGCACGACAGCCGAACAGAAAGTATCGTTGAAACGTTCCTGTTCGAATCGGGCCGACCATTGCTGCTCTGTCCGGAGCAACTCGCAGATACGCTGCGGCCGGAATTCGAGCACGTAGTGATAGCTTGGGACAACTCGGCGCGTGCCGCGCGTGCGGTCGGCGATGCATTGCCGATCATCCAGGCCGCTGTCTCGGTCCGCGTGGTGACGGTGGCGGATGATAACACCGATGCGATCGCGCAATCCGGTTCAAGACTGGTTCACCACCTCCGGGAGCACGGGGTCTATGCGTCTTTTGAGACCGTGAAAGGCAGCGGCAGTTCGATCGGCAAGGTGCTGGGAAGCTTCGTTCAGGCCCACGCCATCGATGCCATCGTCATGGGCGCCTACCATCATTCGCGCCTGAACGAGACCGTCTGGGGCGGCGTGACCAAGACTGTCATCGGCCAGCCACCGTGCTGGGTAATGATGTCGCACTAGGTGCGTTTCAACCCATATTCGGGTTAGCTTCGTAACTGTCGGACCCGTCGCCCGAACGGACGAATATTGTCATGTCGACTTATCGCCTAAAAAACCTGTTGTCGCCCCGCTCGGTTGCGCTGGTGGGCGCAAGCTCCCGCCCCGTCTCCGTTGGACGTGCAGTCCTGGAGAACATCCGCAAGGCGGAGTTCAAAGGGCTGTTCGGCCTGGTGAACCCGCGCCATGCCGAAATCGGCGGTGTGAAGGCTGTGAGCAACCTGGAGCAGCTGTCATTTGTGCCCGAGCTGGTCGTCATCACGGCGCCGGCGCGCGAGGTGCCAGGCATCATCGACCAAGCCGGCCGTCGCGGCTCGGCCGGCGCTCTCATCGTTTCGGCAGGGCTCGGTCATGGCCCGGGATCACTGCAAGAGGCTGCCATCGCCGCTGCTCGCAAATATGGCATGCGGCTGATCGGGCCTAATTGCCTCGGCATCATGATGCCCGGCGCAAGCCTCAATGCGAGTTTCGCCGCGCACATGCCCGGAGCCGGAAACCTCGCGCTGATCTCGCAATCGGGTGCTATCGCGGCCGGCATGGTGGATTGGGCTGCGCAGCGCGGTGTCGGCTTCTCCGGCATCGTAACGATCGGCGATCAGATCGATGTCGACATCGCGGACCTGCTCGACTATTTCGCCATGGACCACAAGACACGCGCGATCCTGCTTTACATCGAGGCCATCAAGGACGCCCGGAAATTCATGTCGGCGGCGCGTGCGGCTGCGCGCGTGAAGCCAGTTGTCGTGGTGAAGTCTGGTCGCATGGCGCAGGGCGCGAAGGCAGCTGCCACGCATACGGGAGCGCTCGCGGGCGCAGATGCCGTCTATGATGCAGCGTTCCGCCGCGCCGGTGTGCTTCGGGTGTCGGATCTGCGTGAGTTGTTCGATTGTGCCGAGACGCTCGGCCGGGTCGGATCGCCGGCGGGAAAGCGCCTCGCCATCCTGACCAATGGAGGCGGCATCGGCGTCCTCGCCGTCGACCGGCTCGTGGAGCTTGGTGGAATTCCAGCCCCCATGACTCCAGAGACGCGCGAGAAGCTCGACGCGGTGCTACCGCCGACCTGGTCTGGTGCCAATCCCGTCGATATCGTCGGTGACGCCGATGCGTCACGTTACGTGGCGGCGCTGCAGGTGCTGCTCGACGATCCCGGCAATGACGCGGTCCTGGTGCTCAATGTGCAGACCGCGATCGCCTCGGCGGAGGCGATTGCGACGACTGTGACCGAGCTCGTTAGCAAGTATCGCGAGAAGCATCGCAGCTGGGCCAAGCCTGTGCTTGCAGCCTGGATCGGAGCCGATCAGGAGATCATTGCGACGCTGTCTGCTGCCGGCATTCCGAACTATCCAACCGAAGACGACGCGGTTCGCGGCTTCATGCACATGGTCCGGCATCGCGAGGTGGTCGACGAGCTCAGCCAGGTTCCCCCCGCGATGCCCGACACCTTCGTGCCGGACGTTGCGGCCGCGAGGCAAATCGTTGGGGCGGCGATCGCCGACGGGCGGCAATGGCTCGAGCCCGTCGAGATCAAGCATCTGCTTGGCTGCTATGACATCGCCATGGTGCCGACCTACGCGGCAGCAGATGTCGAGCAGGCGGTCGCCTGTGCCGACGAGATATTCGCACAAGGCGCCACGGTCGTGCTGAAGATCATGTCGCGCGACATCGTGCACAAATCCGATGTCGGCGGTGTCGTACTCAATCTGACCACGTCGCGTGCGGTACGCGCCGTCGCTGCTGATATTCTTGCACGGGCGAAGAAGCTACGCCCCGAAGCGCGCATTGATGGTGTCATCGTTCAGGCCATGGTCGTTAAGGCCAAGGCGCGCGAGCTGATCCTGGGCCTCGCCGACGATCCGACCTTTGGTACCGTTGTCGTGTTCGGCCGCGGCGGGACGGCGGTCGAGATCATCAACGACAAGGCTCTGGCGCTACCGCCCCTTGACTTGCAGCTGGCCCGCGATCTGATCGAGCGCACGCGCGTGTCGCGGTTGCTGCGCGCCTACCGGGACGTGCCGGCCGTCAAGCAGGACGCCGTCGCTATGGTGTTGGTCAAGCTGGCGCAGATGGCAACCGACATCCCTGAAA
>JAEWHT010000245.1 GCA_023387695.1 Pseudomonadota bacterium | reverse complement strand
AAGGAAGCCCTCGTGGCCGCCCAGAAGGCCGCCGACGAGACGCTGAAGCCGTACAATGCCGAGACCTCGCTGAAGCTGCCGTAACAAGCCTCAGTAACTTCGTAGGGTGGATTAGCCTGCGGCGGCGCGAAGCGCGGTCGCGGGCGTAATCCACCTCTTCTGCCCCAGCAGACATGAACAGCGGTGGATTACGCCGTGCGAACTGCGCTTCGCGCAGTCGCAGGGCTAATCCACCCTACGGCCGCACCAAACGCAGCGCGGGAGCGATCTCCGAAAAGGGCCAGCATGGCATGGTGCCACTGTTTTGCCCGACGCGTCAAACCATTTTCGTAAAATACGAAATTTTGCAGGTCGCGATTTCTACTGTGCATGGGGTTGTTTTTCAGTTCGTGCTGGAGCGCGAGCCTGCAAGCCGTATGGCGGCTCGCGCCCCATTAACCCCGCATCCACCATCCCGCCCGCCCCGCCGCCGGTAACCATTGGAATTAACAGACCCTCAACGCACCCCCGACAAATTGACCGGTGTTTCTGGAGATTTCCGCCGTGGATTTGTTGGTTTTTGAGTTCCTGGGATTGGCGCTGGTTGGCATGTGCCTGATCGTGGTGGCGGTGCCCTGCGCCCGAAAATCGTCGGACCGGGTCCGCTACGAATAGGAATTTAGGCCTTGGCGACTGATTCCGGGGCGATGCAAGGCTCGAATTCGCTTAGAGCCCCTTGACATCACAGCGCTTTCGGCAGAACGGCTGATGGCAAGTGTCATGGGCCGTTCATGGATTTGATTACCACCACCGCTGACCTCGCGGCTGCCTGCAGCCGGCTGGCCAAGCACCCCGTCATTACCGTCGATACCGAGTTCCTGCGCGAGACCACCTATTACCCGCTGTTGTGCGTGGTGCAGATGGCCAGCCCCGAGGAAGCGATCGTCATCGACACCCTGGCCGAGGGTATCGACCTCAAGCCGTTCTTCGAGCTGATGGCCAACGAGGCCGTGCTGAAGGTGTTCCACGCCGCGCGCCAGGACATCGAGATCATCTGGCACCAGGCCAATATCATCCCGCATCCGGTGTTCGACACCCAGGTAGCGGCCATGGTGCTCGGCTATGGCGACAGCATCGCCTACGACGCGCTGGTCGAGAAGGTCACCGGCCACCGCCCGGACAAGACCCACCGCTTCACCGACTGGTCGCGTCGGCCGCTGACGAAAGAGCAGATGCATTACGCGGTGTCCGACGTCACGCATTTGCGCGACGTCTTCGCCGCGCTCGATGCCGATCTCAAGAAGCGCCGCCGCAGTGAATGGGTCTCCATCGAGATGGAGGTCCTGACCTCGCCCAAGACCTACGACTTCCACCCCGAGCGCGCCTGGGAGCGCTTGAAGACGCGGGTGCGCAAGCCGAAGGATCTCGCCGTCCTGATGGAGGTCGCCGCCTGGCGCGAGCAGGAAGCGCAGAGCCGAGACGTCCCGCGTGGCCGCGTGCTGCGCGACGAGGCCATCAGCGACATCGCCACACACGCGCCGAATACGCTGGAGAAGCTTGCTCATCTCCGCTCGGTGCCGAAGGGCTTTGAGAAGTCCAAATGGGGCGCGGACATCGTCGCCGCCGTCGAGCGCGGGCTGGCACGGGATTTTTCGACGCTGCCGAAGCTGGAGAAGCCGCGCAATAATAATAACGGCGCTGCGACCGTCGAGCTCTTGAAGGTGCTGCTGCGCATGACCGCCGAGCGTCATGCGGTCGCGAGCAAGGTGATCGCAACCGTCGATGACCTCGAAGAGATCGCAGCCGACGATGAAGCCGACGTGCCGGCGCTCCGCGGCTGGCGCCGCGAGCTGTTCGGCGACAACGCATTGAAGCTCAAGCGCGGCGAGCTGGCCCTCGCGATCGAGAAAGGTCGCGTGATCGGGGTCCAGCGGGTGGAGCAGGTCAAGCCGTCATCCTGAGGGCGGGCCGCTGAAGAAGCGGTCGCCTCCAGCGACAACGGCGTAGCCGTTGCGCGGGTGCGACGGTGATGGGCTGAGCGTTACGCCTGCGGCAGCTTCGCCACTTCCGGCTTCATATCATTCAGCACGCCGGTGATCGCCGCGATCAGGTCGTCGACCTGAGGCTTGGTCGTAATCAGAGGCGGGCAGATGGCGATGGCGTCGAGCATATTGCGCGAAATCACGCCGCGCTCCTGCAGCATGCGGCTCGCCATGCCGCCGACGGCGCCGGGTGTCGCGGCTGCAGTTTTGCGGCCCTTGTCGAGCACGAGCTCGAGTGCGGCGATCATGCCGACGCCGCGGACCTCGCCAACCAGCGGATGGCTGGTGAGCTCGCGCAGCTTGCCTTGCATGTAGCCACCGAGCTCGGCGGCATGTGCGACCAGACCGCGCTCCTCGATGATCTTGAGGTTTTCGAGTGCAATCGCCGAACCGACCGGATGACCGCCGGCGGTGAAGCCGTGGCCGAGCACGCCGATCTTGTTGCTCTCGTCGGCGATCGGCTCGAACATGCGGTCGTTCATGATAACCGCCGACAGCGGGAAGTAGCTTGAGGTGATCTGCTTGGAGACCACCATCGCGTCAGGCTTGATGCCATAGGTCTCGCAGCCGAACATCTTGCCCGTGCGGCCGAAGCCGCAGATCACTTCGTCGGCGATCAGCAGGATGTCGTACTTCTTCAGGACCGCCTGGATCTTGTCCCAATAGGTCGCCGGCGGCACGACGACGCCACCTGCCCCCATCACCGGCTCGCCGAAGAACGCCGCAATCGTGTCGGGCCCTTCCTTCTGGATCAGCGCGTCTAGCTCCTCGGCCCGGCGCGTCGCAAAGGCTTCCTCGCTCTCGCCCGGCGCACCATCCTTGTAGAAATGCGGCGAGCCCGTGTGCAGGATGTTCGGCAGCGGCAGGTCGAACGAGCGGTGGTTGTTGGGCAGGCCGGTGAGGCTCGCCGAAGCAATGGTGACGCCGTGATAGGCGCGCATGCGGCTGATGATCTTCTTGCGCTGGGGCTGGCCGAGCGAGTTCGAACGATAGGCGATCAGCTTCAGGACGGTGTCGTTCGCCTCCGAACCGGAATTGGTGAAGAACACCTTGCTCATCGGCACCGGCGCGAGCGCGACCAGCTTCTCGGCAAGGTCGATCGACGGCCCGTGCGATTTGGCCGAGAAGGTGTGATAGAACGGCAGCGCCTGCATCTGCTTGTGCGCGGCCTCGACCAACCGCTTCTCGTTGAAGCCGAGCCCGACGCTCCACAGGCCCGCCATCGCCTCGAAATAGCGCTTGCCCGACGCATCGAACACGTAGGGCCCCTCACCGCGCTCGATCACCAGGGGACCCGCCTGCTGATGCGCGCGCGCATTGGTGTAGGCATGGAGCTGGTAGGCCACATCGCGGGCTTCTTGCGAATTGGGCAGCATGGACATTTGCAGGGATCCCTCAATTACGTCGCTGGCACGGCCAGCGTCGCCATCATAACGTCGAGCACCTTGGCTATTGCGACGGGGCAAAACTTGCAACGCTAATTCGTCGGCAACAAGCGCTCAGCAGCGTTGCACAAAGCCGCACGCAGGACAGCGATCAGGCCGCGCCGTTGTTATTCCCGTCCTCGTCGGCTGCGGCTTCCCTCACCTCGACCAGGGCCATGGACAATAGATAGGCCGTTGTCGGCAGCCCGACCCGGCGCGCCGTCTCGACGGCACGCGACAGGTCTTTCGCCAGCTCCTTGAGCTCGTTCTCCCGAGACAATGTCCTACCCACCCATCCGCCGATCGCATCGGTCTAGACCGCGACGGCGCCGCTGGTCCGGATCAGTTCGGCGCTGGACTGGAGTGTAGCAAAGCTGGTGATGATATTCACCACCGACTGCTTGTAGAACGCCACCTCGCCCGTGGCCGGCCGCCGGCACGCCACCGCATCGGTGATCGCCCGGTAGCGGTGGCTGCGGTGAAATCCCTCAACGACCGTGGCCAGGATGGTCTCGTCGAAGGAAAAGCCGGTCATCACACAGCGCACATTTCGGTTACTGGCCATGTAGTCGGCGAACCGCGACGAGCTGTAGGCCGAAGGCAACGGATGCTCGAAGATCATTTCACCCGGACGCGGCTTGGCCTCCGCGATCCAATCGGTCAGCCTGGATGACGGATTGAACCATTCCGCCTGCGCGATGCGCTTCAAGTGCATCACCGGCCAAAGATTGCTGCGCCACAATGCCAGCAACTTCAGGCAGCCCATGGTGGCAGCGTCGCCATCCAGAACGGTATGGCGACGCCCGGGGATCAGATATTCGACCTGAAGATCCGTGCAGACCAGGACCAGCGGATCGTCGTGGACGGAGACCAGCATCGTTTTGCGCAGACCTGCACCAGTTTCAATGATCGGTGAGCGCGAGATCTCGAAGCGGCGATGTCACCGCCCTTCCAGCCGAGGCATCGAGCACGCCCGGCCGGTCCCAGTCGCCCTCGGGACGGATGATCACATAGGGATCACTGTCCAGCGTAATGGCGTCCGGCCCCGGCTCGATCTCCAGCAGCATTTCCGTGTAGGAGAAATCGGAGAACGTGATCTTCCGGTTGTGGCCCATGGGCTTGGCGCCGAAATGGGCCCAGAAATCAACCAGCCGGTCCTGAGCCTGGCCGTAGATCTTGCGGAAGCCCTTGCGCTTCACATAGTCGACACTCGCCTGCACCAGCTTGAACGAGATGCGCGAGCGCCGATATTGATGGCGCACTGCGAGCCGTTCCACCTTGGCGAAGTCGCCGAAGAAGCGCACCCGCAAACAGCCCGCTGGCTCGTTGCCGATGTAGCCGATGAAATGCGCAGCGACCATGTCGTTGCCGTCGAACTCCTCATCAAACGGACAATCCTGCTCGGCGAGATAGACCGCGGAGCGAATGGCCGTGACCAGCATGAGGTCACTCGGATCGCGCGCAAGGCGAATGGTGATGGCGCGGGAGTCAGGCTTGGCGAGAGGAATCCTAGTGCCGTGCATGTGCGTAACTCCTTGATTGGATGATCGCGCTGGGCATCGGCATCGACTGCCGATGCCAGGGGCGCTCGTAACACCAGAGGTCGGGCTGGAAGCTTGAAACAGGCTCGAAACCGGTCGCTCTCATGATTTCGCGTCCGGCCACGGTTGACGGTTGCGCATAGCAATCCGCGCCGCGAAATCTTATTTGCCGCAGATGAGCTGCAGCCTTGCCGAGGCCGGCGATGCCGCGGCCGGTTGCCGCGATCGCCCAGATGTAGATGGCGGCAACGTCATCGTTGGCGGACGCCAGATAACGCGTCTCCGGCGCGGTCAGACAGATATCGTCGAGCAACAGTGCATCGTGCCCGCGCTCGTTGAGAAACAGAAAGGCCATGCCGCCGAGCAGACTACCTTTCCGGGTAAACGTCAGGATGCTCTCGGGATCGAAGGCGAAATATTTCGCGAGCTCCAGCGCTCCGATCTGCACGCCCGGCACCATCCGGCGCGCCATCTCCGAAAGCGCCGCGATTTCGGAAAATTGCGCGCAACGGACGTCCACCTCGGGGCTGAGCGGCAAGGCGTCGAAATCATGCCTTGCGGCAAACGAGCCCCTTTCCTTACTCATGTCGTCCCTCTATCGTTCAGGGGTTTTGTACGCCGCTACGAGCAGAAGCTTAGCGGCTGGAGATCAGGAGTATGCAGCAAGTATTGCACCGGGGTGCTGCAATAATGCAGCACCATGAAGAAGCGCTAAATGCGTCCTGGGACGATTTGAAACTGTTTTTAGCGTGCGCAAAATTTAAAAGTTTTCGCAACGCAGCCGAAGAGCTCGGGCTCACGTCCACCACGTTGATGCGCAAGATCGACAGGCTCGAAGAGAGCATCGGTTGCAAGCTTTTCCTGCGCGACCAGAGTGGGCTCACGCTCAGCGACGAAGGCACCGCGATGATCGCCGACGTCGCGCATATGGAACGTCACGCCTTCAACGTCTTCCGCCGCGCCTCGCGCACGTCCAACGATATGTCGGGCACGGTGCGCGTCGCGGTCACCGAAGGTCCCGGCAATTTCTGGATCCTGCCGCGGCTGATCGATTTCCAGAAGACCTATCGCAAGATCACCGTCGACCTGCGTTGTGCGATGGAGCAAGCGGATGTCGCGCGGCTGGAGTCGGACATCGCGATCCAGCTCGAACCGCCGACCAATCCCGACCTGATCGTCGCCAAGCTCGGCAGGCTGCACATCTACCCCTTCGTCTCCAGGAGCTATGCTGACCTTTACGGCGTGCCGGCAACGCTCGCCGAATTGCAAAACCATCGCATCGTCAAGCAGAACGCGCCGCAGGTCGACGATGGCGCCTATGCCCGCATCCTCGGGTTGAAATCACTGGAAGGGATTGTCGGGATCAAGACCAACTCTTCGGTCGGCGTGCTCTATGCGGTCGAGCGCGGCGCCGGCATCGGTTTCCTGCCAACGGTGTCGACCGCACTCGGCGCGCCGCTTGTCGCCGTCGACCTTGGCGTCAGCCACCACGCCGACCTCTGGCTCACCTATCACAAGGAGTTCCGCGCCTCCGAGCGACACAAGATCGTGGTCGACTGGCTGAAGAAGATCTTCGATCCCAAGACCTATCCCTGCTTCCGCGACGAGTTCATCCATCCGAATGCACTGGTGCCGATGATGACGACTGCACGCGAGGGCTTTGGATTGACCGGGTATGTCGCCGCGACGCCACTGTAAGCGTGCGTCACCACCGATATTCGAAGCCGACCGTGCCCTGGTGCGATGTCAGCTCGTTGCGGAACTTGCCATCGTAATTGACGTAGAGCCGCACGGTGTTGGTCAGGCTGAGCGATGCCGAAGCGCCCGCGTCCATGCCATAACGGCTCTCGCCGATGCCGGGAACGATGATGTTCTGGGCGCCGAGGCTGACCTGGACCGATCCCAGATCCTGGTAAAAATTGTCGACCAACTTGCCGTAGGCGGAGAGGTCCAAAATTTTCTGGTCGAAGATGAAGTAGCGCCCAACCTCGGCGCCGATCATGACACGCGCGCGAGAGAGCGCGCTGGAGCCAACGTTGAGGGGATCAAGTCCGCCGGCCTCCTGGAACGCCGCACTGGTGGCGCGCACATATTCGAGCGCGCCCTTGGGCACGATGCGCATCTGATCCTTGGTCCAGTAATAGCTGATCTCGGTCAGCGCGCCGTCGACGTTGGCACGATAGCCCGCCGTCGCAAGGCCAAAGCCGGTATCCCGGCTGGAATGCACCTTGCCGAGACCGTGCACCAGCGCAAAGGCCCAGGTCCACGGTCCCTTGTCGACCGAGCCGTTGAAGCCGAATTGGGTCAAATCGAGCGTCGCCGACTGCAGCGCGAGCGGCACATCGATGTCGGTATGGCTCTGATCGACTGAGAACCCAAGATTGACGCCCGGGGCGACCCGCGCTCCGAAGCCGGCGACGCCGCCAAACGTCTTGCGCTTGTCGCCGACGAAATCACCCTGCGCATCGGTCCGGACCGATATGCCGTAGCCCTCGAACCAGGTGCGGTAGCGCGGATCCTCCGCGTTCTCCGACGCGCCACCGCCGCCGGCATTGGTGCGTGACACCCGGTTGATGCCGCCTGAGGCCTGGTTGCCGAGCCGCTCCAGGAAATTAGAACCGAGATCGAGCGTGCTGTTACCGGCCGACTGGTTGTAATTCGTCGATGTTGGGACCGGGGTCGGCGACGGCCTGGGCCGAGGCAACGCAGCCGGCGTCGGGGTCGGGGTCTGCGCATGGCCAGACGTCACCGGCATCATCACGACGACTGCAAGCGTCATGGCGATCGCCGTCACGATCCGGCGGACACGGTCCAGCCAGATGGTCTGCCGTATCCCGGTGGGCTGCAAGGCGCAGCACATGACGACACATCCCGAAGCAAAAAAGGCAGCCCGCAAAAATACAACACGCACCGCGAGCAGGTGCGACGATTTGTGCCGAACTGCCACGGAGGGTCAACCGTTTGACACGCTATCGCGCGGGCGATTGCGGCGGGTTGTGGTTCCATTGCCACAGGTCGCAAATTGCAGCAGGAGATCTCAGGTCTGGTCTTGAAATTCGTACGCGGCTTGCTCGCGCGCGGTTTTCGTGTTGGAATACTGCACACAATCGGAATTGGCCGCTCGGCTGTGCGTTTCGCGACAATGAGACTCGAACAGACTTCCGGAAGACCGTTTGTGACGTGGCACGCGAAAAGCGGCCGCGTCTTTTTAGTATCTAGCGGAGGAGACTAACGATGCCACAAAAGGGCACCGTCAAATGGTTCAACCCCACCAAGGGTTACGGGTTCATCAAGCCGAACGGCAGCGATAAGGACGTATTCGTCCACATCTCGGCCGTCGAGCGTGCCGGACTTTCGACCCTGAATGAGAACCAGGTGGTTGAATACGACCTCGTGGAGAACCGCGGCAAGTCGTCCGCGGAGAACCTCAAGGTCTCCTGATTTCTCTCGAGTCACAACGCGAGAGATCATGACGTTGCCCCCGGCTCTGCCGGGGGATTTTGTTTGGGGCAACGAAACGCAGACCGCGATTCAGCTCGCCACCGGCGCAATCAGGAAATTCTCCGACGCCGCACTTCCCGCGGTCTTGCAGACATCGCCCTCTATCCTGACCTTGCCAGTCGCGAGCAGGCTCAGCGCTGCGGGATAGATGCGGTGCTCGACTTCGAGGATGCGCTCCGACAGCGTTTCCGCCGTGTCGTGATCGCTGACGGGCACTGCGCCCTGCATCACGATCGGGCCCGCGTCCGTCTCGGGGATCACGAAGTGCACTGTCGCGCCAGACAGTTTGACGCCGGCGCGCAAGGCCTGACCATGCGGGTCGAGGCCGGGGAATGACGGCAACAGCGAGGGATGGATGTTGAGCATCCGTCCGTACCAGGCTCTCGCAAACTCGGCCGTGAACAGGCGCATGAAACCGCCGAGGCAGATCAGCTCGACACCATACTGATCAAGGGCTGCCTGCAGCACGGCCTCGAAGCCAGCACGGTCCTTGCCGAACGGCTTGCTCTCGATGACTAACGTCTTCACGCCGGCCGCGCTGGCTCGTTCGAGGCCGAGCGCGCTGGCCTTGTTCGAGATCACGAGCGAAATCTCTGCCGGAAAATCCGGCGCGCTCGCAGCCTTGATCAGCGCGGACATGTTGGAACCGCGACCGGAGATCAGGATGGCGACGCGGCGCTTCATCGCAGCGCCAGTCATCACAACGCCATGTCGAGGTGGCCGTTATAGACGACGCGGTGTTCGCCCTCGGCCGGGATTACGATGCCGAGCTGCGCCACGGTCTCACCGGCGTCGGTAAAGACCCGCACGACCTCGTCGACCTTGTCAGGCTCGACGATCGCGATCATGCCGATGCCGCAGTTGAAGGTGCGCAGCATTTCGAGCTCGGCGATGCCGGCTTGGGCCGCCAGCCATTTGAACACCGGCAACACCGGCAGGCGTGCCAGATCAATGCCGACGCCGAGATGGTTCGGCAGCACGCGCGGAATGTTGTCGGTGAAACCGCCGCCGGTGATATGGGCCAAGCCCTTCACCGCGCCGGTCTCGCGGATCGCGCGCAGGCAGGATTTCACGTAGAGCCGCGTCGGCGTCAGCAGCGCGCCGCCGAGCGTCATCACCGGCGCGAACGGCGCCTGCGCCTCGAAGCCGAGCCCGGACTGTTCCACGATCTTGCGCACCAGAGAGAAGCCGTTGGAATGCACGCCCGACGAGGCAAGGCCGATCACGGCATCGCCCGCAGCGATGTCCTTGCGCGGCAACAGCGTGCCACGCTCGGCGGCCCCAACCGCAAAGCCGCCGAGGTCGTAGTCGCCGTCCTTGTAGAGACCCGGCATTTCGGCGGTCTCGCCGCCGATCAGGGCGCAACCGGATTCGCGGCAGCCCTCGGCGACGCCGGCGACGATCGAGGCCGTGGCCTCCGGGTCGAGCTTGCCGCATGCGAAATAGTCGAGGAAGAACAGCGGCTCGGCCCCCTGCACGACGAGGTCGTTGACGCTCATGGCGACGAGGTCGATGCCGATTCCGCCATGCAGGCCAGTCTCGATCGCGATCTTGACC
>JAEWHT010000200.1 GCA_023387695.1 Pseudomonadota bacterium | reverse complement strand
CAGCATGCCGATATAGAGCAGGATCGGCGAGATCGCGACGACGGGCACCAGCGCCAGCAGCACAGAGATGACGCCGAACCAAGACAGCACCACCACCATGACGCCGGTCGCAGCCGAGTAGCCGATGCGGCCACCCATCGCCTTCCAACCGGGATGGCCGATATAGACGGCGTTGATGAAGGGATTGCCCATCAGGCAACCGATCAAACTGACGATGCCGTCAGCGGTTAGCACGCGCGTGGTCGGATATTCGTCGCCGGCTGCTTCCGCGCTCTCGACGTTATCCATGGCCTCGACGAGGTCGTAGATGCCGAACGGAATCGCGGTGACCAGGATGACGCCGAGATATTCGAAGCCGGAGAAGACGTAGTTCACCGCCGGGATCGGCACCGAGAAGCCGAAATTGGCGAAGGCATCACCGACGCCCTTGATGCTCAATCCGCCGAGACTGAGGCCGAACAGGTTCGAGCCCCATGCGATGACCATACCGACCACGATCGCGATCAGACCGGCCGGAATGCTCTTTGGATATTTCACGCCGGCGAACCAGCTCACCAGAATGATGGCGAAACAAACGAGGCCGATCTGCGGCGTTACGTACATCTCGAGCGCCGGACGCATCGCGATGAAGGTCAAGGAGACACCGGCAAGCGTACCGAGCAGTGCCGCGCGCGGCGTGATCTTGCGGATGAACGGCGCGATGAAGCCGCCGATCATCAGGATGAAGCTCTGGAAGAACACCCAGACGAGGCCAGCCGACCAACCCTTGAGCGGATCGCCGGTCTTGAGCGTCACCGGCAGCATGATCACAAAGGTGACGATGAACATGTGCGGCACGCTGACGCCCGAGGGCAGCGCGCAGACATCGGTGCGACCGGTCTTCTGCGCGAGCTTATAGGCGAGGAAAGCGTAGTAAAAGGTGGAGAGGCACATCATCAGCCCGAGTGCGGGCAGGATGCGGCCGAACACGAGTGAGTCAGGCATCTTCAACACGAAGCGCAAGAGGCCAGTGAGCACCAGCATGTTGACGAGGATGTTGGTGCCGAAGCCGAAAAACGCGTTCCAGTCGCCCGATGTCCAAAGTGCCGGCTTGAACTCGGACTTGCTCATCTCAGATTTGCCGGCCATCCCCGTCAAGCTGCTCATGGTGATACCCCTATGTGGTCGAAGTCTTCATCGCCTCCAGTACTGCGGCCGAGTCTGCGACCCAGCCGAAGATGCCGCCCTGGGCCTTGATCATCTTCAGGCCCATCTCGTGAAACTCGGGGAAGTAAGATGCGCAGCCATCCGAGATGACGACGCAGCGATAGCCGCGGTCATTGGCCTCGCGCACGGTGGTGTTGACGCACACTTCGGTGGTGACGCCGCACACCAGAAGATTCTCGATGCCGTATTTCTCCAGCACGTCGGTCAATTCGGTCGCGTAGAACGCGCCCTTGCCGGGCTTGTCGATCAC
Source organism: Pseudomonadota bacterium (assembly GCA_023387695.1). Lineage (GTDB taxonomy): Bacteria > Pseudomonadota > Alphaproteobacteria > Rhizobiales > Xanthobacteraceae > Bradyrhizobium. The sequence goes on along the minus strand of JAEWHT010000200.1, from coordinate 10,009 downwards.
CACCTCGCTGTCGAGCGGATAAAGCTCCGGGATGATGTCATGACCTGCTTCACCGCGAATGAGGATGCGCCCCATCGGGCCGGGATCACCGATGCGAAGGCTCGGCGCGCCGCGTTCGACTTTCGCCGGCGGCGCGTCGGAGAGATCAGGCAGATGCCCTTCGCGAGTATGGACGACGAGCATGCCGCTGTCGCGCGCAGCTTTCAGCACCGCGCCGATCGGCTTCACTGCACGCGCAAGCTGACTGACGTCATTGCCGAGCGTCTCGCCGAAGCCGCCGGGCTCCATGAAGTCGCGCTGCATGTCGATAATGACGAGCGCAGTCGACGACCAGTCGAGCTTGATCGGCTCTGGTTCGGCGCTGATGACGCCCAGTGTCGGCTTGGTTGAGTTCAACATAACGCAGGCCCCCGCGAGAACTCTCTTTGACAGGAGTTCTGCAAGCGCCGTGCCATTGTGTACAATAGCGGAGACGAACAGGCCGCGAGGGAATTCGCTGTTCGGTCAGAAGGTTACGCGAGCGAACGACGCGTGCTTATTCCCTGTGCGACGGCTTTGCGACGTGCATCTGCCTAAGGGATGAGCGGGGTGGCGAGCCTACCGCCCCGCCCCATATAACTGCCGATACTCTTCCTCATACGGTGCGTAGGAATCTTTCAGAGTCGCCATGTTGAGCAACATGGTCGCGGCGATCGCGCCCGCCTTGTCAAACACGCGCGTCTTCACCCAGGCGCTCTCGGTGCGGCGACTGCCGGAGAGCATGACGACCTCGCGCTCGACAGAATACTCCTCATCAACGAAGAGCGGTCCCTTCACCAACCGGATTTCCTGATCCGCAAAGAGACCGACGGCCGGCCCCTTGGTTGGAAGCGGATCATCCTTCGAGCGGTACTGGAAGAGTACGCTCAGCATCTCCATCGGGATGATGGCCCTGCCCCACGGATTATCTGCGCCGGAATAGTAAGGCGAGTTCTCGGTGATGACGGCGAGCTTTTGCCGCAACGAGAACGGATAGAGGTCACCCATGTTTTGGTCGAGTGCCATCCGCACCGACTGCCGCTTGCTCGTGTGCGCAACCTTCACGTCGCGCAAGATCACGGGATCGGCGAGCGGCTTGAGCTCGGTCAGGCGAGTCTCGAGCGCTGTCGCGACATCTGCATCGCCCACCGAGGCCGTGCCGCGCAACACTTCGGTGCGGTCGCGCTTCACCATCTGGATCTGGCACTGGCGCGTTCCCGGCAACGGCTTCGACAGGATCGCCTGCACCTCCTCGCCTTCATAGCAAGCGCTGCGATAATGCGCGGAGAGACAACCGCTCTCGAACCACGCCTGTCCCCACAGCTTCGCGCCGAGCGGCGCGAACTGACTGAAATGCGTAGGGCCCTCGATGGTACCGCCCTTGAAGCCGAGCTTCTGCGCGGTGGCATCGTCGTGGATGGAGGCGTGCGCGTCGTAGACCTGCGCATGCAGCATCTGGCGCGGCTGGCGCCACGGCCCGATCAGGGCCTCGGCCGTCTCGGTGATCTCGGTGTCGAATGCGCTTACGATCATAGGCTCCTCCACAGGCAGCCATGACTAGCAGGCCCGCCACGGATGCGGCCAGCGATATTGACTTCGGTGCTCCATGCTTTTGACTGCGAGCATCCGCTTCGCAAGTCGCCCCTCTTTCCGCGACGCAAAATTCCCACCGGACACGACGACAAGGACTCCTGAAATGACGCTGATGCAGGTCGAGCTGGACGACAAATACCGGCTCGAATCGAAGCGGATCTTCCTGTCCGGCACCCAGGCCCTGGTCCGCTTGCCCATGTTGCAGCGCGAACGCGACAGGCTGCAGGGGCTCAACACCGGCGGCTTCATTTCCGGCTATCGCGGTTCCCCGCTCGGCATGTACGACCACGCGCTGTGGCGCGCGAAGTCGCACCTCCAGCAGCACGACATCGCCTTCGTCCCCGGCCTGAACGAGGACTTAGCTGCGACCGCCGTCTGGGGCAGCCAGCAGGTCGGCCTGTTTCCCGGCGCCAAGGTCGATGGTGTGTTCGGCATCTGGTATGGCAAAGGCCCCGGCGTCGATCGCTCGGTCGATGCGCTCAAGCACGCCAATGCGGCCGGCACATCGCTCAATGGCGGCGTGCTGGCGCTCGCAGGTGACGACCATGGCTGCCAGTCCTCGACGCTGGCGCATCAGAGCGAGCAGGTGTTCGCGGCGGCGCTGATCCCCGTGATCAATCCGGCGACGCTGCAGGATTACCTCGATCTCGGCCTTTATGGTTTTGCGCTGTCGCGCTTCTCGGGCTGCTGGGTCGGCTTCAAGGCGATCAGCGAGACCGTCGAGAGCTCGGCTTCGATCGACAGCGATCCCGAGCGCATCAAGATTATCCTCCCCGAAGATTTCGAAATGCCGCCCGGCGGCCTCAACATCCGGTGGCCCGATCCTCCACTCGAGGCCGAGCGGCGCTTGTTCGGCCCGAAGATGGCCGCGGTGCAGGCCTTTGCCCGCGCCAACCGGCTCGACCGCATCGTGCTCGATTCAAAGCCGGCCCGGCTCGGCATCATCGCGACCGGCAAGGCCTATCTCGATCTGCGCCAGGCGCTCGCTGACCTCGGCATTACCGACAAGGACGCGCAGGATCTGGGCTTGCGCATCTACAAGGTCGCGCTGACCTGGCCGCTCGAAGAAAGCGGCGCCAAGCGCTTCGCTGAAGGTCTGCAGGACGTGCTGGTGGTCGAGGAGAAGCGCGGCTTCATCGAAGACCAGCTGATGCGCATCCTCTACAACATCGATGCCTCCAGGCGCCCGACCGTCACCGGCAAGCGCGACGAGAGCGGCGCACCGCTGCTGCCGAGCGAGGGCGAGCTGACGCCGACCATCGTTGCGGGCGCGATTGTTGCGCGCTTGCGCAAGCTCGGGCATCACAGCCCGGTGCTGGAGCAGCGCCTGGCCCGGCTCGAGGCCTTCGACAATCCCGTCAACACAACCACCCAGATCAAGCTCGCGCGGACGCCGTTCTTCTGCTCGGGCTGCCCGCACAATTCCTCGACGCGCGTGCCGGAAGGAAGCCGTGCGATGGCCGGCATCGGCTGCCACGGCATGGCCCTGAGCATGCCGACGCGTCGCACCGACCTGATCTCGCATATGGGCGCCGAAGGCGTAAACTGGATCGGCCAGTCGCCCTTCACCACCGAGAAGCACATCTTCCAGAATCTCGGCGATGGCACCTACACGCATTCGGGCTTGCTGGCGTTGCGCGCCGCCTCGGCCGCCGGCATCAACATCACCTACAAGATCCTCTACAACGATGCCGTCGCGATGACCGGCGGCCAGCCGGCCGAAGGCGCCTTCAACGTCGCGCAGATCGCACATCAGGTCTGGGCCGAAGGCGTGAAGCGCCTCGCGATCGTCTCCGATGATCCCAGCAAATACCCCGCAAGCAACTACTTCCCGCAAGGCGCGACCATCCATCACCGCCGCGAGCTCGACGCCGTGCAGCGCGAGCTGCGCGACATCAAGGGCCTCACGGTCGTGATCTACGACCAGACCTGTGCCGCGGAAAAGCGCCGCCGCCGCAAGCGCGGGCTCTATCCCGATCCCGCCAAGCGCGCCTTCATCAATGAGCTCGTCTGCGAGGGCTGTGGCGATTGTTCGCAGGCCTCCAACTGCGTCTCAGTGCAGCCGCTGGAGACCGAGTTCGGCCGCAAGCGCCAGATCGACCAGTCCAATTGCAACAAGGACTTTTCCTGCGTCGAAGGCTTCTGCCCGAGTTTTGTCACCGTGCATGGTGGTTCGCTCAAGCGCATGAAGACGTCGGCGGTGGATTCCGGCCAACTGTTCGCCGACCTGCCGCTCCCGCCTGCGCGTGAGCTGGACGGTCCCTACAACATGCTCGTCACCGGCATCGGTGGCACCGGTGTGATCACCATCGGCGCCCTGCTCGGCATGGCCGCCCATGTCGACGGCCGCGGCTGCTCGGCGCTGGATTTCACCGGCCTGTCCCAGAAGAACGGCGCGGTGATGAGCCATGTCCGCATCGCGCCGAAGCCGGAGGACATTTCGGCCGTCCGCATCACCACCGGCGGCGCCGACGTCATCCTCGGCTGCGACATGATCGTCTCGGCCGGCCCGACCGCGCTCAGCCGCGCCGAACGCGGCGTGACCAAGGCCTATATCAACGCCGACCTGCAACCGACCGCGAGCTTCGTGCAAAATCCCGACATCGATTTCGAGATGGGCACGATGCAGACCGTGCTGCGCGATGCCGTCGGCGAAAAGAACCTCGATATCATCGACGCCACGGGCATCGCCTCGGCCCTGATGGGCGACAGCATCGCCACCAATCCCTTCATGCTCGGCTTCGCCTTCCAGAAGGGCGCGATCCCGCTGTCGCTGGAAGCGCTGCTCCGCGCCATCGAAATTAACGGCGCTGCGATCGAGATGAACAAGCTCGCCTTCACCTGGGGACGGTTGGCCGCGCACGATATGTCGCGGGTGCGCAGCGTGCTCCAGTTCAAGAGCCGTGCGTCCGCGACGACCAAGTCGCTCGACGACATCATCGCGACGCGCGCGGAGTTCCTGACGGGCTATCAGGACAAGGGCTACGCGGACCGCTATCTCGCGGCTGTCGCCAAGGTGCGGAAGGCGGAGAGTGCCGTCTCGACCGCGTCCACGGAGCTGACCGAAGCGGTCGCGAAAAACCTGTTCAAGCTGATGTCCTACAAGGACGAATATGAAGTCGCGCGGCTCTACACCGACGGCAGCTTTGCCAAGAAGGTCTCAGAGAAGTTCGATGGCGACTTCACGCTGAAGTACCATCTCGCCCCGCCGATCTTCGCAAAGCGCGACAAGACGAGCGGGCGACTTCAGAAGCAGGAGTTCGGCGGCTGGATGATCCATGCCTTCCGCATGCTGGCGAAGCTGAAGTTTTTGCGCGGCGGCGCGTTCGATCTTTTCGGGCGCAGCGAGGAGCGGCGGATGGAACGGAAGCTGGTTGCGGATTATCTAGCGATGATCGATCAGCGGATGGGCGGGCTGAAGGCGGAGCAGATCCCGCTGCTGACGCGGCTCGCGAGGGTGCCGGAGAGCATCCGTGGCTTCGGGCATGTCAAGGAAGCCAACATCAAGCTTGCGGCTGCGGAGAAGGCGCGACTGGAAGCGGAGTTGGAGAATAGCCGGTTCGCCGCGGCGGCGGAGTAGTAGTTAAGACCCGTCCTCCCTCCACGCGTCATTGCGAGGAGCCCTTGCGACGAAGCAATCCAGACTACCTCAACGGAGAAATCTCTGGATTGCTTCGCTTCGCTCGCAATCACGCGGATATAGCGAACGCAACAATCAGACAGTCGCCTTCGCGGCACTCGACATCGTTACTGCCCCCTCCGCCAAATGCCGCCCCGCAATATACCCGAATGTGAGCGCCGGCCCGAGCGTGATGCCCGGCCCCGGATAATTCCCGTTCATGATCGAGCCCATGTCGTTGCCGCAGGCATAAAGCCCCGCAATGGGCGTGCCATCCTCGCGCAGCACGCGCGCCTGCGCATCCACCTTCATGCCGATCGCCGTGCCGAGATCCGCCGGATAGATCCGCATCGCGAAGAACGGCGCATCGACAATCGGCGCGACGCAAGGGTTAGGCTTGTGGCTGATATCACCGAGGTGGCGCTGGTAGATCGTGCTACCACGACCGAATTCGGGATCACGCCCCTCCTTTGCACCGGAATTGTAGCCCGCGATCGTTGCCGTGAGCACGGATGGCTTGATACCAATCTTTGCCGCGAGCTGCGCGATATCAGGCGCCTCGATCAACTCGCCGCTCGCCATGTAGCGCCGCGCATTGCGCGTGAACGGCTTGATGCGGCCGAGGCCATAGCTCCATAAGAACGGACGATCACAGATCAGGTAGAACGGCCGGTCCGGCTCACCATTGCCATCGCGTAGCATGGCAAGCACGAACTCGTGGTAGGATAGCGCCTCATTGACGAAGCGCCGGCCGACCGCGTTGATCGCGATCACGCCGGGCTTGGCACGATCGGTCACCGTATGCGGGAACACGCCGCGGCTGCCATCGGCCCGCCGGAATAGCGATGCCGGCACCCAATAGGCCGGGCTCGTTGCGTCCGTATTGAGCGCAGCACCGCTGGCGGTCGCCAGCCGGAGCCCATCGCCTGTCCCTGCCGTGTTAGTGGCCGAGACCAGACCAGCCGGAGCCGGGAAGAAACGCTTGCGCAAGATCGCATCATGCGAGAAGCCGCCCGTCGCCAGTACCACGCCGCGGCGCGCCGCGATCGAACGATCGCGGGAGCCGTGGCGAATGACCACGCCAATGACGCGATCGCCCTGCATCGACAGATCCTCGACATCGGCGCTGAAGAGGATCTCGACCTGCCGCGCAAGCAGCGAGGCATAGAGCCGCGCGGCAAGCGCATTGCCGAGATGCAACGTCGTGCCGCGCGGGCTGCGCAATCGCTGCATCGCATATTCCGAGACCAGCCGCGCCGCACGCAAGGTCGAGCGCAACGACCTTCCGACCCGGCGCAGATGCGGAATGTCGAGCCGGTTGACCATCATCCCGCCGAACAGCGTGAACTCCGGCAGCGGCGCGCGCAGCCGCGCGAAATGCGCACCCAGCCGCGTGCCATCGAACGCAACCGGCTCCAACACCCGCCCGCCCGATGTCGCACCCAGCCGCTCCGGATAATAATCCGGATAGGCTTTCACCGGCTGGAGACGAACGTCCGTGTTGGTTTCGAGATAAGCGATCGCCTCCGGCCCCCGCGCAAGGAAGGCAGCGCGCAGGCCCGCATTGGCTGGCTCGGGCACTGTGCTCGAAAGATATCGGACGGCATCCGTGATGCTGTCGGGAAGCCCCGCCTCTTTCATCTTGGCATTTGCAGGGATCCAGACCATGCCGCCGGACCACGCGGTGGTGCCGCCGACAAAGGCGGTCTTCTCGATCACCAGCACGCGCAGGCCTTCGGCCGCGGCCACAGCGGCCGCCGTCATGCCGCCGGCACCGGCACCGACGACAATCACGTCGTAGGTCTCCTGGGACGGCATCATGCGGCAAGGGTCCGGAAGCGAGGCATGACAACGTCATACCTCGCCTGCGGTCCCGCAGCTAGCGCTGGGGCTTGCGCTCGATCGGATCGATATCGAACGCCCTCAGCTGGCCGCGCCGCAGCACGTCCATGGCGAGCCGCCGGCCGATCCGGTCGCGGTCGAGCACGCGGATCAGATCGTCGACGCCGTTGATGTCGACGCCATCGAGCTTGATCACGACGTCGCCGGGCAACAGGCCTGCCTTCGCCGCCGGGCCGTCCTGCTCGACCTGGGCGAGCAACGCACCCATCTTGTTCTCGACCCCGGCCAGCACCGCATGACGCCGCGGGACCGGCACGGTCTGCCCGGCGACACCAATGAAGGCGCGGCGGACATAGCCGTGACGGATGATCTCCGACAGCACGAATTGCGCGGTGTTGCTGGCGACCGCAAAGCAGATGCCTTGCGCGCCATTGATGATGGCCGTGTTGATGCCGATCACCTCCGCATTCGACGACACCAGCGGCCCGCCGGAATTGCCGGGATTGAGCGCAGCATCGGTCTGGATCACGTCCTCGATGGTTCGCCCGCTGACCGAGCGGATCGAACGCCCGAGCGCAGAGACCACGCCGGCCGTCACGGTCGATTCAAAACCGAGCGGGTTGCCGATCGCGATCACGAGCTGGCCTCGGCGCAGCGTCTTGGAGTTTCCGAGCGCGGCGTAAGGCAAGTCGCGCACGCCGTTGGCGCGGAGCAGCGCCAGATCCGTATCAGGATCGACACCGAGCACGCGGGCGTCACCGACATGGCCCTCGACATCCCGCAGCCGGATCTCCTTGGAAGAACCGACCACGTGGCTATTCGTGAGCACGAGCCCATCCGGCGAGATCACGATGCCGGAGCCGAGCCCGCCGCGCTCGCGGCCGTTCGGCGTCTTTGGCCCGGTTTCGACGCGCACGACGGCGGGACCGACGCGGTCGGTCACATCGATCACGGCGCTGGAATAGGCGTCCAGCAAGGCCCGGTCATCGACCGGGGCAGAGTCTGTCGTTCGCGATGACGAGGCGTCATCGACGATGTCTGAGGTGAAATCCAGCATGGCAAGAGTCCTTGAGGCTCACACAGATGGTGGCCTGTCCCATCAGGCGCAAGGTGCCTGCCTGGGACGCAACGCTGGACTGCCAGTACTTGACTAACCAGCTGGCTAGGGCGCGCGCCGCAGCACGCCGCCCCTTGCTTTCACCGGATCGAGCAACGACCAGTCGCCATCCGGCAGCACATAGCCCTTGGGGAACGGTGCGCGCAGCTCGAGCCCGAGCGATCGCAGCACGCGGTCGTCGCGGTAGTAGCATTGCAGGACGACGCGGGTGAGCGTTGCGGCGGCCGCGCCGCCGATCTTGCGAAACTCCTGCGCGACCGCGTCGCGCTTCGCGCTATCGAGCTCCCCAAGTGGCTGGCCCGCGAGCCGCGCCAGATGATCCAGTGCCGCCGTCACCAATTTGGTGTCGCGGCCCAGCGTCGCGAGAATATCGGCCTGGATCGTCGCATCGTCGGCGCCGGGCACCTTGTACTCGTCGCTGGCGGGCACGATCATCCCGGCGACGGTGCGGAGGTCGTCGCGCTGGGTACGCGTGAGTTGAGTATCTGCAGACATGACGGCCTCAGTCGAACAAATTGGCGAGACGCTGCTTCATCTGGTCGGCGATGTAGAGCGCGAGGGCCTGGATGGTGGAGGTCGGGTTCACGCCGCCCGAGGTGACGAAGATGCTGCCGTCGACGATGAAGAGATTCTTCACATCGTGAGTACGGCCCCATTCGTTGACGACGGAGCGCTTAGGATCGGTGCCCATCCGCGCGGTGCCGAGCAGATGCCAGCCGCCCCACGGGATCGGCGAGTTGGTGCAGATGTCGGTCGCCCCCGCCGTCTCGAGAATCTCCCGACCGCGCGCGAGCGCATGGTCCATCATCTTCTGGCTGTTCTCGGAGATCGTGTAGCTGATCTTCGGTGCGGGAATGCCGTGGCTGTCCTTCAATACGGGATCGAGCGTGACCTGGTTGTGTTCCTCCGGCAGATCCTCGCAGATCGCGGAGAAGCCAAGCCGATGGCCATTCAGCTTGCGGAAGACGCGATGATGATCCTCCCCCCAGGGCAGAATACCCTTCTGCTCGCTGACGACAGCCTCGAACACCGGCCCTGCCCCGCGCACGAACTGAACGCCATAGCCGCGCACGAAGCCGCGCGAGAGATCTGTGTCGTACCACTCCTTGCTCCACAGGCAGGTCGGCGGCGCGCGATTGCTGTCGGTCGGCTCTTTCACGTAGCCGTAGATCTGCGCATAGGGATGGAACATCAAGTTCTTGCCGACGAGGCCGGATGAGTTGGCAAGCCCGTTCGGAAAGCGGTCGGATTTCGAGTTCAGCAGCAGCCGCGGCGTGCCGACGCCGTTGCAGGCGATGATGACGACATGCGCGGGCTGAAACTGCTCCACACCGTCCTTGTCGTAGTAGACTACGCCCGTGGCCATGCCGTTCTCGTCGGTGGTGATCTCCCGCACCCGACAATGCGTGCGCAGCTCGACGCCAGCGCGAACCGCATGCGGCCAATAGGTGATGTCGGTCGACGACTTCGCGCCTTGCGCGCAGGCCGGTGTGCAATGGCCGAGATTGATGCAACGCGCGCGGCCCTCATAGTCCATGGTCGCGACCGTCGTGTCCGACGGCCACCAGTGCCAGCCGAGCTGGTTCATGGCCTTGCCGAAGATCGCCCCCGTCAATCCCATCGGCTGCTGCGGCATCGGCGGGTGCGTCAGCGGCGACAGCGGATCGCCTGACAGGCCGGAGGTGCCCATCATCCGGTCGTTCTCTTCGAAGAACGGCGTCAGCGCGTCGTAGTCGATCGGCCAGTCGTCGGCGACGCCATCGAGCGTCTTCACCTTGAAATCGGAGGGATGCAGCCGCGGCCAGTGCGCGGTGTACATC
>JAEWHT010000433.1 GCA_023387695.1 Pseudomonadota bacterium | reverse complement strand
AACCGATGTGGCTTGGTGGAGACGGCCTCGAAGGAAAGACGATCCTGATCGCCGCCGACGAAGGATTGGGCGACACCATTCACTTCGCCCGCTACGTCCCGATGCTCGCCGGGCGTGGTGCGCGCGTTGTCCTTGCCGTGCAGGACCCGCTGCATCGGCTAATGACGACTCTTCCCGGCGCGTCCCTCTGCGTGCCGATGTCAGCGATGGGCCGGCTACCGGCATTCGATCTGCACTGCCCGATCTCCAGCCTTCCGCTCGCCTTCAAGACCCGCCTCGATACGATCCCGTCAGGCCCTTATCTGCCCTCCCCGCCGGACGACCGCATTGAGGCCTGGGACAATCGCCTTGGTCCTCGCACGCGGCTGCGGGTCGGGCTGGTCTGGTCCGGCGATCCATCCCACGTGAATGATGAGACGCGCTCGATTCCGCTGCGAACGCTGTCCCGCATCCTCGACGTCGACGCCACCTTCATCAGCCTGCAGAAGGCGCCGCGTCCGAACGATGCGGCGGTGCTGCGGGAGAGGAACGACATCGTCGACCTGACCGCTGATCTCACCGACTTCACTGAGACCGCCGCGTTGATCGCTTGTCTCGATCTGGTCATCACCGTCGACACCAGCGTGGCCCATCTCGCCGGCGCTCTCGGTCGCCCGACCTGGATCCTGCTGCCATGGACGCCCGACTACCGTTGGCTGCTCGATCGCGCAGATAGCCCCTGGTATCCGAGCGTGCGACTGTTCCGACAGACCGAGAGCCGCGAGTATGAGAGCGTGCTTGACCGTGTCCGGGACGAATTGCGGCCAAGGGCCGCCGCCTTTCGATGTTGAGGCCAGGCGCGGCGAACATCGCCCATGACCGGCATATTTATGAATCCGTTCGCTCGCTCTCCCGGACATATAGGATTCGTTAACGCAGCAGCCCTAGCCTTTAATGACTTGGGCAAAATCGCGACATGCTGCCGGATCGTCGATGACAGAAGACCATGCTGCCTCGACCTTGCCGGACGAGGTTCGCGTACGACTCTATGATCAGGCCCTGAACGCCGCCGGCATCGGCGCGTGGGAATGTGAGCTCGGCACGGAGCGCCTGAGCTGGACCCAGGGTGTCTACGACATCTTCGGCTATCCCGAGAGCAACCCGCTGCGGCGCGCCAACATCGTCGATCTCTACATCGACGAATCCCGGCGCCACATGGAACTCGCGCGTGCCGAGGTGATCCAGAGCGGCTCACCGGTCACGCTCGATACCGAGATCAGGACCTGGCGCGGCGAAAAGCGCTGGATGCGCCTCTCGATCAACGCGGTGCGAGACGGCGGACGGTCGCTGCGGATCTTCGGCTGCAAACAGGACGTCACCTCCGACCGGCACGCCATCGAGAACCTGCGGCAGCAGGCCGAAACCGATCCGCTCACCGGGCTCGCCAACCGCACCATTTTCCAGGCCCGCTACCGCGACATCGTCAACGACAGCCTGAATCACGGACACGCTTCGGCACTCGTGCTGATCGACCTCGACGGTTTCAAGCAGCTCAACGATACGTTCGGCCATCTGGCCGGAGACGCCTGCCTCTGCGAGGTCGCGCAGCGTTTGCGACGGGCCTTTCACAATGCCGGCCTGGTCGGCCGGCTCGGCGGCGACGAATTCGCGATCATCCTGCGCGCGCCGACGGACGCCGCGCGGATCGCGCGCGTTCTGCAAAAGACCGTCATGATGCTGAGCCGTCCGCTGTTCTGGAACGGTCTTCGTCTCGAAGTCAGCGCCTCGATCGGAGCAGCCCTGATCGGCCGTCCGCACCGCCGGCGGATCGTCGAATTGTTCGCGGAAGCCGACATCGCGCTCTATGACGCCAAGGCCGCCGGCCGCAACCGGGTCCATCTGATCGGGGATGAGAAGCGTAACCTGGCAGCCTAGCCCAAGTGGAAATGGCGCGCCCGGAACGATTCGAACGTCCGACCCTCAGATTCGTAGTCTGATGCTCTATCCAGCTGAGCTACGGGCGCGTTTTTCGCTAAACGTGCGGGCCGGGCCCGCAAGCAGCCTCCGGACAGTGCCGGAGGGGTGCGAAAGAGCGCTCTGACTAACCGCTCTTGTCCCGATTGGCAAGGTCCGGGATGAGGAGATTTTGCAGGGCGATGACGGTTTTTGGGTCGGCCGTTGGCCGATCAGGCCCGCTGCCGCTCGTTGCGGATGGAGAGGAGTTCCACCGGACGATCCGGGATGACGATCCGGAAGGTGGCACCGATGGTGCCTTCGACCAGATGGATGTCGCCGCCATGGGCACGAACCAGCTCGGCGGCGATGGCGAGGCCAAGCCCGCTGCCGCCGGGGCGGCCGGAGGTCTGGAAGGCCTCGAACAGATGCGCCCGGGTCCGCTCGGGCACGCCGGGGCCGGTATCGGAGACCTCCAGGATCGCAACCCCGCCTTCGCGCTTTCCGGTGATCCGGATCTGCTGCGGGCCGCCGTCGCCGGAGGCATGGCTCTCCAACGCCTGCGCGGCGTTGCGCACGAGATTGAGCAGCACCCGGAACAGCTGATCGGGATCGGCATCGACCGCAAGGCCGCGCTCGATCGCGGCGACCCAGACAATCGAGACGTCGTTGGCGAGGCCAGCAGTCTCGCGCACCTCGAGCACGACAGGCTCGATCAGCATCATGCGACGGTCCGGCGCGGCCTCCTGGGCGCGGCCATAGGACAGCGTCGACTGGCAGAAGGCGATGGCGCGTTCGAGCGAGCGCACGAGTTTGGGCGCGAACCGCTGCACCCGCGGATCGGGCACGCTGGCAAGCTGATCCGACAAGAGCTGCGCCGAGGCCAGCAGGTTGCGCAGATCGTGATTGATCTTCGACACCGCAAGGCCAAGTGCAGCGAGCCGGCTCTTCTGATTCAGCATCGACACGAGGTCGCGCTGCATGTCCGACAATTCGCGCTCGGCGACGCCGATTTCGTCGCTGCGCTGGCTCGGCACGATGATCCGCGCCGAACTTTCTGGGTTTTCGTGGAAGCCGACCAGGTTCGCGGTCAGCCGCCGCATCGGCCGCACAAAGAGATAATGAAGCGCGAGATAGACGAGGCCTGCGGTCAACACGCCGATGATCAACGCGACCACCAGGACGTTGCGGGAGAATCGGTACATCGACTGCCGCAGCGGCTGCTCGTCGGTGACGATCTCGATGAACTGGGCATTGCCGACGCCGGGGCCGACGATGCGGATCGGCTGATTGCCGGTCTCCAGCATCATCTGAAACGAGCCGGTGATGGCCTGCCACACATTCATGTCGCGCAAATCGACGTCGTGCTCGATCGTCGCCGGCAGATTGTCGCTGGCGAGCAGCCGACGCTGCTGACCCATCTTGATCGCGACCGCGCGCGCATTGATGCTCTTCAGGATCTGGCGCGACAGCGAATCCGGCACCATTCCGAGCGGCGCCGCATCGAGCACCAGCGCCGCCGTGTTGGCCGCGGCGACACGGTCGTTGAGCCGGTTGACCCAGAAGTTGGCAATGGCCGGCACGTAGAGCAGGACGGCGGCGATCATCACCAGGGGAACGGTGAGCAACAACAGCTTGCCGGACAGGCCAAGGCCGCCTAGCCCGCGCAGCCGGGTCACTGGCTGGTCCGCTGGCCGATCCGGACCCTGATCCAAATCCTGGGTCGGCGGCTGGAGGTCTGTCGCTGCCACGAAATTCGCCCTGCTGGCCTTCAAATAGAGCTTGGCTGTTAGAGGATGCGACCCGCCCCGGGGCCGGTCAAATTACGGATCGCTCATGTGCCGAGGTCGGATGTAAGTGCTGATCAAGCGAGTCGCCACCTCAAGGGTTAAAAACCCCAAGGAAACAGCGATATTCACCAGAACTGTGCGGTCCTGCGGCGTTGACGAAAACAAGACGCTCGCTTATAAGCCGCGCAAATTGTCCGCGTTGACCCGGTGCGACACCGGGAGCGGCTCTTCTGGGGCCGAAAATGGCCCGTTTGGGGCCGCATCTTCCGGACTTTACCCTTAATTCTACAGGCAAATTGCCCGGTCAGCGGAGAAAAACCCGTGAAGCGGACTTATCAACCCAGCAAACTGGTGCGCAAGCGCCGTCACGGCTTCCGTGCTCGTCTCGCGACCGCCGGCGGCCGCAAGGTTCTCGCCGCCCGCCGCGCCCGCGGCCGCAAGCGTCTGAGCGCCTGAGCCGGACCCCCATTTTTGGGATTTCATCATGGATCGGCTGAGGCAGCGAGCGGATTTCCTCGCCGTTGCCAATGGCGCGCGGGCGAATAGTCCCGCGTTCGTCCTGCAAAGCCGTCTCCGCGACGACTTTGGCCCGATCCGGATCGGCTTCACCGTTACCAAAAAGAACGGCAACGCCCCCGAGCGCAATCGTATCCGGCGCCGGCTTCGCGAACTGGTGAAGCGGCTCGATCCGGTATCGATGCAACCCCATCATGATTACGTACTGGTCGGCCGCAGGGACGCGCTTTCGCGCGACTTCACGACCATGCTCGACGATCTGCGCATAGCTTTCACGAAGCCCGTGCGGCAAGGACAGGCGCGCGGACGCGGGCCAAAGCCCGGCCCAGCCACCAGCCGCAAACCGGATTGATGACGAGACCCTAGTGATGACTGACAATCGCAATACCATCCTCGCCGTCATTCTGTCCGGCCTGGTGCTGATCGCCTGGCAATACTTCTACAACGTGCCGGCGATGGAGAAGCAGCGCGCCCAGCAACAAGCGCAGGCCGAGCTCCAGAAAGCTAATCCGCAGCCGACCGCGTCGGCAACGCCGGGCACCACGCCGCCGGCCGGTAGCACAACGCCGACCACCGCGCCGGGCGCGAACCAGCAGGCGCAGCCGGTCGTTGCCCGCGACACCGCGGTTGCATCGAGCCCGCGCGTGAAGATCGATACCCCGCGCCTTGCCGGCAGCATCTCGCTGAAGGGCGGCCGCATCGACGACCTCGCGCTGCTGCAGTTCCGCGAGACCGTCGACCCGAAGTCACCGCCGATCATTCTCTATTCGCCCTCGGGCACGGCAGAACCCTATTACGCCGAGTTCGGCTGGGTGGCTGCGACGGGCGTGACGGCGAAGATGCCTGATGCCCAGACCGTCTGGCAGCAGGACGGCAGCGGCAGCCTGACGCCGACGACGCCGGTGAAGCTGAAATGGGACAACGGCGACGGCCTCACCTTCAGCCGCACCATCTCGGTCGACGACCACTATCTCTTCAGCATCAAGGACGACGTGAGCAATGTCGGCAACGCGCCGGTCACGCTCTATCCGTTCGCGCTGATCTCGCGCCACGGTACGCCGCAGGTCTCCGGCTACTACATCCTGCATGAAGGCCTGATCGGCTATCTCGATGGCCTGCAGGAATACGCCTACAAGAAGATCGACGAAGCCAAGTCAGTGAGCTTCAAGGCCACCAATGGCTGGCTCGGTATGACCGACAAGTACTGGGCCTCGGCGCTGCTGCCCGACACCACGGCCCAGCTTCAGGCGCGCTATTCGTCGAACCTCACCGGCAACGTCCACACCTACCAGACCGACTATCTGCTCGATCCCGTCACCGTTGCGATCGGCGGCACGGCGACAGCGAACGCACGGCTGTTCGCGGGTGCCAAGGAAGCCGGCACCGTCGGCGTGTTCCCGTTTGCTGGCCTCGGCGGCTACAACAAGGAGCTCGGCCTCAACCATTTCGATCTCTTGATCGACTGGGGCTGGTTCTACTTCATCACCAAGCCGATGTTCCTCGGCCTCGACTTCTTCTACCGCTTCTTCGGCAATTTCGGCATCTCGATCCTGCTC
>JAEWHT010000098.1 GCA_023387695.1 Pseudomonadota bacterium | reverse complement strand
GTCCTTCCAGCTCTATTCCGCCCGTACGATCGAGCCGCTCGAGGCGCAGTTCGAACTGCTTGCCGGCCTCGGCTACAAGATGGTCGAACCCTGGGGTGCGCTGTTCAACGATACCGATACGTTGAAGCGACTGCTTCAACGCTACGGCATGACCGCGCCCAGTGCTCATGTTGGCCTCGACCGGCTGCGCGCCGACGCGGCCGGGACCACGAAGCTCTGCAAGGGATTGGGTATCGAGACGATCTTTGCACCGGCCCCGCCGCCAGGCGAGCGCGAGGGCGGCGAGAAGGAGTGGCGCGGCATCGGGCGCGAGCTTGCCACGATCGGCAAAACCGTGACCGGCGAAGGGCTGCGCTTCGGCTGGCACAATCACCACTGGGAATACGGCCGCAGCGCGAGCGGCGGGACCTATCTCGAATGCCTGTTCGAGGAGGCCCCCGAACTCGTCTGGGAAGCGGACCTCGCCTGGATCGTGCGCGGCAACGGCGATCCCGTCGCCGAGATCAAGAAACACGCCAAGCGCCTGGTCGCCTGCCACATCAAGGACCTCGCACCGTCAGGACAATGCCTGGACGAGGACGGCTGGGCCGATCCCGGCCACGGCATCATGAATTGGCCGGCGCTGCGCGCGGCGATGAAGGACGCCGGCGTATCATTGTTCGTCGCCGAGCATGACAAGCCGAACGACGTCGCCCGCTTCGCGCGCCGTGCGCGCGAGACCGTGGCCGCTTGGAGCTGAAGACATGAGCAAACTCGGCGTCGGCGTCGTCGGATGCGGGAATATCTCCACGATCTACCTGCGGAACATGTCGAACTTCCGCGATCTCAAATTGGTTGCGTGCGCGGACTTGCGCGAGGAGGTCGCACGCGACCAGGCCGGACAATTCGGCATCGAGGCGCTGACGATCGAGGCGCTACTGGCGCGTCCCGACATTCAGATCGTCGTCAATCTCACGACACCCAACGCGCACTTCGTGGTGAGCCACGCCGCACTTTCCGCCGGCAAGCACGTGTTCGGCGAAAAGCCGATCACGGTCGAGGCGGCCGATGCGGCAGCGCTGGTCAATGAAGCGGCGCGGCGCGGTCTCAAGCTCGGCTGCGCTCCCGACACGTTCCTCGGCGGTGGCGGACGAACGGCGCGCGAACTCATTGATGCCGGCCGGATCGGCAAGGTTCTCTACGGCACCTGCTTTTTGATGTCGCACGGCATGGAGCACTGGCACCCCGACCCCACCTTCTTCTTCAAGCCGGGCGGCGGACCGATCCTCGACATGGGGCCCTACTACCTTGCGGCCCTGATCAATCTCCTGGGATCGGTGACACACGTGCAGGGGCGCGCGAGTTCCGGCTTCGCCACACGGCTTGTCTCCTCGAAGGGACCGATGAACGGCAAGTCGATTGCCGTGGAGACGCCAACGACGGTGATGGCGCTGCTCCACTTCGAAACCGGCGCCGACATCGTCTTCACGATGAGCTGGGACGTGTGGAAGCATGGGCATGCACCGATCGAGCTGTATGGCACCGAGGGGTCGCTGCGCGTGCCGGATCCAAACTTCTTTGGCGGCGTTGTGCAATATACCGAGAGGGGCAGCGACTGGATCTCGCTCGCAGCTGATGACCGCGCGTTCGGCAAGCCCAACTGGCGCTCACCGAATTGGGCCGATCACATGCCAAGCCAGGCCAATTATCGCTGTCTCGGAATCGCCGATCTCGCAAGCTCGGTCTTGCACGGTACGCCCCACCGCGCCTCCGGAGCGCTGGCAAGCCACGCTCTCGAGGTGATGCACGCGACCTTGAAGGCAGGCGTCGAGGGCGGTGAGATCGCCGTGCGTTCACGCGTCGATCGGCCCGCCACAATGTCCGAGACCGACGCCATGGCGTTGTGGGCGACGGAGACGTTCTGAGGCGCAGCCAACCCACGCAAAATCAAAGGCAGAAGGAACTGCTCGATGAAGATGATCAAGGGACCAGCAATATTCCTCGCCCAGTTCGCCGGCGACACGGCCCCCTTCAATTCTCTCGACTCGATCTGCAAATGGGCGGCCTCGCTCGGCTATAAGGGAATTCAAATCCCGAGCTGGGATGCGCGGTTGTTTGACCTCAACAAAGCCTCGGAGTCGCAGGATTACGCCGATGAGGTGAAGGGCATCGCCGCTCGTCACGGATTGGCGATCACCGAGCTGTCCACGCATCTTCAGGGTCAGCTGGTGGCTGTTCATCCAGCCTACGACGCCATGTTCGACGGCTTCGCCGCGCCGGAGGTGCGTGGCAATCCCAAGGCGCGCACCGCTTGGGCGATCGATCAGGTCAAGCGCGCGATCAGTGCATCAAAGCGCCTCGGCCTCACGGCGCATGCGACCTTCTCCGGCGCCCTCGCCTGGCCTTATGTCTATCCGTGGCCGCAGCGTCCACCCGGCCTGATCGAAGAGGCCTTCGACGAGCTCGGCCGGCGCTGGCGTCCGATCCTCGACCATGCCGACGCGCACGGCGTCGATCTCGCCTACGAAATCCACCCCGGCGAGGATCTGCACGACGGCGTCACCTACGAGATGTTCCTCGAGCGCGTGAACAACCATCCGCGCGCGAACCTGCTGTATGATCCCTCGCATTTCGTTCTGCAGCAGCTCGACTATCTCGACTACATCGACATCTACCACGAGCGCATCAAGGCCTTCCACGTCAAGGACGCCGAGTTCAACCCGACCGGCCGCCAGGGCGTCTACGGCGGATTCCAGAGTTGGGTCGATCGGGCCGGCCGTTTCCGTTCGCCAGGTGATGGGCAGGTCGATTTCGGCGCTATCTTCTCAAAAATGACGCAATACGATTACGACAGTTGGGCGGTGCTCGAATGGGAATGCGCGCTGAAACATCCTGAGGACGGCGCGCGTGAAGGCGCCGAATTCATCAAGCAGCACATCATTCGGGTCACCGAGCGGGCGTTCGACGATTTCGCGGACGCCGGAGCCGATGTTGAGATGAATCGAAAGATGCTGGGCATCTCCTGAACGGGGCGAGATATGGCGATCGAGGCAAGCAGCGAGACCGGCGGTCACCGTCGTATCCGGCTCGGTATGGTCGGTGGCGGCCAGGGGGCTTTCATCGGCGCGGTCCATCGCATCGCGGCCCGCATCGACGACCAGTTCGAGCTCGTCGCCGGCGCGCTTGCTTCGGAGCCCGCCCGCGCGAAGGCGTCGGCAAGGGAGCTCGGCATCGCCGATGATCGTGCTTACGGCTCTTTCGAGGAGATGGCACGCGCGGAAGCGGCGCGCGCCGACGGGATCGAGGCGGTCTCGATCGTCACGCCCAATCACATGCACGGCCCGGTCGCGAAGGCCTTCCTGCAAGCCGGCATTCACGTGATTTGCGACAAGCCGCTGACAACCACCGTGGCCGAGGCCGAGGAACTGGCGGCGCTGATCGAGAAGTCGGGCAAGGTCTTCGTGGTGACCCATAACTACGCCGGCTATCCGATGATCCGGCAGGCCCGCGCCATGGTGGCGGACGGCGCGCTCGGCGAGATCAGGCTGGTGCAGGCCGAATATTTGCAGGACTGGTTGACGGAGCGATTGGAGGCGACGGGCCAGAAGCAGGCTGCGTGGCGGACCGACCCTGCCCGTTCCGGTGCCGGCGGCTGTATCGGCGACATTGGCACCCATGCCTACCAGCTCGCCTGCTTCGTCAGCGGGCTCGAACTCGATGAACTGCTCGCGCAGCTCTCGACGTTCGTGCCGGGGCGGATGCTTGATGACGACGTCCAGATTCTTCTGAGATGGAAGGGCGGCGCCAAGGGGATGCTCTGGGCGAGCCAGGTCGCGGTGGGCAACGAGAACGGACTAAAGCTGCGCGTCCACGGCACCAAAGGCGGCCTCGAATGGGCGCAGTCCGATCCCAACTATCTCTGGTTCACGCCTTACGGCCAGCCCAAACAACTGCTGACCCGTGGCGGCGCCGGCGCCTTGTCTGACGCCAGTCGCGTTACGCGCGTCCCGTCAGGTCACCCCGAAGGCTACCTTGAGGGTTTTGCGACCATATATGCAGAGGCGGCGCGCGCGATTCGCGCCTCCACGGCCGGCGTCAAGCTGGATCCTGAGGTCGTCTATCCGACGGTGCAGGACGGGCTCGCGGGCATGAGGTTCATCGACGCAGCCGTGAGATCATCCGCGGCCAATGGCGCCTGGATCCGCGTCGGGCGATAAGCCCAACTTGATCGGTAACCTGACGATTTCATGGTACCTTGCAAGTTATGCGTTACGCCCCCCTCCTGCTTCTGCTCCTGTGCGGATGCTCGTCGATCACAGATGCCAATACAGGCCCCCCTCCTCTCCAGCCGGTCCAGCCGCCCAGCCAGGTTGCTCTTCAAAAGGGCTTCGGGATCGTCGTGAAGGATGCACGTCTGACACTGCCCGTCGAAGCGTCTTTGCTGCGAAGGACCGATCACGGTCCCGGCGATTATTTTGCCTGCCTGAGGGAGGCAAATCCGTTGCCGGGCAAACCGCACTACATCTATTCCGTGTTTTTCGATGACGAGGCCTACAAGGGCGCTCGACAATCAGTGATCCTGGAAGATTGCGAACACCAGCAATATGTCCAAACCAGTATCGTCGTCGAAACTACGCCGCCAGCCGGCGGTCCCCCCAATACGGGCCGTCCGCAATAGTGGGGCGTATCCGCAAGCGAACTCGCAATTACGGCAGATTGTCGCGCAGGAAAATGTCGATGCGGATGCGCTCCTGATCGTGGCTGATCGGCTCTTCCATGCAATGCGCCAACAGCACCCGCGCCGCTGACCGCGCTTCGTGGCCTGGATCCTGGTTGATAATGGCATCAAGCGTGCCGAGGACCAGAAAGCGCCGCGTGTGCTGCGTCAGCTCATGGGTGATCCAGACCACCTCGCGCGCGCGGCCGGACGCCTCGAGGGCATCGGCAATGCCGCGATTTCCGGCGCCGCAGCAATAGATGCCGCGGAGATCGGCATGGCGCGCGAGCAGCTTGGCGGTGAGATCCCGCGTGCGCTCGCTGTCGTCGCGGCCCTCGATGACCGGAAGCGCGCGCAGGTTCGGATACTCGCTCGACAAGATCTGATGGAATCCGAACTGGCGCTCGGTGTGATCGCGCAGCGACAACGATCCCGCGATCACCGCGACCGTTCCCTCTCGCCCGGCCAGGAACCGACCCATCAGCGTTGATGCCGTCCGTCCCGCGGCCGGGTTGTCGATGCCGACATAATGCAGGCGACGCGAGCTCGGCGCGTCCGACACCAGGGTCACCACGGCAACGCCACGCGCGGTGAGATCGTCGATCGCCGCGCGTACCCGGGGATGGTCGAGCGCGACGACCGCGACACCCTGATAGGCCGGCGAGAGATTTTCCAGGGTGTCGGCCAGCACATCCGGATCGAACACGTCGACATGGAGGACATCGATGAAGCCGCGCTGGCCTGCTAGCCAGTCTGCGGTGCGCTGGACCTGCTCGGTCAGGTTGGACATGAAGCTGTTGCTGCCGGAGGGCAGCACGAATGCGAAGCGAAAGCTGTGCCCGCGCGCAAGCCGTGCGGCCGCAACGTCCGCCCGGTAGCCGAGCTTCGCCACCGCGGCCTCGACCCGTGCAACGGTCTTGGCACGCACACCC
>JAEWHT010000077.1 GCA_023387695.1 Pseudomonadota bacterium | reverse complement strand
CACTGCGCAGGGAAGGCCGTGTGTTGGGCTTCACCTGTATGCCGCTGTGCAGCCTCTTGTAGCGCAACTTATCGCACAGTGGACCGTGGGTGCCAGGTCAGCACCCGGTCTTCCCTGCGCCCTCTTTCAATCGAGGGTGAGGCGACCAGCAAAGCTCGGGCGAAATAAGCCGCGAGGATGATCATTTATGTCTGACGTTGGAAAATGGTCTCGTGCCCCGGACGCTGCGCAGCACGAAGTGATGCGCTGCAGAGCCGGGGCCCATGCATCAGCGCACCGTGTGGCCTCGTGGGTCCCGGCTCTGCGCAGCAACGCTCGCGCGTTGCAGCGCGTCCGGGACACGAGACCAACACACATCGCGCTTCATTCAACGGTCATAGTCTCTAACGTGCACTAACCAACGCGCCACTTAAAACTGTCATAATCACTAAAGCGGAACCCGCGCTGCGTCCTTTTTACACGCCATTAAGCGGGCCGGCATTTGGATGCGCGCGGAAAGTGCGTTGGGGACTGCAATGAGTGCCGCGAAGAAGATGCCGGGCAAACCGGTCACCGAAATGTTCGACGACATCCCGGTGCTTCAGCGCAAATGGCGTGCCGCGTTGAAGCCGGGTGATCGGTTGCCGCGCTATGAGGACGTGATGCTTGGCAGCCTCGGACGGCTCGCCGATCATATCGCGTTGCTCAGGGGTGACGGCGCGCTCGAATTGTCGCGCAGCGGGCGCTACGTGCAGAAATGGCTCGGCGTGGAGCGCTGGGATATTCCGTTGACGGAGCTGCCACCCGATTGCGCCACAGCATTGTCGGAGGCGGCAACGAATGCGCTTCGGAACGGACGGCCGCATCAGGCGAGCGCGCATTGCGTGCGCGACGGCATGGTCCGGACCTACGATGTGCTGGCGCTGCCGACGGCGTCGCGCTGGGGCGCCACGTTGGTCGGCGCTTACGTCAACGAGCGTGGCGCGCAATATAATCTCCTGGACGCGATTTTTTCCGCGACCGACGACGCGGTGGTTTCACTGGCGACGCTGCGCGACGCGAACGGTCAGCCGTTCGATTTCCAGGTCGTGCATCACAACAAGAGCGCCGAGCTGCTTTTGAATATTGCGAGCAGCGGCCTGTTGTGGCGCCAGATCGGGCAGGGGAGCACGTTGCTCGCCGCCGCCGAAATCATGGAATTCTTGCTGAAGGCGGTTTCGGGCGGGCGCGGCGAGCAACTCGAGATCGAAAGCGACGATCGCTATTTGCGCATGAGCGCCACTGCGTTCGCCGACGTCATTTCGCTCACCATTTCCGACGTCACCGCGATGAAGCGGCGCGATGCTTCGTTCCGCTTGCTGTTCGACAACAACCCGATGCCGATGTGGGTGTTCGACGCCGACACCAAGCAGTTTCTCAGCGTCAACGACGCCGCGGTCCATCACTACGGCTACAGCCGCACAGCCTTCCTACGCATGAAGCTGCATGAGATCTGGCCCGAGGATGAGTGGGACAGCCACGCCGAGGCGCTCGATCGTGTCGGCGAAGCCTATCACTCCTCGCGCAACTGGCGTCACCTGCGCGCTGACGGCAGCGAGATCGAGGTGCTGACCTTCGGTCGCCGCGTCA
The DNA here is from genome assembly GCA_023387695.1 of Pseudomonadota bacterium. Classification (GTDB taxonomy): domain Bacteria; phylum Pseudomonadota; class Alphaproteobacteria; order Rhizobiales; family Xanthobacteraceae; genus Bradyrhizobium. The sequence goes on along the minus strand of JAEWHT010000077.1, from coordinate 9,185 downwards.
CCTTCGACGATCGCGACGGCTATCTGGTTGCGGTCGCCGACATCACCGAGCGGCGCAAAGCCGAAGCGCGAATCGCCTACATGGCGCATCACGACGGGCTCACCGACCTGCCGAACCGAGAACATTTCCAGGATCGTCTCAGGCAGGCGCTCGACCAGGCGGCCGGCAAGCGGGTCGGTGTGCTCTATATCGACCTCGACCTGTTCAAGAACATCAACGATTCCTTCGGCCATCCGGCGGGCGACCGCGTCTTGAAGGAAGTTGCCGAGCGGCTTTCGACGGCCGTCCACGGCGCCAATCTGGCAGCGCGTCTCGGCGGCGACGAGTTTGCCGTGATCCTCGCCGCCGACGTTTCGCCGAACGAGGCCAGCGCCTGCGCGACCCTGCTGATCGACATGCTGAAGGCGCCTTACGAGATCGACGGGCAGGAGATGGTGATCGGCGCCAGCATCGGCATTGCTCTGTCGCCGGGCGACGGCGTGACGCCGGATGAGTTGATGCGCAACGCCGACATGGCTCTGTACCGGGCGAAGTCCGACGGCGGCGGCGTGCATCATTTCTTCGAACGCGAGATGGATCTCCAGGCGCAGAAGCGCCGCGACATGGAGCTCGATCTGCGTCGCGCGTTTGCCAATGGCGAATTCGAGCTGCACTATCAGCCGCTGGTGTCGATCGCCTCCGACCGCATTTCGGGCTTCGAGTCGCTGTTGCGCTGGCGTCATCCCGACAAGGGCATGATCTCGCCGGCGGAGTTCATTCCGGTTGCCGAAGACATCGGCCTGATTACGCAGCTCGGCGAGTGGGTGCTGCGCGAAGCCTGCGCCGAAGCGGTGAAGTGGCCCTCCGACGTCAAGGTCGCAGTCAACCTCTCGCCGGCGCAATTCCGCAGTCGCAATTTGGTTCAGGTCGTGATCTCGGCGCTGGCGCAATCCGGCCTGTCGCCGAAACGGCTCGAGCTCGAAATCACCGAGTCGATCTTCCTCGCCGAGACCGACGCCAATCTCGCGATCCTGCATCAGCTGCGTGAGCTCGGCGTCGGCATCTCCATGGATGATTTCGGCACCGGCTATTCGAGCCTGAGCTATCTCCGCAGCTTCCCGTTCGACAAGATCAAGATCGACCGCTCCTTTGTGAAGGATCTGGCGCAGCGGCCCGATTGCGGCGCGATCGTGCGCGCAATCTCCGGCCTCGGCCGCAGCCTCAACATCACGACGACCGCTGAGGGCGTGGAGACGGAGGATCAGCTCGACTGGCTCCGAGCCGAAGGCTGCAACGAGGTGCAGGGCTTTCTGTTCAGCGCGGCGCGGCCCGCCGCCGAGATCGCCAAGCTGCTCGCCGATTTCGGCGTGCGTTCCTCACGGGCGGCTTAGCTCGGGCGGGTAGGTGCCGTAGACCAGTTCCTTGAAGGCGGGCGTGATGCGGCCGCGCTCGTTCTGGGTCTGCTGCATCAGGAGGTAGACCATATCGAGCTTGGGATCGACGCCGAAATAGGTGCCGCTGCCTGAGTCCCATTTCAGTTCCCCGATCGAGCCCGCCGGCGGCGGCTTTGCGTTGCCGGGGTCGGTGCGAACGCCAATGCCGTAGCCATAACCGAAGCCGTCGCCGGGGAAATAGAAATAGTCGCGCTCGACGCCGGACCCCGGTCCGATCTGGTCGGTCGTCATGTCCTTGAAAGCCGCAGGGCTGAGGTAACGCTTGCCGTCGAATTCACCGCCATTGAGCAGCATTTGCGCGAAGCGTTGATAGTCAGTGATGGTCGAGAGCAGACCGCCGCCGCCGGATTGCCATTCCGGATGGGCGAGACGATCGCGCTCGGCATCGAGCAGGATCTGGTCGCTCGGCAGCGGCCGCGCCATTCGTTCGAATTCGTCGGGTGTCGAGAGCACGAATTTCGTGCTGGTCATGCCGAGCGGATCGAAGATGCGCTGTTTCAATGCATCGTACAGCGTCTGCTTGGTGATGATCTCGATGACGCTGCCGAGCACATCGGTGGAATGACCGTAGCGCCACAGCGTCCCGGGTTGGCGTGCCAGCGGCAGCCTGGCGATACGGTCGGCAAATTCGCGGTTGTTGAAAGGACCTTCGAAGATATTGGCCGACTTGTAGGCCAGCTCGACCCATTTGCCGCCGATATAGTCGTAGGTGATGCCCGAGGTGTGCCGCATCAGGTCCCGGATCGTCACCGGATGGATCGGCGGCACCATTTCGAGCATCATCGAGCCGTCGGGTTTGGCGACCTCCATGCCGACCTTCGTGTCGGCGAAGAGGGAAATGTACTTCGACACGGGATCGGTGAGCGCAAGCTTGCCTTCATCGATCAACATCATCGCCGCAAGGCTTGTGATCGGCTTGGTCATCGAATGGATGGCGAAGATCGTATCCGGCGTCATCGACAGCCGGGTCCTGACGTCGCGCACGCCGAACATCTTGAAATAGACGGGCTTGCCGTGCTGGTAGATGCACACGATCGCGCCCGGCAAACGGCCGGCGGTCACCTCGTTTTCGAAGAAGGCGGTGATGCTTCGCAGTTTGTCGGGGGCCGGGGCGGGGATGTCGGTGGCGCGGCTCCGCGCCATCGTGCCGGCCAGCATCGCGGCCCCGACCAGAAATTCACGGCGCTTCATCCGGGCTTCCTCCCTTGCCGGGAACAAAGCCGCAAGACGTCAGAGGCGTCAACAAGACTTCGATTAAAAACGCGTCACGATTTCGGAAAGGACCGGTCGCGGACGATCCTCGCTCGGCTTGGTCGGCTTGCCGATGTGGACGAGGCCGGCGAGCTTTTCGTCGGCCTTGAGACCAAATCCATCCAGCACGTCGCGGTCGAACGAGAACCACCCGCTCAGCCAGCAGGCGCCATAGCCAAGCGCAGTCGCAGCGGTGACAATGTTCATGACGCTCGCGCCGGCCGACAATTCCTGCTCCCACGCCGGCACCTTCGGATGCGGCTTGGTGAAGCTGACGATGCCGATGACGAGAGGCGCGTCTGTGAGACGCTTGCGCTCGGTCTCGACATCGGCTGCGGGCGCGCCGGGATTCTTGCGCGCAAACACCTTGGCGATCACCTCGCCGGCGCGCTGACGTGCATCGCCTTCGAAAATGATGAAGCGCCATGGCGCGAGCTTGCCGTGATCGGGCACGCGCGCGCCGATGGTGAGAATGGTTTCGAGCTCGGCCGGCGAGGGGCCCGGACCGGTCATCTCACGCGGCTTGACCGAGCGGCGGGTTTTCAGGAGTTCGATGGCGTCGGTCATTGCGATGTCCTCTTCAGATGGTCGTCGGGCGTGCCATGCCCAGATAGGCATGCACGCCCGCAACCGAAAGCGAGTTTAGATCGATTTCAACGATCAGGCCGCGCCGCGCGCCCGACGGACATCCGGCGGGGTCGCCTCGTCGACGAGGGCGGCGATGGCCTCCTCCGTCGTCATCACCTTTTGACCGTCACTGCCGAGCCGGCGGACCGAGACCGAGTGCGATTCCGCCTCTTTCTTGCCGACCACGAGCAGCGCCGGGATCTTGGCCAGCGAGTGCTCGCGGACCTTGTAGTTGATCTTTTCGTTGCGCAGATCGATCTCGACCCGAAGCCCTGCGCGCCGCGCCTGCTCCAGCACCACTTTGGCATATTCGTCGCCTTCCGAGGTGATGGTCGTGACCACCGCCTGCACCGGCGAGAGCCAGAGCGGGAAGTTGCCCGCATAGTGCTCGATCAGGATGCCGATATAGCGCTCCATCGAACCGCAGATCGCGCGATGCACCATCACCGGCGGTTTCTTGCCGCCGTCATGATCGATGTAGAACGCACCGAACCGTTCCGGCAGGTTGAAGTCGACCTGCGTGGTGCCGCACTGCCAGTCGCGGCCGATGGCATCGCGCAGCACGTATTCGAACTTCGGCCCGTAGAACGCGCCTTCGCCCGGGTTGATCTCGGTCTTGATGTGATTGTTCTGCGCCTGGATCTCGCGCAGCACAGTCGCCATCACGCGCTCGGCGTGATCCCACATCGCATCGGTGCCGACGCGCTTTTCCGGCCGGGTCGACAGCTTGACCGTAAGTTCGCCGGTGAAGCCGAAATCCGAATAGGTCGACAGGATCAGTTCGTTGATCTTCAGGCACTCGTCCGCGAGCTGGTCCTCGGTACAGAAGATATGTGCATCGTCCTGGGTGAAGCCGCGCACGCGCATCAGGCCGTGCATGGCGCCCGACGGCTCATAGCGATGCACCACGCCGAACTCGGCGAGGCGCAGCGGCAGGTCGCGATAGCTCTTCAGGCCGTGCTTGAAGATCTGCACGTGACCGGGGCAGTTCATCGGCTTGAGCGCAAACCAGCGCTTGTCTTCGGCTTCGTCACCGGCCGACTGCGCCGCGAACATGTTTTCGCGGTACCAGCCCCAATGGCCCGAGGTCTCCCACAAAGACTTGTCGAGGATCTGCGGCGCGTTGACCTCGCTGTAATCGCCGGTCAGGCGACGGCGCATATAGGCGATCAGCTGCTGGAAAATCGTCCAGCCCTTCGGGTGCCAGAACACGACGCCCGGACCCTCCTCCTGGAAATGGAAGAGGTCGAGCTCGCGTCCGAGCTTGCGATGGTCGCGCTTCTCCGCCTCCTCGATCTGCTTGAGGTAAGCGTCGAGATCTTCCTGCTTGGCGAAGGCGGTGCCGTAGATGCGCGTCAGCATCGGGTTGTTGCTGTCGCCACGCCAATAGGCGCCGGCCACCTTCATCAGCTTGAAGGCGTTGCCGACCTTGCCGGTCGATGTCATGTGCGGGCCGCGGCAGAGATCGAACCAGTCGCCCTGGTAGTAGATCTTGATCGGCTCGGTGCCGGGAATGGCATCAACCAGCTCGACCTTGAAGGCCTCGCCCTTGTCGCGGAACACCTGCTTGGTCTTTTCGCGATCCCAGACTTCCTTGGTGAAGGGTTTGTCGCGCGCGATGATCTCGCGCATCTTTTTCTCGATCGCGGCAAAATCGTCCGGCGTGAACGGCTCGTTGCGGAAGAAGTCGTAATAGAAGCCGTTCTCGATGACGGGACCGATGGTGACCTGCGTGCCCGGCCACAGCGATTGCACGGCTTCCGCCAGCACGTGGGCGCAGTCGTGGCGGATCAGCTCGAGCGCGCGCGGATCGTCGCGGTTCACGAGCTCGATCTTGGCATCGGCTTCGATGGGATCGTTAAGATCAGTGAGCACGCCGTCGAGCGCCATCGCCACGGTGCGCTTGGCGAGCGAGGGCGAGATGCCCTTGGCGATCTCGAGACCGGTGATGTTTTGGTCATACTGGCGCTGGGCGCCGTCGGGGAAGGTGAGGGTGACTTTGGCGGCGGGGGTCACGGGCTTCAGGTTGCTGAGGCTGTATTGAAAGCCGGATTCGGATTTGGGCTGGTCGGACATTGCTTTTCTCCTGAGGCTCACTCCTGCGAACGAGCGCAGGTAAGCGGGAACGAGCGATATATCAGGCGATTCGGCCTGTGCAATCCGGCATTTCCAAGAAACTGGCGCGCAAAAGCGCAAGCCGCGGTCCAACTATTTCGAGCCGCGCCCTTTCACTGGCCGCGCGCCTGCTCTACATGCAATTGCATGGAAAATCCGCGCGCCGGTCGTTTCACGCCAACCGCCCTGATGCTTGGCAATCTCGTCACCGGCTGCTCGGTGCTGGCGCCGGCGGGGATGCTCCCGGAATTGTCGGCAGGGCTCGGCATCAGCATCAATGCGGCCGGGCTCCTCATCACCTTTGGCGCCATCACGCTGTGCATCGGCTCGCCGCTCACGGCGTGGCTAACCAGCCGCATCGAACGGCGGCTGTTGCTGACGGCCACGCTTGCGGTGCTCGCTCTTGGCAATCTCGCCTCGGCGTTTGTGCCTGACTACACCGGCCTCCTGGTCATCCGCCTGGTCATGCTCGCCGTCGGCGCGCTCTACACGCCGCAGGCCGCGGGCACGGCCGCGCTGATCGTGCCGGCGGAGCGGCGCGGCGGCACGATCGCCTATATCTTCCTCGGCTGGTCGTTGGCCGCCGCCGTCGGCCTCCCGCTGATCACCTTCATCGCCAGCCGCTATGGTTGGCGCGCCGCGTATGGCGCGACCGGCGTGCTCGGCTGCATCAGTTTCCTGTTGCTGTTGGTGCGGCTGCCGGCCGGTCTGAAGGGCACACCGGTTGACCTGAAAACCTGGAGCGAGGTCGGCCGCAGCAAGACAATTCGACTGCTGCTCACGATTACGATGCTGCAGATGTCCGGACAGTTCGCGGTGTTCACCTTCATGGGCCCGCTGCTCAAAAAGCTGACGGAGGCGAGCCCGGATGCGATCGGCATGGTGTTCGCCATCTACGGCGCGTGCGGCTTCCTCGGCGTCGCGGTCGCGAGCCGTTTCGTCGACACCTGGGGGCCGTACCGGACCTCGTTGCTGTTCACGTGCCTGTTACTGACGGGCATTACCAGCTGGGCGCTGAGCGCGGGGACACTCGTGTTGATGGCTATTGCGGTGGCGATCTGGGGGTTGGGCTTTGCCTCGACCAATTCGATGCAGCAGGTGCGGTTGGTCGCGGCCGCACCGCCGCTGGCACCCGCCACCGTCGCGCTCAATACCTCGGTCCTCTATATCGGCCAGGCCATTGGTTCGGCTATCGGGGGACTGCTGTTTGCGCGCGAATTGCTGCACAGCGTCGGCTTCGTGGCGGTCGGTTTCGTCGTCCTGGCTCTGGTGCTGGTGATCGTGAGCCGGCCCCGGCCGGTTGCCGCGGCCCTGGGCTGACGCAGGCCCTTCCTGTGTGCAAGGCGCTTGGCAAACCGCGGGGGAGAGCGCTAGAAGGCCAGACATGGGGACCAAAGAGAGTTGACTGAAATGAGGATGATTCTGGCGGTTGCCGCGGTGCTCTATTCAGCCTCCGCGTTTGCGCAAACCGACAAGCCACCGATGGTGGGGGACAAGCCGCTGGTGCAGGTCAAGCCCAAGGCGACCAAGACGGGGACCAAGGAGGCGGCTGCCAAGCCGATCGCGGCGCCAAAGGGCAAGCCGCAGTCGGTCGCAGCCCGGCTGCAGGCCTGCCTGGAGACCGATGATGGCACCAAGGACCGGCTCAACTGCTACGATGCGATTTTGCCACCGACGCCCAAGCCGAAGCCGCCGAAGGCCAAGGGCTATGCCGATTGCAAGTTCTTCAAGGAAGAGGACGAGCGGCTGGCCTGCTTCAACGGCTTTGCCGAGAGCATTCCGAAGCTACCGAAGACCTGAAGCGGTGGAGCCGGCGGCTTAATCGCTGATCCGGCTCAGCACAGCGCGAAAGGCAACGCCCGGCACCTGCAGCGCGGTGCCTTCGAACTCGGCCGTGTCACCGTCCTCGCGGCCGGCGAGCGTCAGCGTGATCCGGTCAATGCCGAACAGCGCCTTGAACGACGGATCGTCGTTGTAGCGCTCTGTCGTGATCTTGACCTTGATGCTCTCGCCTTCGCCCGTATAGCTGCCGATGAAGGCGAAGGCCGAATTGCCGCCGCGCATCTTGCCATCGATCACATAGACGACGCCGCAGCCGGTCCCATGAACGGTGTGGAAGTCGACCTTGTAAAGTCCCTGACGCACTGCTCGTCCCCGCAGAATTCCAATTGCTATTTAGTCGGCAAACTATGGGCGTGGCTACCGGAAGCAATCCGGTGGTGACCGGGGATCGTCGACCATCAACATCACATTTTGATCATGGCCTGATTGAATTACAGCCAGCCGGGCGAATTGTCGGCGTACCCAGATTCAGATTAGCGGCTTGATGCGGCGGAATTGGTGGCTGCCACGCGCGTCAACGCCAGCGCCGGCGTTGCCGACATCTTCACCAGCACGTCCTTGAGCGGATATTGCGTCCACGCGCGATTGACGTAGTCGCGGTGGGTAATGCCGTCGCCGGTTTCGACGAACACCACGCTACCGGGCCGCAAGGGCCCATCCATGTCCTCGGAGACGCCGATGCCCTTTTGCCGCAGCATGCTCATCAACTCTTGGTCGCGCCGTGCGGTATAGTGCGTGTAAGAGCTGACGAAGAAGCCCGAGCGGTGGCTCTCGATCCAGGACGCGAACTTGTCCATCTCGCCGTAGACCGCATCGAGCAGCACGACGCCGCGGACACGATCGCTGATACCGCCGACCTCGAGGCTCCAGGCGGTCGGCAGGAAGCCACCGCTGTAGCCCACGATCACGATCGGCATGTTCGCAAAGGCGCGTGCGCTATTGGGATCGCCGGTCAGCCGCGCGAGATGATTGGCGGACTCTTCCATAAAACGCTTGAGGCCGCCCGGCTGCCAGAATTTTCCGGCGCTGGAATCGGCGGCATCGACGGCCATCTGCGGCGCAAGCAGGACGGCATTGGCGCCGGAATCGGTGATCTGCTGCGGCACCAGCTGCCGGTCGCGCACGTCGCGCTCGAGCGTCGCGCCGTTACCGTGGAAGAACACGACGATCACGCCGGGCTTGCGAACGTCGAAGCGCTCGGGGACGTGCACCAGCACGCGGCTGTCGTTGTAGGTCTCGTCCTGCCAGAACACGCGGCCGGAATAGCTGCGGTGGCCGCGACGGTCGCCCTTGGAAATGTTGAGGAAGGGCGCGTCGGAGGCCGGGTTGTTGCCGAAATAGGGGAAGGCCGACGATTTCATGCTGACGAGCGTCGTCAGGTCTTCACGCGGCGGACGCTGGTAAGGGACCTGCGGCGCGAGCGAGGCGACCTTGTAGGGCGCCTGCTCCGGCTGTTGCTGGACGGCGCGCTTGGGCGAGAAGTCCGACATCTGCCGCTGCAGAAGGCTCTCGCTCGCCGACGGGAAGCGCTCCCTGAATTGCGGGGCAGGGAAGCGATCGTTGAACGTGTCGCCGCTTGCGACCTGTTGAGGATTGTTTTTGGCGACGACCTGGACGTTGGCCTGCGAGCTCGCCGCGAGCGCTGTCGGATTCGGCGACTGGCCGCATTGAACCAGGGTCAGCGACAACGGCACCAAGGCAGAGGTCAGGGCAATCCGAAGCGCGCGACCGCACGCGCCGGACGCCTTGGTCCGGTCAGCGCGCAAGTCTGCTTTCAATTTCGGAACGGCCCCGACCATCCACCCATGACCCCAAACATGACCCCAAGTCACGAACCATCGGCAATCTCAGAGACAATTGAGCCGACTGGCGTTTAGGCGACGTTAAGTGTCCGGAGAAACTTCCCCACATCCGGAA
>JAEWHT010000045.1 GCA_023387695.1 Pseudomonadota bacterium | reverse complement strand
TGGTCTGCGTCGCGGCCGGCCCGCCGTTCAGCACGGCGCCATCGGGCAGCGCCGGCGCGTTGGCGTGTTTCGCCTTGGGCCCGGCTGGCGCAGCGACAACAGCGGGTTTGCTGTGCCTGGGTTTCTCGATGTGTCTACGGGTGGCGTATACCGACACGGACGGCAGCCGCGTCGGCGGCGCGACGGCGCGAGGCGGACTTTGATCGGCGGGCACGTCTTGCGCCGCGATCGGACCGATCTGCCCGGCCGCGATCAGCGTGGCCAAGGCCATCCGCCGCGCCGCACGTCCGGACATGCGCGCGCCACGCCGATCCAGGGCGACCTGACAGCCGCCTGAGCCCGAGACCTTATCCAAAAAGCTGCCCATCCCCGTTAGCTCTGGAACGTATAAGATCGAGGGGAGCCGCGCAAATCGGTTCTCCCGTCCGCGGATAGACCTTTGACGGGTTTCGCTTCGCGCGATCCATCCTACATATGACGCACTGATCAAATCCGGAGCGATACCTATTCCCCAGCTCATTTTCGGCCTGGTCTATCTGCTGATCCTCACCCGCTTCATCTGGCCGCTACAATTGCCGCTCGCGATCAAGATCGTGGCGGCGGTGCTCATCCTGGTCGCATTGCAGTTTCACCGGTGGAGCAAGCTTTCGTCGGGTTCAGTCTTCGCTCCGGAGTTTCCACGTCCGGTGGTCGCTCTCTTCAACTGGGCGTTCGGCGCGGTCGTCCTGCTGGCGCTGCTGCTAGTGCTGCTCGATGTCGGACTTCTGGTCGGAATGCTGATCCACGGCGGCCTCGTAAGCGCGCCTGACGGCGTACGCTACGGACTGGCGGGGTTGGCTGCCGTCGCAGCCGCGATCGGCGTCCATCAGGCGATGCGGATTCCGCCGCTGAAAGACATCGAGGTCGGCATCCCCGGGCTTCCGCCGCAATTCGACGGATACACGATTTTGCAATTGACCGATCTCCACATCAGCCGGCTGTTTCCCGCGTCGTGGGCGCGCGCCGTCGTCGAGCGATCGAACAAGCTGGGCGTCGACCTGATCGCGATCACGGGGGATCTGATCGACGGCACGCTCGATGCGCGCCGTGCCGACATCGAGCCGTTGCGCGACCTGAAGGCTGTCGACGGCGTCCACCTGATCTCGGGCAATCATGAGTATATTTTCGGTTACAGCGCATGGATGGCGCGCTTCGCCGAATTGGGACTGCTGTCGCTTGAAAACAGCAGCGTCGTTCTCGATCGCAACGGCGGCAAGCTGGCTGTTGCCGGCATCACCGACCGGGCGTCGCGCCACAGAGGGCAGCATCCCGTCCGGGACCTTGCCGCGGTCCTTGAAGGCGTCCCCGACGGAATCCCCGTCATCCTGCTCGATCACCAGCCGAGCGACGCGCGGCACGCCGCCAAGCTCGGCGTTGCCTTGCAACTGTCCGGACATACGCACGGCGGATTGATCCTCGGCATCGATCGTCTGGCCGCACGCGCCAACGCTGGCTTCGTATCGGGTCGTTACGACGTCGACGGGATGACGCTTTATGTCAACAACGGCACCGCGCTGTGGCCGGGCTTCGCGCTGCGGCTTGGTCGCCCCTCCGAATTGACCCGGATCACGCTGCGGCCGGCGGGCGGAGGGTGACCGCACAAGCGCGCAGGATAGCTAGAGCGTTTGCGAAACCCATCATGTGCTGTAGCTGTCGAATTGTGATGGGTTTCGCTTTGCTCAATCCATCCTACGGGCTTGCGAATCCCATTAGACCTCGTTCGCGGACGGACCCTTGATGAGTTTCGCGCGCTTATCCATCACACCAATTGTGCGCCCCGAAGACCATCTCGCAAAATCGCCAAAGTATTTTCATCAATCAAAGTTCGGGACAAAGGAATCTTCGATACATAGTATGGCGGATCTGCCGGTCCCACTACGGCAGCATTCGCATTGGTCGGGTGGGCGGAGTAGCCCGCCGATAATCGAAAGATCGCGTAAGCTAGCGAATCGGCGATGGCCATGGGTAAGTCGTTCTTTGACCCAAAATTGAATCCCCCGAGCAACGCAGAATAGTCTGCGTTTAGGCTTTCCTTCACTTCGGAAAATACGCGAATTGCATCGCCAGCATTGCTGGCGCCATCCTCAAAAATGACGTTCAGGGGCCAACTGTTCCTTTTCTCTTTAAGTAGCACGATCGATTTCCAGAGTGCTGCCCGGACACATAGGCCATATTGTGTGTCGGGTTTCGCCTTTCGATGGAAGTTCTTCGCTCGATAGATGCTTCTATACTCTTCGGAGCGAAGGACTGTCGATAAGCCGCAGGACAAGTGGTCGTCAGCGAGCTTTAGAAATCTTGAGTTAAAGCGCGCCTGCTTGATTTTTGGCCAACCCTTGAAGTTACCCTTTCGAGTTCGAAAGTCTATCGCGTGAAAGATCTTAACTTCATATTCGTCCAGAAGTGTTGAGAGATCGCGCTCGAATACGGACCACTGCTCTGGAGATGCAATGAAACCTGCCACAATAACGACGGGCGATTCTTTGCCGTGAGTACCGCTTTCATCGAAGTAACCTGTCAGCGCCATGTGTATGTTACTCTAAAACTACCGATGCAGTAGGCAATGAGTGCGTAGGATGGGTAGAGCACTTCCGAAACCCATCACGCCTGTCTTCAGGCGGAGACTTCGATGGGTTTCGCTTCGCTCTACCCATCCTACGAGCTAAGAATCGGAGCGATTGTACTCACCCCATTGGATGAATTCGGCCTGCATCCTCAAAGATCGGATGGGGCGACTAAAGCGAACTTGATAGCACCATTCGATAAAGTGCGAACGTCCGAAGACATCGTTGTAGTCAGCTCGACCCCAAATAAACATCATTGGCTGCGGAGCAATGGGATTGCCGGCCCATGCTACCAAAGCTTGAGCGCCTGGCATCTCAACGTAGTCGCTGGTTTGTGTAGTTTGGGGGCCGAGAAAGAAAGCTCGTGGCTCTTCGCGATATGTATATTCTGGTGGAATTGGCCCCGCAGGGCCACGCCATTCGACTTGAATGGTGAGATTTTCCGTAGGTGTATTTCCACCATTCTTCCATCTGGGTTGCGCCGCAAATCGCGTGACGTACAGTCCCGGATCGTCGCGATATCGCTCTGGCAACTGGCTCGTATCAAGCGGTCTATCGCCAGCAGTGGTCAATTCGACATTGAAACCGTCGATAAAGACAAATGCCCTCTCTGTAGTTGTTAACGTTCGTTCGCCGGCCGCCCAGAGCTTGTCGGTCGAGCGCCAGAGCAAACCGGTAAAAATTGTTAGGCCGAACGTAAACGCAACGAGCAATGTGTCGGTGATTTTAAGCCGGTAGCCCAGAACGAGGGGCCAAAACTCAGTCCCTTGATTTTCCTCCGCGCCTTGGTTCGCAATGCGCGTAGTGTCGGCGAGCCTAGGCGAAAAAGAGCCGCCTTCTCCGCTAACGACAGTTTGGGAGTGTGAGGGTGGATCGGACTTAGGCGGTTGAAGGAACAGAAGGGGCAATCCAACGAACAGCCAAGCGGCCAAGAGCGTTAATGCTCCTAAGGCATATTGCCCTTCAGAAATGCGTCGCATTCACACCTCGCCGGATCCATTTTCGAAATTATCTTCCGGAACTCAATCTCGGACAAGAGCGATGGTGCCCCGTCGGGCAAAACACCCTTACCCCCGTCAACCCCGTCCCGCAAAAATATTCCACTTTACCGAAATTCGGAAATAGCGTATGTGTCGTCCATCCCGGCTCATCCTTGAGGGGCGATCTCGAGTCGTCTTGATTGCGAGCCGGGTTTGCGGTGGACGCGGGCAGCGTTGGGCGCGAGAGGTGCGGGCAGGGCGGGTTGATCCCTGTGAGCCCGTAATCGCGCGTCGACGAGCGGCGCTGTCAGGTTCGTCTCGCCAACAGTCTCAGGGCAATGTCGACAGCGCCTTGAGATACTGCGGCGTACAAGCGAACCGTGCGTACGGCAAAACCGTGTGGTCCTGGCCGTCGTCGCCACGGTCAAGCTTTTGCGGAGGTGCGGGGAGCCCAACCGGGTGAAGCGCATCGTCAATTCGCTGGAAGCGAGGGAGGCCAGAAGAATTCGGCTCCCGGGAGAGCACGGCATAAGCCGTCAAACCACTGCGCAGGGAAGGCCGAGTGTTTGGCGCCACCTGTATGCTGCTGTGCGGTTCTTCCTGCGCTACATCTTCGCGCAGCGGACCGCGGGTGCGAGGTCAGCACCCGGTCTTCCCTGCGCCCTCCTGGATAAGAGGGCGGAACGGCAAGCAAAGCTCGGGTGAAATGCACCGCGAGGCGGTGAAGGTGTGTCAATTAGTCAGGCGGTCCCGTGCCCCGGACGCTGCGCAGCACGAAGTGATGCGCTGCAGAGCCGGGGCCCATTTATCGGCATACCGTGTGGCTTGCTGGGTCCCGGCTCTGCGGAGCAGCACTGCGTGCCGCGCCGCGTCGGGGACACGAGTCCCTCCGTGGAACGATCCTGGATTGCTTCGTCGCAAGTGCTCCTCGCAATGACGGCGGGGATAGAGCTCAGCTTATGACTTCAAGCCACCGCGACCATCGTCCGCATCGCTCTCCGGCTCGGGAATCAAGATCACCGGCTCGTCGTAACCCTTGCGGCTGCTGTAGAACACCAGCGCCATCAGGCCGGCGCCGACGACGAGCGAGAACACGACGCCGAGCACCAGTGCGACATAGCCGGCTTCCGGCACCTTCGTATCGGTGCTGGTCCAGCCGAGATAGCCGAGAATAAAGGTGGCGATGAGCAGGGCGCCCAGCACCACGATGACGGTCCATCTGCTGAGCTTGCCGTCTCGTGCGTCTGGCGGCGCGATGGTCGACGGATTGTCGGTGCTGGTCATGAAACCTCTCCTCTCGCTATGGCGCGGTGGCCTTGGTCGCGATCGCTTGCAACGCGCCGGTGAGCGCGGCGACGACCGGCTTGGCCGGCTCGCCGGCGCCGTGACGTTGCGCGATCCAGGCGGGATCGTTGTAGGAGAGCCAGGTCGCACCTTGCTCGTCCTGCCAGACCAGCGCCTTCAGCGGCAGGTCGATGCCGACGGTCTGCACCTGCTGCATCAGCGGCGTGCCGCCCTTGGCATTGCCGAAGATGATGAGATCGGTCGGCCGCAGTGGCAGGCCGGCGGCGGCGGCGCCCGCGGCGTGATCGATATGGGCGAACACGGTGAGGCCCTTGGCCTTCACCTCGGCCTCGAGCCGCTTCATCGTGTCCTCGGGCCCAAAACTGCTCTTGATGGTGATCAGTCCGTCTGTCGCCGATACTTCAGTAGCCATGACTTGCGTCCCTCCTAAACATGTCGCCGCAATCAGCGCGACGATCCCGATCAGCGATGACAGCTTCACGATCGCGCGCTCACTTTTTGGGAAACAGCTTTGCCGGGTCGAAATCCGGATCCGGAACGAAGCCGTCGCGATTGGGCATTTTGATTTTCGGCAACGAGTCCTTGTCGACCTTGCCATCCCCAGGGACGATGCCGTTGAGGCTCAGGATGTAGGCGGTGACGGCATAGGTCTCGTCGGTCGTGAGCGAGCCCGGCGTCGGATAGGGCATTGCGCGGTGGATGTAATCGAACAGCGTCGTCGCATAAGGCCAGAAGCTGCCGACCGTTTTGACCGGCATGTTGGAGGCAAGCGTGCCTTGCCCGCCGACGAGGCGATCCTTGATGGCCCCCTGGCCGCTGTCGCCATGACAGACCGCGCAATTGTCGGCAAAGATCTGCTTGCCTTGCACAGCGGTGCCGCTGCCGGCCGGCAGGCCCTTGCCATCGGGACCGACGTCGATGTCCCATAGCTTGATCTCTTCCGGCGTCGCCGGACGGCCGAAGTCGAGGGCAAGCGCGGGCGAGGCGAGGAGGCCGATCGCGAGAAGGCTAGCTGCGAGTTGCTTGCTATGCGAGGACATTGCGCACCCTTCCGGCTTCGTCGATGCTCCAGGTCTGCTGGGCGTTGTAGTGAAACAGCGCGTTCGTCCCCATCGCGGCGATGAAGGACTCGCGGTCCGGCTGGACGTTGCCCTGTTCGTCGGTCGAGCGGCTGACGATTTTGGTCGGCTTGCCGTCCCAGACCCAATCCATCTGGAAGCGCACCTGTGCCTTGGACAACACCGGCTGGCTCAATTGCGCCTGCGTCCATGTCTTGGCGCCGTCAGTCGAGATCTCGACCTCTGTGATCTTGCCATGTCCGCTCCAGGCGAAGCCCGAGATGCGGTTGTACCCAGGCTGGATCTGCATCATGCCCGAGGGCTGGGTGATGACGGAGTTGGTATCCATCCGCAGCTGAAACTGCCGCGCCTTGCCGTTGGCCTGCAGTTGCGTGTAACGCGCGGTCTCCCAGCGCGTCATCCAGGGTGCGTTGCCGAATTTGAGCCGGCGCAGCCATTTGATGTTGAGGTTGCCCTCGAAGCCCGGCATCAGCAGCCGCATCGGAAAACCATGCGCGGGCCGCAGCGGCTCGCCATTCTGGCCGTAGGCGACGAACGCCTCGTTCACGATCTCATCGGTGAGCGGAATGCTGCGATCGACGCCCGCGCCGTCGCCGCCCTCCGCCAGCATCCAGTTCGACTCCTTGTCCTTGGCGACGAGGTCGATCAGGAATTTCAGCGGCACGCCGGTCCATTCATTGGTGCTGACGAGGCCGTGCGTGTTCTGCACGGTCAAATCAGGATCGGCCTTTTTCCAGTTCTCCCAGCCGTTGCCGGTGCACTCGATGAACACCACGCGCGTGATCGACGGCATCCGCTTGAGATCATCGACGCTGAACACCAGCGGCTTGCCGACCATGCCGTGGATCAGCAGCCGGTGCTGCGCGGGATCGATGTCGGGCACGCCGGAATGGCTGCGCTCGTAATGCAGATCGGTCGGCGTGATGTTGCCGACCAGCTTCTGATGTGGCGTCTTGGAATTGATGGCATCGCTCGGGTCGATGTTGCGCTTGCCCGGCGTCGCCTCGGGGATGCGATCGATCTTGGCGAAACGCGATCGCTCGCTGTGCGCGCCGAGATCGGCGCCGGGGCCGCGATCGGGAATGTCGGCAAGCGATTCAGCGTTCGCCTCGGTCGCCATCGCGCCCAAAATTCCCGCCGACAGGCCTCCCACGAAACCACGACGCGACACATTCGCAGGCCGCGGCAATTCATCAATCGGTGCCCTGGACGTCATGCGATCTCCCTTTGGTCGTCGTGCTTTTTTGCAAAACCCGACAGCTCTCATGCGACAACATTTACTGCACGCCGCAAAGATTGCTCGTTAGGTTGTGTTAGAAGGAGTGAGGACTCGCGTGCTCACTCCATCACGCGTTCAGGCTTCTCTAAAAGCCTCATGCGCGCGGGTCGAATGGACCCTAAATTGGATCCGCGGGCGATTCCCCGATATGGCCGGGCGGCTCGACGTCATGTCCGGGCGGATCAAGGAGTGCGAATGTCGGAGGCTGATGCAGCCGAACTGCTGAATGCGATGGTGCCGCTGTTCAGGATCCGTCCCGTCATCGATGATTCCTGCAGGTTCGGTGGCACTTGGGAGTCGCTGCACGCGCCGAACGGCCGGGGATGGGCGCAATTCCACATGGTCACGCGCGGCGCCTGCGTGATCGAGCGGCCTGGCATGGATGCGCAAAAGCTCGAGGCCGGCGACATCCTCTTGCTGCCACACGGCGACAGCCATCTGATGCGAAGCGAAGTGAGGGGCGTTGTAGGGCGGGTCTCGACCGAGCTTCGCAACGGTGTTCGTCAGCGCGCGACGGTCGATGCTGCGGCCGATACAGAATTGCTGTGCGGCCGCTTCCTGTTCGAGACCTCGGCTGAGAATCCGCTGATCGCAGCGCTTCCCGACGAGATCATCCTGCGCACGGCGGGAGAGCCGCTCCTGGAACGATTTCGCCGCCTGCTGCTCGATATCCGCGAAGAGCTCGACGCAGGCAAGGCGTGCTCCGAGATGGTCGCGGCGGATCTTGCGCGCGCGCTGTTCGTGATGATGCTGCGCGATCACCTGACGGAGCAGTCTTCCGGCAATGGCACGCTGTCGCTGCTGCAGGATCGCACCACGGCGCGTGTCGTGCTCGCGATCCTCGGCGATCTCGCTCGCGATTGGACGCTCGACGAGATGGCGGAGATTGCGATCGCGTCACGTGCGACGCTGGTGCGTGCATTCCAGAAGCGCGCTGGAATCGCGCCGATGACCTTCTTATCGGATCTGCGATTGGCAGTCGCGCGCAAGCGGCTCGCTGGCACGTCCGATCCGATCGCGAAGATCGCAAGCGAAGTCGGCTACGCATCCGAGAGCGCGCTGAGCAAAGCGATCATGCGCCGATACGGCATGCGCCCCGGCGCGCTGCGAATGGCGGAGCCGGCTCCTCAATAGGACAGCACAGGTACGGCACTTCGGACGCCAGCGTTGGCCCGCGTCGAAGAATTCATCAACGCCGCTTGCAATGTTTAGTATTTGGTGGTTCACTAAACAAATCGAGCCTGCCGGGCCTATAGAATCCGGGTGGCGCGAGGAAACACCAGTTTAGTTACTCAGCTCGCATGGACTGTGTCGCTCTGCTCGAAGCATTCGAGCGGGTAGGAAAGCCGCGCCATGTCGATGGCCGGCCCACTCGGAGGGAACGTGTAATGAAACGAACGATGAAGACGCTTGTCGTGGCATGCGGGGCCGTTGCCGCCGCACTCAGTGTCGGAGCGGGCACCACGCCCGCGCAGGCGCAGGGCAAGACCATCACGCTGTGCTGGGCCGCATGGGACCCCGCCAACGCATTGGTCGAATTGTCGAAGGACTTCACCGCCAAATCGGGTATCGGTATGAAGTTCGAATTCGTGCCGTGGACCAATTACGCCGATCGCTTCCTGAACGAACTCAATTCGCACGGCTCGCTGTGCGACCTCATCATCGGCGATTCCCAGTGGATCGGCGGTGCGGCGGAGAACGGCCAGTACGTCAAGCTCAACGATTTCTTCAAGAAGGAAGGAATCAGCATGGACGACTACATGCCGGCGACGGTGGTCGGCTATTCAGAGTGGCCGAAGAACTCGCCGAACTACTGGGCGCTGCCGGCGATGGGCGATGCGGTGGGCTGGACCTATCGCAAGGACTGGTTCGCGCGGCCTGACGTGCAGAAGGACTTCAAGGCCAAGTATGGCCGCGATATCGGCGTGCCGAAGACGCTCGATGAGCT
>JAEWHT010000429.1 GCA_023387695.1 Pseudomonadota bacterium | reverse complement strand
CTGCAGCTCTACGGCGCGCATGGCGTGCTCGGGCGCTTCACGGCGACGCCATTCCCCGATGCTGCCGTTGCGCAGGACGGCACGGTGCTGCCGTTGACGATCACGGCGGGCGCGGTCGGCCTGATCTGGCACGCAACGCCGAGCCTCGATGTCTACAGTTACGCTGGTCTTGAAAAAGCCAAGGCCAATTTCGCCAATGTCGGCACCGTTCCTTTTGGTTACGGCAATCCGCTCTACAACAACACCGGTTGCTTCACCGAGAACACGCCGGCTGCAACGTGTAACGGCAATACCAAGGAAGTCCGGCAAGTCACCGCCGGCATCTACGACACCATCTACCAGGGCAATTACGGCACGCTCAAAGCCGGCGTGCAGTATTCTTACACGCAGCGCGTTGCCTTCGCCGGCGTCGGCGGGGCACCCAAGACCGACGACAACATCGTCATGACACAGATCCGGTACTACCCGTTCTAATTCCAAGAGGACGGCCTTTGTCCGACGGCGTTCTCATCTTTCGGCTCGCGCAAATCGTCGCCCGGCTTAGCCTGGCGATGACGGGTGCGGTCGGTGCCACCTTCGTCGCCGCCTTGCTGATGCGGGTCGAGCTGCCCTGGTTCGACACGGTCGAATTCACTGTGTTGCTGATCGTGCTCGGAATGATCGGCAGCTATCTTGGGATCGACATCCCGCGCTGGCCGCAGCTTCAGGCAGGGCAGATACATCGATCGCCGGTGATCGGTCTTGCCAGCGCGACCGGCACGTTCCTCGCGGCCGGCGCGGGTCTGCTCGCGCTCTATGCCTTCGTGCTGGATGAGACATCCGATCCTGCCGGCAATCTGTTGTTCGGCGCGACCTGGATGCTGGGCGTGTGCATGCAGATCGGTGCCGGTCTCGCCGGCCGCCTCCGCACCGCACAGATCAAGGACAGCGGTTAGCTGGATTTCTTGTCGAGCTGCCCGTGCTGGCGGCCGAAGTCGGCAGCAGCCGAGTCCTGACCGATCTCGACGATACCGCGGCGGATGGCGCGGGTACGGGTAAAATGGTCGAACAGCGCTTCTCCATCGCCACGACGGATGGCGCGGGTGAGCTTGGCGAGATCCTCGGTGAAGGTGCCGAGCATCTCCAGCACGGCGTCCTTGTTGGCGAGGAACACGTCGCGCCACATCGTCGGGTCTGACGCCGCGATGCGGGTGAAGTCGCGGAAGCCGCCGGCGGAGAACTTGATGACTTCCGATTCCGTCACCTGCTGCAGCTCGTCGGCGGTGCCGACGATGGTGTAGGCGATCAGATGCGGCAGATGGCTGGTGATCGCGAGCACGAGATCATGATGATCCGGCGTCATCACCTCGACCCTGGCACCCATCGCTGCCCAGAACGCGCGCAAATGCGCGGTGGCATCTGCATCAGTGCCTTCCGGCGGGGTGAGAATGCACCAGCGGTTGATGAAGAGCTCGGCGAAGCCGGAGTCGGGGCCCGAATGCTCGGTGCCCGCGACCGGATGCGCCGGCACGAAATGAACGTGCTTCGGCAAATGCGGCGCCATGTCCTTGACCACCGCGCCCTTGACCGAGCCGACGTCGGAGATGACAGCGCCGGGCTTCAGATGTGCAGCGATTTCCTGCGCCACCGGCCCGCAGGCGCCGACGGGAATGCAGAGGATGACCAGATCGGCATCCTTCACCGCTTCCACATTGGTCGCCACGACCCGGTCGACGATGCCGAGTTCGAGCACGCGCGCGCGCGTCTTCTCAGAGCGCGCGGTGGTGACGATCTCGCCAGCCAGGCCTTGAAGCTTCGCAGCGCGCGCGATCGAGCCGCCGATCAGGCCGAAACCGATCAGGGCGACGCGCTGGAAATGCGGGTCCACGCTCATTTGCCGGCCATGAAGTCGCGCAGGCCGTCGACGACGAGGCGGTTGGCCTCCTCGGTGCCGATGGTCATGCGCAGCTGATGATGCAGGCCATAGTTCTTCAACGCGCGCAGCACGAGGCCGCGCTTGGTGAGATAGGCATCGGCTGCGTCCGAAGTCTTGCCGGTTTCCGGGAAGTGGATCAGCACGAAATTGGCGACGCCGGGCGTCACCTTCAGCCCGAGCTTGGTGATCTCCTCGGTGAGCCAGTTGCGCCAGGTCTCTGTGAACTGCTTCGACATCGTCTGGTGCGCGGTGTCCTCGATCGCGGCGACCGCGGCATACATCGCCGGCGTCGACACGTTGAAGGGACCGCGGATGCGGTTGACGGCGTCGATGATGTGCTCGGGGCCGAACATCCAGCCGATGCGCAGTGCGGCGAGACCGTGGATCTTCGAGAAGGTGTGCGTCACCACGGTATTCTCGGTGGTGGCAACGAGCTCGATTCCCATCTCGTAATCGTTGCGCGAGACGTAATCGCAATAGGCGGCGTCCAGCACCAAGAGCACGTGCGAGGGCAGGCCGGCGCGCAGGCGCTTGACCTCGTCGAACGGGATATATGTGCCGGTCGGGTTGTTGGGGTTGGCGAGCCACACGAGCTTCGTCTTCGGCGTCACTGCTTTCAGGATCGCGTCGACGTCGCAGGTCAGGTTCTTCTCGGCCGCAACCACGTTCTTGGCGCCGACCGCCATGGTCGCGATCGGGTAGACCAGGAAGCCGTGCGTGGTCGAGATCGCCTCGTCGCCGTGGCTGAGATAGGTATGCGCGAGCAGGTTGAGGATCTCGTCCGAGCCGGCGCCGCAGATGATGCGGTTGGGATCGAGCCCGTAGTGGCGGCCGATCGCCTCGCGCAGCACGCGCGAGGTTCCCTCGGGGTAATCCTCCAGATGATCCGCAACACGCTTGAAGGCCTCGATCGCCTTGGGCGAGGGTCCGAACGGCGTCTCGTTGGCCGAGAGCTTGAACACCTTGCGGCCCGGCTCTGCGACCGGGCTCTTGCCGGGCGTGTAGGGCGCAATATCGAGAATGCCGGGATTCGGCACGGGGCGGGACATCTTCAACTCCGGATAGGCTTTAGGCGGTACGCGATTTACGATTTCGGCCCGGTCGGGGGCACCGTATAGCGCGTTGCGTGGCGGCCGACGAGGGCCGTGGAGCGCACCGAGGCCCCCGCTGCGATCAGGGCAGCCTTGATTTTGTCGATGCTGGTGTCTGATGTGACCGAGACCAGCAATGCCGCGCCGTCGAAAGCGGTATCAGGCACCGCCACGATCTCGACCAGCGGCGACAGTGTCCGCGCGACCTCGGCATTCCAGCCCGACACGCGCACGCTGAAGGTCTCGACCTCGGTCACCACGGCGCTGTCAGCGACGCGCGAGACCGCAAACACAGGCAGCGCCGCTGGGTGATCGGCGCGCTCGACGAAGGGCATGCGCGCAATGATCTTCGGTGCGCCGTCCGCTTCCAGCTCCAGCCACCACGGCGTGCGGCTCGATGTCGCCGAGACCAGGGCCAGATCGCCCTTGGACTTCGCCACCGCCTCGACCGCGGCCTGTGCGCTGAAATGCGCGACATAGGGAACCGTGAAGCCGAAATGGAAACGCACGGAATCGCGCATCGCCGGCTCGCTCACGGAGACGTCGGCATGCACGGAGAACGGCGCCTGGACATAGGTGAACGTGGAGATGATGACGCGCCAGATGCTCTCGACCGTGTCGAGCGGCAGGATGCCGCGATGGCGCTGCACGATGTCGCGCATCATCGAGGCCTCGCGCGCCGGACGAAACGCCGAGCCGACCTCCTGGGTCTGCTTCACCTGGATCAGGCGATCGATGATGTCGCCGCGCTGCATCAGCAGGCGATGCATGCCCTCGTCGATCGCGTCGATCTCCTTGCGCAATTCCTGGAGTGATGGTGGCGCGGGCGGACGTTGGGACATATCTGACAGGGCTGTTTGGGGGCTGCGGGGAATGTCCTGATTAGGCAGTCAGGGCTGCGAAAGCAAAGAGAAATGACGTTCCGCGGAGCAGCCCTGAGAGGGACCATTTTGGTTAATCCGGACCGCGACTTGACGAAATCAGCCCAAGCCAGTAGGTTTTGCCTGTTCCGTGGTCATTTGAGCCGGCCGGCTTGCAGCCACGTTAAAAAACTCGCTAAACAGGCCGGGGACGCTTTCGATCCCGGCCGAACCTATCGTTCAGGCCGGGTTTTTTATGGCCTGATGTCAGTCGCGATCTGAAGTCCGATCGCAAACGAGGTCATGGTCAGAGATGGTTGGCGTCAAGTCCGTACCCAGTCCCGCGATCAGTGCCGACGATCGGTCGCATGAGGTCGATCATCCGAGTTCAGAGGTCGCGCGTTTCGGCGCCGACCAGCCGTTGCGGCTCGACTGCGGCATTGATCTCACCCCGTTCCAGATCGCCTACAAGACCTATGGCGAACTCAATGCCGATCGCTCCAACGCGGTGCTGATCTGCCATGCGCTGACCGGCGATCAGCACGTCGCCAATGTGCATCCGGTCACCGGCAAGTCCGGCTGGTGGGACACGTTGGTCGGTCCCGGCCGACCGCTCGATCCCGCCAAGTACTTCATCATCTGCTCCAATGTGATCGGTGGTTGCATGGGCTCGACTGGCCCAGCCTCGATCAATCCCGCGACCGGCAAGGTGTGGGGCCTCGATTTTCCCGTCATCACCATTCCCGACATGGTGCGCGCGCAGGCGATGCTGATCGACCGGCTCGGCATCGACACGCTGTTCGCCGTCGTCGGTGGCTCGATGGGCGGCATGCAGGTGCTGCAATGGACTGCGGCCTATCCCAAGCGCGTCTACTCTGCGCTCGCGATCGCCTGCTCGACGCGGCACTCGGCGCAGAACATCGCGTTCCACGAACTGGGCCGCCAGGCCGTGATGGCCGATCCCGATTGGCACAATGGCGCCTACGCCGATCAGGGGATTCATCCGCATCGTGGCCTCGCGGTGGCGCGTATGGCCGCGCACATCACCTATCTTTCGGACGCCGCGCTGCATCGCAAGTTCGGTCGTCGCATGCAGGACCGCGAACTGCCGACCTTCTCGTTCGACGCCGATTTCCAGGTCGAGTCTTATCTGCGCTACCAGGGCTCGTCCTTTGTCGAGCGTTTCGACGCCAATTCCTATCTCTACCTGACGCGCGCGATGGACTATTTCGACATCGCCGGCGACCACGACGGCGTATTGGCGAAAGCATTCGCCGGGATCGAGACGCGCTTCTGCGTGGTCTCCTTCACCAGCGACTGGCTGTTCCCGACCTCGGAATCGCGCGCGCTGGTGCACGCGCTGAATGCGTCGAGCGCGCGGGTATCGTTTGCCGAGATCGAGACCGATCGCGGCCACGACGCCTTCCTGCTCGACGTGCCCGAATTCTTCGACATCTCCCGCGCCTTCCTGCAATCGGCAGGCAAGGCGCGCGGGCTCACCTCCAGGAATGACTGACAAGGACGGCTGGCAATGTCTGTACAGGAAGTGCTGCCGTTGAACGGTCTCACTGCGGAGCAGTCCGGCCCATTTCGGGCCGACCATCTGCTGGTTGCCGAGATGGTCAAGCCGGGTTCGAAAGTGCTCGACGTCGGCTGCGGCGATGGCGATCTGCTTCAACTGCTGGAGACGCGCGGTATCGACGGCCGCGGCATCGAGCTGTCGCGCGAGGGCGTCAACGAGTGCGTCGCCAAGGGCCTCGCGGTGATCCAGG
>JAEWHT010000398.1 GCA_023387695.1 Pseudomonadota bacterium | reverse complement strand
GCTCTGCACGAGAAGACCACCGGCCACCGTCTTGGCGGTGAGGCCCGGCGCGCGCGGATCGGGCAGGCTGCCGGCGAGCAGCAGGCGCAGATTCTTGCGCGCGCCGATGATGGCAATGGCCTCTTCGCTTGCATCCGGCGCGATGATCACCTCGGTGAAGATCTTGGTGATTTCGCGCGCGGTATCGGCATCGAGCGCGCGGTTCATCGCGATGATGCCGCCGAACGCCGAAGTGGAATCGCAGGCCAGCGCCTTGCGATAGGCGTCGACCAGGTTCGATCCCTCGGCAACGCCGCAGGGATTGGCGTGTTTGACGATCACGCAGGCCGCGGTGCGCTTAGTGTCGAATTCGCCGATGCATTCATAGGCGGCATCGGTATCGTTGATGTTGTTGTAGGAGAGCTCCTTGCCCTGGAGCTGACGTGCGGTGGAAACGCCCGGGCGCTTGTCGGGCGTGGCGTAGAACGCCGCGGTCTGGTGCGGGTTCTCGCCGTAGCGCAACGACTGGATCAGCTTGCCGCCGAAGGCGCGGAAATCGGGCGCGTCGATCTCGAGCTGACGGTTGAACCAGTTCGAGATAGCAGCGTCATAGGCCGCCGTGCGCGCATAAGCCTTCGCGGCCAGTCGCCGGCGCAGCTTCAGCGTCGTTGCGCCCTGGTTAGCTGCGAGCTCGTCGAGCACGGCCTTGTAATCGTCAGCCTCGACCACGACGGCGACGTCGTCATGGTTCTTCGCAGCGGCGCGGATCATCGCGGGGCCGCCGATGTCGATGTTCTCGATGCAATCCTCGAAGCCCGCGCCTTTGTCGACGGTCGCCTCGAACGGATAGAGATTGACGACGAGCAGATCGATCGGAGCGATGCCGTGCGCCTTCATCGCCTCGGCATGTTCCTTGTTGTCGCGGATCGCGAGCAGGCCGCCGTGTACCTTCGGATGCAGCGTCTTGACGCGGCCGTCCATCATCTCGGGAAAGCCGGTGAGGTCGGAAACGTCCTTCACCTTCAAGCCGGCAGCAGCAATTGCCTTGGCAGTGCCGCCGGTCGAGACAAGCTCGACATCATGCGCGGCGAGCGCTTTCGCGAACTCGATCAGGCCGGTCTTGTCGGAGACGGAAAGAATGGCGCGGGTGACGCGGCGGGGATGGTCAGTCATGAGCAAGATCCTCTGTTAAGGGAGTGTCTATGCCCAGGCGCGCGGCGGATATGTGTCGCGCTTCCCGATGGTGCTCCATCCAAGGTCGCCAGTCGCGCGAACGAGCGCTCGATAGCAGTTTTCGAGGCCCTTCACAACGATCAGATGGGGCCGAATCGTGCCTGTTTACAGCGGAAGTTCCGGCTCGCGGCGAGCGTTGCGGCGGGCATTGGTGACCGCGGGCGAGGCAGTCGAACGCACAAAACTCCAGCGGATCGACGGGGCCTGACGGGCATCCTGACGGATCACGATCTGGGCGGTGCGGCGCGGGCCATCATTGCCGGCGAGGAAGACGCTGTCCTCCAGATCGACCTTGTCGTCGAGAGCTTCGAACGTCCAGACGTCGCGGTTCGGCAGCACCAGCATGACGCCGCGCGCATCCGACAGCCGGCTCGCCTTCACGGCCGGGTGCAGATGGAAGCGCAGCGCGAAATCGGCATCGTTGCCCTTGAGGCGCGCGCCCTGCGGTGGCGACAGCGTGTCCTCGCCATCGATCCGCGCGCCGTCATTGGCGATCATCAGCACGCGGCGATGGATCACGCCGAACTTGGCGAGATAGCCGTCATGCGAAGTCGTCAACAGCGTGCCGTCCTGCACGATTTCGCGATAGCTCTCCACCTCATGGGGGCCGTTGATGATCGGCGCGCCGTGCAGCAGCCGCTTCATCGCCGACATCTCGACGAACTGGCAGGATGACGTCTCGTGATAGGTCAGCGTCGCATGCGCCGCGGTGCCGCGCGCAAACGGCCGCCAATTGTCGCGACCCGTGGTCGGCATGCCGCAATTCGTGACGATACGGCTGATGCCGGACGACAGCTCAAACGACAGGCAGCCGGCATGCGCATCGTGGCTGACGCCGGGCGGCGGCGGCGGGCCGGTGTCGATGATCAACGTGGTCGGGCCGGCGTCGAGGCGCTGGAAGCCGGTGTGCGGCATGTTCGCCATCGGCGCGCCGTGCGCGTCGTCGTAGGCGAGCAGCGTGGCGAGCAGGTCCGACGGCGTCGCGCTCATGCCGTTGAACAGCGCGAAATTGCCGTCGCCGTGCCGGAAGAAGCGCAGCATCGGCATCATGCGATCGATCGCATTGAGCAGCGCCGGAGGCGGCGCGATGTTGCGCGCGGCAAAGGTCTGTCGCAGCGGCAACAGGTCGATCAGGAGCTCGATCAGCGCGCCCGGATTGCGCGAGATGTGCCCGCCGTCGGGGAGAATCTGCCGCTGCAATTCGTCGGAAAGCTTCTTCGACGCGCTGCGGATGTGCCGCGCCTGGTTGGCGAGGCAGAGCGTCGTGTAGCACAGCGCAATCTGCACCTGGAGCTTCGGCACCCCGTCAGGGATGTTGACCATGGTGTAGCGCAGGAAGCGGATCTCGCGTGCGAGCGCGCGCAGGTAACGGCGGTAGAATTTGTTGTCGGTGTCGTTGAGCACCAGTGGCGCCTGCGACAGCAGCGAGATCACGCGCCGCGCCAACACGTCGGCGCGACGGGCGACGGGCCGGCGCTTGTTGGCGGGATTGCTGATCCAGTCCTCGACCAGCGCGCGTGCATTGGCCCGCGTCAGCGCGGTGTCGGCGGCGCGCAAATGCCGCAGCCAGCCGAAGCCAAGCAGCGCGACCTCCCAATCCTCCGAGGGCGGATCGAGATCGAAGATCGAGCGGCCGTGGCAATTGACGATCTTGCCGGCGAAGACGAAGCGCCCGGCATAGATCTCCGCGGCGCGCGTTGCATCGGCGGTGCGCAGATCATGTGGCGCGATGATCAGCCGGTCGGTGCGACCGGGCCAGACCCGCGACAACGCAACAGAACCGCCGCTCGCACGCGCGAGCATGTTCCGCGCGAAGCGGTTCATGACCAGCGTCGAGATACGTCTGCGTTGAGCGACCGACACGCCTTGCCTTGAAGGGGGAGAGGATTCCGACGAATCCTTATTAATCCCAAAATCGGACGGCCGACACCACCTTGAAAGCCCCCGAATCAGGGGCGTTGTAGCAAAATCCGGTGCAAAATCAGGATTTAACGAGCCGGGCCGCGAAAAATCCGTCGAGCCCGCCGAGCTTCGGGTCGGCATGCGGCAGGTGGCTCGGCAGGGTCCGGAGATCGCCCTCGGCCGTGATGATCTCGCTGAGCCCGGAGACCTCGCTGGGTTCGATCGGCACGCGGCGAAGGGAGGGTTCTGCGGCCAGCAACGTGGCGACCGCCTGCTCGCCCTCTTCGGGTTCCAGCGAACAGGTGCAGTAGACCAAAGTCCCGCCCGATTTGAGCAGCGAGACGGATTTCTTCAGCAGGCGCTGCTGGAGAACGGTCATCGCGGCGACGTCGGACTCCTGGCGCAGCCAGGCGACGTCGGGGTGCCGACGGATTGTTCCGGTCGACGTGCAGGGCGCATCGATCAGGATGCCATCGAAGCCTTCCGCCGGTCCTGCCCATTCCACGGCGTCGGCGACGACGGTCTCGGCCTGAAGCGACAGCCGGTTCAGATTTTCGCGGAGGCGCGCCACGCGAGCGGGCGAGCGGTCGATCGCCGTGACACGTGCGCCGGCCTGCGCCAGTTGCGCAGTCTTGCCGCCGGGGGCCGCGCAGATGTCGGCGATGGACTTGCCGGCGATATCGCCGAACAGCCGAACCGGTAGCGCGGCGGCGGCGTCCTGCACCCACCATTGTCCTTCGGCGAATCCGGGCAGCATGGTCACCGATCCATGCAGCAGCGTGCGCACCGATCCCGTCGACAGCACTTCGCCGTGCAGGCGGCTCGCCCATTGCGCGGCGTCGGACTTCACGGTCAGGTCGAGTGACGGTTCGTGACCGAGCGCGAGCGCCATGTCGCGAGCGGTCGCCTCGCCGTAATGCGCGCTCCAGCGCGCCAGCAGCCAAGGCGGCAGGTCGAGCGATTGCGTGGCGACCTCCTCGACCAGCGCCTGGCCCTCGCGCGCGCAGCGGCGCAGCACCGCATTGACGAGGCCGGCGTAGCGCGCGGCGCGCCGATCGGACTGCACCAGCCGAACCGAGAGATCGACCGCAGCGTGATCGGGCACATCCATCCAGAGGATCTGGGCGGCGCCGATCAGAAGCGCGCTCTGCGCGCGCGGTGCATCGGACGGGATACCCTTATCGAGCAGGCGCGACAGCACATGGCCGAGCGTGCCGAGCCGGCGCAGGATGGTCGCGACCAGCCGCCGCATCAGCGCGCGGTCACGGTCGGCGAGTGTCTTCAGTCCGGGATGGGCGCCGGAGCCGTCGAGCTGGTCATCGAGCGTGCGGTGCTTGTGCAGGACGCCGTCGACGATGTCGGCAGCGATCCGCCGCGCCGCGAGACCGGGCACTTCGGACGGAGGGGCGAAACGTTGAGATGGCATGCGGAAGTAAGGTTCTTGGGAAGCGGCAGTTCCGCCAATATGGGCGCATGCCTTGAGAACACCAGCTGTGGCACGCGAATATGCCAAATGTAAGAATGGCCTCTGGCGATTTCAGCCCGCTGCGGCCATTTCAGCAATGCGTTATTGGACGTCGCGCAAGCCGCGATCCTGCGCTAGGACCCCGAACGATGACCGACCAACCTCCCGCCCCCGATCGCAAGAAGCTGACGCCGGCCGCCCAGCGCGCGCTGGCTGAAGCCGAGGCGCGTCGGCAAGCTGCGGCGGCCACTGCTGAGGCGGCGCCGAAGGAATTGCAGGGCCCGAAGGGACCCGAGCCCACGCGCTACGGCGATTGGGAGCGCAAAGGCATCGCCTCGGATTTCTGAGGCGGAGCTGTTTTCCAGTCACTTGTCGGTGCGGCCGACTCAGCCTTAGCGTGCGTGGATGTCGCGCTTCGATCCGGATCGCTCCTATCGGCCGTCTTATGGTGGCTCGCCGTTTGGCCGGCGCTTCTCTGGGCTGCTGCCGTGGATGTTCGTGGTCGGAATCGTGACGGCGATCGTGCTGACCTTCCGGCATGAGACGAACTGGCCGATTCCGTATCCGGCTGACGAACGCACGCAGGATGCCGAGATCATCGTCGAGCACGCGGGCAATCCCGATACGCGCCTGCCGATTGACGTCATCCGTACCATCGACGGCGACACCTTTCTCGCCCGCGTGCATCAGCGCGACGGACGCGATCTCGTCGCGCGCGTTCGCTTGCGCGGCATCGATGCGCCCGAGATGAAGGCGTCCTGCCAGGACGAGTTGGACAAGGCTGAAGCGGCCACCGATGCCTTGCGCAATCTGCTCCGTCAGGGCGGCGTCACCATCTACAATCTCGGCACGGAAAAATATGGGCGCGTTCTCGCCGATGTCGCGACCAGGCAGACCACCAACGTTTCGGCGGCCATGCTCGCGGGCGGTTATGCGCGTAGCTACAATGGCGGCCATCGCGATGGCTGGTGCACGCGAGGCTGGCGCTTCTGGCAATAAAAAAGCCGCGTCAGATGACGCGGCTTTTGCTCTCTCGCTTTGATCTGTTCGATCAGCGCGTCACGACCACCGTCGTGCCGACGGAGACGCGGCTGTAGAGATCGGTGATGTCGTCGTTGAGCATGCGGATGCAGCCATAGGACACGAAGCCGCCGACCGAGCCCGGCACGTTGGTGCCGTGGATGGCGTATTCGCCGCCGGCCAGGGTCATCGCCGCAACGCCCATCGGGTTGCGCGGCGAACCGCCGGGGATCACGTCGGGAAGCTGCGGCTTGTCGCGCTTCACTTCGGCGGGCGGCGACCAGGCCGGATTGCGATACTTGCCGTCGATGCGGGTGGTGCCGGCCCATTGCTTGCCGGACTTGCCGACGCCGACGGGATAGCGCACGGCGTGGCCGTCATCGAGGATGAGATAGAGCCGGCGTTCGTTGGTTTTGACCACGATGGTGCCGGGCGAATAGTTGGCGACGTGGTTTCCCACCATTTCGGGCCGCGCCTCGGCTGCCGTCGACATCAGGGCCCCTGCCGCGACGGTGGCGGCCAGCGCCAGTGCAATCTTCATCGACATCAATTTTCCCCTCAGCCCGGAACGGATCGTCCAAATTCACGCAAAACCGGCAATTTGCCTGTTCGCCCAGACATTCTTAACCGCGCTTGTTAACCGGACGGTTTCCACGCACGGCCGCGGAGGGCGAGCCAGCAGGGGGAAGAAAGGAAATGTTCGAAATAAAGTAAATGACCTGAAAACAACACTCGGCGGGAAAGATACCCCCGCGGCAGTGCCCGCCCTGACAAGTGCGTGAGGGGTGTGAACGGTGGTTGTCTTTGGGTGGGGCTATGGTCGGGCTCGTGTCCCGGACGCGGCGCAGCGTGTAACGCTGCTCC
The DNA here is from genome assembly GCA_023387695.1 of Pseudomonadota bacterium. Taxonomy (GTDB): domain Bacteria; phylum Pseudomonadota; class Alphaproteobacteria; order Rhizobiales; family Xanthobacteraceae; genus Bradyrhizobium. The sequence continues at coordinate 33,381 of JAEWHT010000398.1, read as the reverse complement.
GCTGAGCCGGGACCCCGCTCTTCCCTTCCGCTTAGATGGATAGGCCCCGGCTCTGCAGCGCACCGCCAATTGGCGCTGCGCTGCGTCCGGGGCACCAGAGCGTGCTTACGCCGACTTCTTGTTCTGCCGGTTCTTCACGAGATCATCGACCACGGCGGGATCGGCCAGGGTCGAGGTGTCGCCCAGGCTGCCCGGCTCGTCTTCGGCGATCTTGCGCAGGATGCGGCGCATGATCTTGCCGGAGCGGGTCTTGGGAAGGCCGGGCGAGAACTGGATCTGGTCGGGTGCGGCGATCGGGCCGATCTCCTTGCGCACCCAGGTCACGAGTTCCTTGCGCAGTTCCTCGCTCGGTTCGACGCCGGCCATCAGGGTAACATAAGCGTAGATGCCCTGGCCCTTGATGTCGTGCGGGTAGCCGACCACGGCTGCTTCCGAGACCTTCTCGTGCGCGACCAGCGCGCTCTCGACCTCGGCGGTGCCCATGCGATGGCCGGAGACGTTGATGACGTCGTCGACGCGGCCGGTGATCCAGTAATAGCCGTCGGCGTCGCGGCGGCAGCCGTCGCCGGTGAAGTACTTGCCTTTGTAAGTCGAGAAGTAGGTCTGCTCGAAGCGCGCATGATCGCCATAGACCGTGCGCATCTGGCCCGGCCAAGAACGCGTCAGGCACAGATTGCCGGTGGTCTCACCCTCCAGCACCTTGCCGTCAGCATCGACGATCTCCGGCACGACGCCGAAGAACGGCTGCGTCGCCGAACCCGGCTTGAGTTTGGTCGCACCCGGCAGCGGCGTGATCAGAATGCCACCGGTCTCGGTCTGCCACCAGGTATCGACGATCGGGCAACGATCGTCGCCGACGACGCGGTGATACCACTCCCAGGCTTCGGGATTGATGGGTTCGCCGACCGAGCCGAGCAGACGGAGGCTTGCGCGCGAGGTCTTCTTCACGGGCTCATCGCCCGACTGCATCAGCGCGCGGATCGCGGTCGGTGCGGTGTAGAAGATGTTGACCTTGTGCTTGTCGATGACGCTCCAGAATCGCGAATTGTCCGGGTAATTCGGCACGCCTTCGAACATCAGCGTCGTCGCGCCGTTCGCCAGCGGCCCGTAGAGGATGTAGCTGTGGCCGGTGACCCAGCCGACGTCGGCTGTGCACCAATAGATGTCGCCCTCGTGATAGTCGAAGACGTATTGATGCGTCATCGAGGCGAATACGAGATAGCCGCCCGAAGTGTGCAGCACGCCCTTGGGCTGGCCGGTCGAGCCCGACGTGTAGAGAATGAACAGCGGATCCTCGGCGTGCATGTGCTCGACCGGGCATTCGGTCGTCACCATCGCCGCCGCTTCGTGATACCAGAGGTCGCGCGTCGGGTTCATGTCGATCTTGCCGCCGGTGCGCTTGACCACGACGACCCAGTCGACGCCATCGGCTTTGGCGAGCGCCGCGTCGACATTGGCCTTCAGCGGCACCTTCTTGCCACCGCGCAGGCCCTCATCCGCGGTGATGATGATCTTGGACTGGCAATCGTTGATGCGCTGAGCGAGGGAATCAGGCGAGAACCCGGCGAACACCACCGAGTGGATCGCGCCGATGCGCGCGCAGGCCAGCATCGCGTAGGCCGCTTCCGGAATCATCGGCAGGTAGATGGTGACGCGATCGCCCTTCTTGACGTTGCGGGTGCGCAGGATGTTGGCCATCCGGCAGACTTCGTCGTGCAGCTCCTTGTAGGTGATGTGCTTGGACTGCGAGGGATCGTCGCCTTCCCAGATGATCGCGGTCTGGTTGCCGCGCTTGGCGAGATGGCGGTCGATACAATTATGGGCGACGTTGAGGATTCCGTCCTCGAACCATTTGATCGAGATGTTGCCGGGCGCGAAGGAGACGTTCTCGATTTTCGTCGGCGCGTGCATCCAGTCGACGCGCTTGGCCTGTTCGGCCCAGAAGGCGTTCGGGTCCGCGACCGAGCGGGCGTACATGTCCTTGTACTTGGCTTGGTCGACCCAGGCACGCTTGGCCCATTCCGCGGGGACGTCGTAGATCTTCTCGGACATTCTTCCCTCCACATACGGCAAGCCAAACGCTGGCGACGCGCAAGCCGACTTGATCGTTGAACCGATTATGCGTCGGGCTAACCGGACCCGACAAGGACCACAAGCTGGACCTTCGGAGAGCGCACGGCCATGCGAAGAATCAATCTTTGGGCGCCGGCTGTCGCAAATCTGAAACGGAGCCGAACGGCGGCCTTTGGCTCTTTACCCAAATCCCAGGAAGAAGGTGGTGCAGAGCGCCCATGCGTCGCAGGAGGTATTTAGAAACCGCCTTTCACTGATTCGGGACTCGCAATGCCGTTCGGAACACCCTAAGTGGCTAACCCGGGTCCCCAAGAGACCCCTCCAGGCGAGGCTTGGAACAAAAATCAGAACAGCGGCATTGAACGGTACCAGACAGGGCCAGAGCGTAAGACTATGATGGATCAGCAGAATATCGGGACGATGCGGCCTGCCTCGGCCGATCCTGCTGCTGTCGCGTTGGCCAAAGCCCTCGGACAATGGCCGAAACCGGCGGGTTCCACCCGTCCCAGCCCGAAAAAGACGTTCGATTCGGCCTCCCCGGCGGCCGTCGAGGAACTGGCCAAGGAGCTCGGCCTGCGGCTCGGCGATCAGAACGAGCTGACCATTCGCCGCATCAAGCGCGGGAAAGGCTATTCCTTCGTCCGCGGCAACGGCGCGCATATCCGCGACGCCCGCACCATCCGCCGCCTGCATGCCATGGCGGTACCGCCGGCCTATCGCGAAGTGCGCTACTCGGCCGATCCGAGCACGCATCTCCAGGCGGTGGGTCGCGATGCCGCGGGCCGGCTGCAATATCGCTATCACGCCGACTGGGAGAAGGTCCGCGAGCACCGCAAGGCGCATCGCCTGGAAAAGCTCGTCGGCGCACTGCCAAAGATCCGGCGCAAGGTCTCGGCGTTTCTGTCGGGCGATGAGCCGACGCGCGAATTCGCTCTGTCCGCCGTGATCGAACTGATCGCGCGCACCGCGATCCGCCCCGGCAATGAATCCTACGCCCGTCTCAACGGCACCCGTGGCGCAACCACGATGCTGAAGTCCAACGTGACGCTGGAAGACGACAGCTTCGTGCTGACCTTCAAGGCGAAGGGCGGCAAGGCTGTGCGGAAAGAGTGCGACGCCGCCAAGCTTGTGCGCGCCATCGGCATCCTCAACGGCGTTCCCGGCAAGCGCATGTTCCAGTATCGCGATGCCTACGGCATCGTGCGCGCCGTCAGCACCACGCAGGTGAATGCGTTCCTGCGCGAGATCGCCGGCATCAAGATTTCGCTGAAGGATTTCCGCACGCTGATGGCGTCGGCCGTCGTCGTGGAATCGTTGTCGCGGATCACGCCGGCGACCAGCCAGCGCGGCCGCAAGAAGCAGGTGCTGGACGCGATCCGTGCCGCCGCAGACAAGCTCTCCAATACACCGGCGATCTGCCGCAAGAGCTATGTCCATGACACCATCGTCACTGCCTTCGAGGACGGCATCCTCGAACGTTTTGCGGCGACGATGAAGGGCCAGCGCTCGCAGGCGCGACGCGAGCAGCTTCTGCAGCAAGTGGTGGCGACCGCGGCGGTGTAACGACGACTACAGTCCACCCATCTTGCAGACGAGCTTCCATTCCTCGGCTGTCACCGGCTGCACCGACAGGCGCGAATATTTTACCAGCGCCATATCCGCGAGCTTCTTCTCCGCCTTGATCGCAGCCATCGTCACCGGCGTCTTCAAGGGCTTGTCGGCCTTGATGTCGACGCAGACGAATTTTTCGGTCTTGTCGGTTGGATCGGGATAGGCCTCCTTGACGATCTCAGCGATGCCGACGATCTCCTTGCCCTCGTTGGAATGATAGAAGAACGCCTTGTCGCCCTTCTTCATGTTCACGAGATTGATGCGTGCGGTGTAGTTGCGCACACCGGTCCAGGCCTCGCCCTTGGCACCCTTCGCGACCTGCTGGTCCCAGGACCACACCGATGGTTCGGATTTCACCAGCCAGTACGCCATGTTCATTCCTCTGCCTTGAAGGGGCGGGTCAACAACCCCGAGATCGCGGCGTCGATCGTGCTCTTGCCGCTCAGGATCGAAGCGACGGCTTCTGATACAGGCATCTCGACGTTTTGCGAAGCGGCGAGCTCGATCAGCACCGGCGCGGTGGATTCGCCTTCCGCCAGCTTGCCGGCCGGCGGCTGCTCGCCGCGTCCAAGTGCCAGCCCAAGTGCGAAATTGCGCGACTGCGGGCTCGAACACGTCAGGATCAAATCGCCGAGGCCGGACAAGCCAGTGAGCGTCTCACCGCGCGCGCCGAGCGCGCGACCCAAACGCGTCAGCTCGGCAAAGCCGCGGGTCGTGAGCGCGGCCTGGGCGGAGGCGCCGAGCTTGCGTCCGACCGAGATTCCAACAGCAATCGCGAGTACGTTCTTGGCCGCACCACCGATCTCGACGCCGCGGACGTCATTGGTGTGATAGGGCCGGAAGGTCGCGGAGCCCAGCGCCTGCACCAGCGCGCTCGCCAGGGCCTCGTCCTTTGCAGCCAGTGTCACCGCCGTCGGCAGGCCGCGCGCGACGTCGTCGGCAAAGCTCGGGCCCGACAGGATCGCCGGCTGCGCATGCGGCGCAGCTTCCGCAATCACGTCGGTCATGAATTTGTGGGTGCCGTGCTCGATGCCCTTGGCGCAGGCGATGATCGGCACAGGTTTGGTGATGTGCGAGGCCAGCACGTTCACCGCGCCACGCAGATGCTGTGCCGGCGTTACGATCAGCAGCATGTCGGCGCGTGCGGCGAGTGCCAGATTGCTCGTCACCACGATGTCAGGCGCGAGCCGCACGCCGGGCAGCCGCGGATTGTCACGGGTCGAGGCGATGCGCGCGGCATGCTCAGCATTGCGTGCCCACAATGTCACGCTCCGTCCGGCGCGCGCGGCGACCGTCGCCAGCGCTGTACCCCAGGCGCCGGCCCCGATCACGGCGACGGAGTCGAACGCGGCCATGGTCAGTACCCCGCTCGCGTCTTGCGGTAACCTGCCGGCGCGGTGGCGTTGGCGTCGAGCAGCCAGCGTGCGCGGGGCTGGGCTTCCATCGTATCGGTCAGGCCAAGTGCGAGACGTTCGGCGCCGGCCCAGGCGATCATTGCGCCATTGTCGGTGCAGAGCGCAGGCGGCGGCATGATCAACTGCGTCCCGGCTTGCCGCGCGACGTCATCGAGCGCACCACGGATCGCCTGATTGGCGGCGACACCGCCGGCCGCAACCAGCGCGCTCGGCGCGCCGAACTGTTCGCGGAAAAGTCTGAGGCCAACGCTCAAGCGATCGGCCGTGGAGTCCAGCACCGCAGCCTGGAAACTCGCGCAGAGATCGTTGATATCCTGCGGCGTGATCTCGGTGAGGCGGCTCGCTTCGGTACGGACGGCCGTCTTCAACCCTGATAGCGAGAAATTGGCGTCGGGGCGTCCCTGCATCGGTCGCGGGAAAGCAAAACGTGTCGCATCGCCGTTCGCTGCTGCGCGTTCGACCTGCGGGCCGCCCGGATAGGGCAGGCCCAGCATCTTTGCGACCTTATCGAAGGCTTCGCCGATGGCGTCGTCGACGGTGGTGCCGAGCCGGACATACTGGCCGACGCCGGTGACGGCGACGATCTGGGTGTGACCGCCGGAGGCGAGGAACAGGCAATAAGGAAATTCGATGCCGTCGGTCAGGCGCGGCGTCAGCGCGTGCGCCTCGAGATGGTTGACCGCGACCAGCGGCGTGTCATGCACCATCGCGATCGCCTTAGCGGTGGTGAGCCCGACGATGACGCCGCCGATCAGCCCCGGCCCCGCGGCCGCCGCGACACCATTGAGCTGGGCGAAGCCGATGCCGGCCTCGCTCATGGCGCGCTCGATGATGCCGTCGAGCAGGTCGACATGCGCGCGCGCGGCGATCTCCGGCACGACGCCGCCGAAGCGGGCGTGCTCCTCGACCTGGGACCGCACGATGTTGGAAAGGATCTTGCCGCTGCCATCAGGCGCGCGCTCGATCACGGCCGCCGCGGTCTCGTCGCAGGTGGTCTCGATGCCCAATACCAGCATTGGCGAATTGTTATCCAATTTGCGCCCTTGCGCTCATCCGGAAAGCAGAGTTCTGCTAACGCGGTAGCATTCCGGGGTCGGCTTGCGCAATCGTCACGCGCTGTCATCCCTCGCCAATGCGCCACCGCCACGTGGTCCGGGAACACAGGCAATGTCCATTCTTGTCACACGGCCGCATCCCGACAATCAGGCGACGGCAGAAAATTTACGCGCGCGGGGTCATGTGGTGCTGCTTGCGCCGGTGCTCAAGTTCGAGCCGGTTGCTTTCCACGACGAGAGCGAGGCCGGTTACAGCGCTATCATCGTCACATCCGCGAATGCGATCCGTGCCGTTGCGCCGCAATTGCGGGACCTCGGCCTCTTGGAGCTGCCGCTGTTCGCGGTCGGAGAGCACACAGCTTCCGTGGCGCGCGAGATCGGCTTTGCGGATGTGATCGTCGCCGGCGGCGATGCCGCTTCCCTGCGCGACAAGGTGATGCAGGCCGCGCGTGACAAGCTGCTGAAGAAAAAAACGACGCTGCTCTATTTGGCGGGCGCGGATCTTTCGCGCGACCTCGGCGGTGAGCTCGGTGCGGAAGGGTTCAGCGTGGTCACGCAGACGACCTACCGCATGGCTCCGGTCAAGATTCTACCGCGCGATGTCTGCGACGGCTTTGCCGCGCATGGGATCGAGGCGGTGTTGCATTACTCCCGGCGCAGCGCGCGCGCCTTCCTGGACGCGGCCCGGGACGAGGGCGTCGAAATCTCGGCGCTGGCGATCCCGCAATGCTGCCTGTCCGAGACAGTCGCTTCCGTGCTGCGCGATGCCGGTGCGTCGCAGGTTCTGGTGGCCGCGACCCCGGACGAAAATGCCTTGTTTGACGCCTTGGAGCGTGCTTTGCGGACCCGTTTGGCGTAAGAGGACGGGCCGAATCCGACGCAATCGGGCTCGTCTCTGTATGAAACGTGTGAGGAACCGTCACGATGGCCGACGACAAGCCGGAAGACGCAGGCAAGCCTGAAAACGTAGGACTGGCCCCCGAGTCCGGCCGTGCCAAGCGCACCCCGCCGACCATCGACCTTGAGGCGACCGAAGTCTCCACCCAGCCGCAGGATGTCGCCGGTGAGCCGGAAGCCGAGCCATCGGCTGAGCAGGCAAAATCCGAGCGGGCCGATGCCGAAGAAGCCAAGGTCGAGACGCCCAAGGCGGAGCCGGAGCGCGATGAGCCACAGGCCGCTGCGTCGGGCGCCATTTCTCCCTGGGTCATCGCACCATTCTCCGGCGCCGCTGCAGCCGCGGTCGTGATCGCGGTCGGCTGGGCGCTGGGTTGGCCTGCGGTGCAGGCGCCGCCCGCCGCGCCTCAGGTGACGAGTGCCACGGTCGATGCGCTGAGCGGACGTGTGGCCGCAGTCGAAGCCAAGGCGGGCAAGCCAGGCGCCGATACGGCAATGGTCGCGCGCGTTGATGCGCTGGAAAAATCCGTCGGCACCTTGCGCAGCGACATCGCCGCTTTGCGCGCCCAGTCGGACAAGACCGCAAGCGCATTGAACGATGCGAAATCCGCGCCGCGCGACGCTGCGGCAGCGCCCGGCCTCGCGGCCCTCGAAGAGCGCATCTCCCAACTCGAGCGCGCCAGCACGACCGCGCGCGCCGAGCTCGCGCAGCAGGGCGAAAAGATCGCAGCCGATTCGAAGGTGATGGACGACAAGCCGTTGCGCTACGTCGTCGCCGCGACGCTGCTCGACGTCGCCGTTCGTCATAACGATCCCTATGAGGCGCAGCTCACAGCGGCGCGGTCACTCGCCGCCAAGCCCGAAATGCTGAAGCCGCTTGAAGGTTTTGCCGCGTCGGGCATCCCGACGCCGGTCGCGCTGACCCGCGAGCTCCTCAACATCGTGCCGAAGCTGTCGCCGCCGCCGGAGGCAGCGAGCAGCAATGCCGGTATCGTCGAGCGTCTTCAGGCCGGAGCATCGAAACTCGTCCGCATCGAGCGCACTGATGGAGTCGGCACTGACCGCGGCGCCGTCGTGGCACGGGTCACTGCCGCGGCACTGCGCAACGACTTTGCCGAGGCGCGCCGCGAGCTGAAGACCTTGCCCGAGGCCGATCGCGCGCCGGCGAAGGCCTGGCTGGACAAGGCCGATGCGCGCGATGCCGCGCTCGCCGCCTCACGTAAATTCGCCGACGACGCGCTGGCTGGTCTCACCAAGCCTGCACAATAAGAATCGCGCAACAATCCGCGCGTATAGGGATCGTCATGCTTCGCATCGTCCTCTTCCTCATTCTGATTGCGCTCGCAGGTGCTGGCGCGGCCTGGATTGCCGACCAGCCCGGCACTGTCGTGCTGACCTGGGGCGGTTGGCGGGCTTCACCGAGCATTCCGGTGTTCGTGCTCTGCCTCGGCGTCTTCGCCGTCGCGGTCGTCTTGTTCTGGAGCATCCTGACCATGATCTGGCGGATGCCTGGGCGGATGCGTCGCCGTCGGCATGAGAAGCGTCATGCCCGTGGCCGCCACGCCATCACTCAAGGCCTGCTGGCGATCGGCCATGGCGATACCGGCCTCGCCCGCCGTCATGCCGAAGCGGCGCGGCGACATGCACCGGATGATCCGCTCGCGCTGCTGTTGCATGCGCAATCGGCCCAGCTCGATGGTAACAGAGATGAAGCGCAGCGTGCCTTCCGCGCCATGGCCGAACGCGAGGATACGCGGCTGCTCGGCCTGCGCGGCCTGTTCATCGAAGCGCAGCGCGCCGACGATGCGGTCGGCGCGGTGATGATCGCGGAGGAAGCGATCAAGCTGTCGCCGTCCTCGACCTGGGCCTCGCATGCGGTGCTCGGCTTCCGCTGCGCGCGCGGCGACTGGAGCGGCGCGCTTGCAATCCTCGATTCGAATCTGTCCGCCGGACTGATCGACAAACCCGCCTATCGCCGCCAGCGTGGCGTGCTACTCACGGCGCGCGCGCTGGAATTGGAAACGATGGACCGCGACGTCGCGCGCGAGAGCGTGATGGAAGCCGTCAAGCTTGCGCCGACCCTGGTGCCGGCCGCCGTGCTCGCCGCAAGATTCGAGAGCGAAGCGCACCAGGTACGTCGCGCGATGAAGCTGGTCGAGGCCGCCTGGCTCGCCAATCCGCATCCCGATCTTGCCGACGCCTACTCGCATGTGAAGCTCGGCGATTCCGCGCGGCAGCGCCTGCAGCGGGTCGAGACGCTGGCGGCGAAGACACCTGCCGACAAGGCCGGCCATGTCGAGGGACAGCTCGCAATCGCCCGTGCCGCGATCGACGCGTCCGAATTCGCGCGTGCGCGCGAGGTGCTGTCGCCGTTCGTCAACGATCCGACCCAGCGCGTGGCGCTGCTGATGGCCGAGCTCGAACGCGCCGAGCACGGCGACAGTGGCCGTGCCCGCGCCTGGACCTTGCGTGCGGTTCGCGCGCGTCACGACCCGGCCTGGACCGCGGACGGCTATGTCAGCGACCGCTGGCGTCCGGTCTCGCCGGTTACCGGTCGGCTCGATGCCTTCCAGTGGCAAACGCCGGTTGCGAGCCTGCCCTCGGACAAGGGCACGACGATCGAGTCCTCGGCCTTCGAGGAAGCCATGCTCGCCGCCCCGCCGCCGAAGCGGGTGACGGCGGCCAGCGAGGCGCCGGCGGAACCGGTCGTAATTGCGCCAGCTCCAGCTCCCGCCCCGACCCCATCCCCCGCTCCGGCCGCGCAAGACAACGCGCCCCCGGCGGCCAAAGAAGAACCGGTGGTGATGCCGGACGAGCCGGTCAAGCCGGCTCCTGAAGTCGCCGAATCATCGCCCGTGGCGGCAACGCCGGTGTTCCGGACCCGCGCCGATCTCGGGAAGCCCTCGCAGGCGCCAATCCAGACCGTCATCCCGATCGTCCGCGCGCCTGATGATCCCGGGATCGATGACGACGGCCCCAGCGATGAATTTACGGAACAAATCGGGACGCCCAGGGACCATACAAAGGCCCAAGCCGGCGGCTGGCGCGGATTCTGGTCCCGCTGGGGGGCGTGAGGCGCATTTCGCGCCCCGCTTGTCCTTGCCAATTCGGGCCATGCCCGATATCAGGAGCGCGCGTATCGGGGCCGGCAGCGCCGGGCCCCGGCAGGGTTCGCCGCAATAGCTCAGTTGGTAGAGCACGTCATTCGTAATGACGGGGTCGGGGGTTCGAGTCCCTCTTGCGGCACCAGCGCTTCCATCCATCCGATCGTCACAAACTGATTTCGTGCAGCAGCGTGCGATTTGCGTTCTGCACGGGTGCCATCACGATTCGTTGTCGATGTCTGAGGCAGTGGTCTGCGTGATTTTTCTCACATAACCGCGCGCGGCTCTCCCGTAGTGTCCTCGTCACGCAAACACGGGGAGATATCACATGCGCAAGATCATTCTGGTTGCCGCGATGGTCATGGCTTCCGCAGCTGCCCATGCGGGCGAACGTAGCCTGTCGATGTCGCCGGGAACCGAGCAGACCACTGCTCCGCAAACCACCACGACCACCGCTCCCGCGACGCAGACCAGCGAAGCCGCCCCAGTCACCCAGGCTCCGTATCGTCCGCCCGTTGTCTCACTCACCGCGCCTGTTGCGGCGACGGCGCCTGCCGTGACCACAGCGGCACCAGCGTCGACGATCAAACCCGCCAGGCTGGCCAAGCCCACTCGGACAGCACGAGTCAGCAAACCGAAGTACGCGCCGTATTGGTCCGAACGCCGTATCGTCGCCGAACTGCATCGCCACGGCTTTTATTGGTGAGCCGTCGTTAGTCCAAAAGCAAAATGGCCAGGCATGAGCCCGGCCATTTCATTCATCGTTGCGAAGAGGCATTTAGCGCTGCGAGACCGTCTGCACCACGCTCGAGACCGGGCGCCCATTCGTCGCATTGCTGGACGCCGGCATCTTCATCTCCTTGAGCACGGCGTCGTCATACTCGGGCAGCGATTCGAAAGTCGTCTTCGCCTTGATCTGCACGACCTTGTAGCCACCGGCCTTGAGGCGCGCGAGCAGCGTCGGCAGCGCTTCGCCGGTGCGCTTCTGGAAGTCGTGCATCAGGATGATGCCCTTGCCGAGCTTGTCGAGCTTGGTCATCACGTTGTTGACGATCTTGTCCGGCGTGTTCTCCTTGCGGAAATCGAAGGAGTCGATGTCGGTCGAGAAAATTCCGAGGTTGCGAGTACCGAGATAGCTCACCAGAGCCGGGCTTTGCGAAAGCTGCGGGAAGCGGAAGAACGGCGACGGATTGGTGCCGAGCGCCCATTTCACTGCGCTAAAACCCTTCTCGATCTCGTCCTTGGCCTGCTGCTCCGTCATCTTCTTGCCGGCAAGATTGAGATGCGACCAGGTGTGCGTGCCGACCGTGTGGCCCTGGGCCAGAACCTGGCGCAGGATCTCCGGATGCCAGCTGGCGTGCTTGCCGACCGAGAAGAACAGGCCCTTGGTGCATTCATCGGCCAGCGCCTTCAGAACTGCCGGCGTGTTGTGCGGCCATGGGCTGTCGTCGAAGGTCAGCACGACCTCCTTGTCGGCGAGGAAATCAAACTGCTTGTACTGCTCGAAGCCAAAGCCCGGGCCGCCGGTCGTGTCGATCTCGACCACGCGCGAAACGCCGAGTGCATTCGGATTGGTGCAGGTCGTCGTCTGCTGAACAGGTGCCGCAGCCGGTGCCGGCGCGGGAGCAGGCGCTGCGGCAGGCGCAGCCGGCTTGCCCGCAATCGCCGCGGTGGTCTCGACGTCATCCTTGGCAGCAAGCTTGGCCGGTGCCGGAAGCGGATCGGCGGCACGGGCGGCAATTGTCTTGGGAGCGCCCTGGTCGGCGCGCGAGGAATAAAAGTACCAACCTCCGGCGATCACGACCGCCGCAACCACACTGGCCAGCATCAGGCCCAACGCATTACGCATCGCAACTCTTTCCAAATACGCAACCAAACCAGCGGAATCCTCCGCGCGCCCGGCCATTAATGCGAAGGAACAGTTAACGTGACACCAACGCGACGGCCGTTCCGGAGGAATTTCAGGCGGGTGCGCCAAAGTGACCGATGTCACGGAGGGTGGATCTCCTGTGATGGTCATCACAGTTGACGCAGTTTGACTCGGGCATGGTCGTTCCCATCGACAACGGGCCCCGCATCCCGCGGCGCCAATGGGAGCTTCAAATGACCAAGTCCTTCTCTGCCAAGATCCGCGACACCAGCCTGGCCCTGGGCTTTGCCGCCATCGTCTCGATCCTCTCGACCAGCTCGAGCTTCGCTTTCTCCGAGGCCACCAAGCAGGCCTGCTACAGCGATGCCTTCCGCCTTTGCTCGTCAGAGATTCCCAATATCCAGAAGACCACCGCGTGCATGATGCAGCGTAAGTCCCAGCTGAGCGTGGGCTGTCGCACTGCGGTCGAAAAGGAGCTCGGTGGCGGCGCTGCAAACAAGGTCGTTGACGCCCAGAACAACTGATAAAAACGCACGCAGTAGATTTGTCGATGCGTTACCAAGCTCCCCGCAAGATGCACACCGGCGTGATGCCGGGGCCATGCGGCGTCAGCAGTCCCTCTGCCGATAAAGCCGTTGCGGCATCGGCAGTGTCCCTCTAGCTTCGCGCTCACATTTTCCGGGTACGAGGCCTTACGTGATGACCAGATTTCTCTTCGTTGTTTCCTTGATTCTGTGCGCATCCAGCGCGTCGGCACAGCAGCAGCCTGGTCAGGATGCCTGCGCACGTGATGTCACGCGTCATTGCCGCCCCGTGATGAATAACGGCGATAGCGCCGTGCTCGCCTGCCTGAAGCAGAATCGCGCCAAGCTGAGCAAGGCCTGCGACAAGGTGCTGACGGACCACGGACAGTAAACGCTAGCGACTGATGGTGCTCCCGGTCGCGGCCGCGACAACAGGCAGCACCTCGCTTGCCGCACGATCCGGCGTCTCTTCCTTCCAGCGCACCGAGCCGAACGGCCGCTCCAGCATGCGGCGAATCCGCACCGGCTCGATGCCGATATGGAGATCGCTCGCCCGCTGGTACAGCGCGCGTTCGGATTGGGTCGCGCGGTTGCGCTGGCGCAGATAATCGAGCCAGGTCGGACAATGGTAGCGCTCGGTCCACAATTCCGGATCGGCGATGTCGCGCGCAACCGACCAGCCATAGGCGCCGTTACGCTGCCGCGACAGCTGGATGTCCTGCATGATGTTGTGGAAGGCGCGCGCGTTCTCCTGGGCGACGCGATATTCGATTTCGACCACCAGCGGCCCGCTGCGCGCAGTGAGCGACAGCTTGACCTCGGGATCGGCGAGCACGTCCGCGTCTTCGTTGCGGGCGCCCACGCGCGGCATCGTCAGCCAGATGCCGAGCACTGGCGAGACCAGCATCAGGCCCGCCGCAGTCAGCAGCGCAACTTCGACGCCGGCATAGTCGGTGAGGTGGCCCCAGCCCCAGGCGCCGATTGCGATGCCGCCGGAGATCGAGGCCTGGAACGCCGCGAGCGAACGTCCCGCAACCCATCGCGGCGCCGAGAGCTGCACGCCGATGTTGAACAGCGCCACCGAGGCCATCCAGACCGCGCCGGCGAGCACAAGCGCAGCCGCGGTCAACACCGGCTCGGTGCTCAGGGCTATCGCCCCCATCGCAAACGCCATCGAGATCGTGCAGGCGCGGATCGCGGCTTCGCCGCTCATGCGTTTGCGCAGCTCATGGATGTTGAGCGCGCCGACCACGGCGCCCATGCCGAACGCACCCAGCATGATGCCGTAGGTCTGCGCGCCGCCATGCAAGAGGTCGCGTGCGACCAGCGGCATGAGTGCCATGATCGCGCCGCCGATCAGGCCCATCACCAGCGTCCGCAGCAGCACGATCTTGATCGGCGGTGAATTGGTGATGTAGCGGAAGCCCGACACCATCGCGCGGTTGAGCTTTTCCCGTGGCAGCCGCGATGGCTCGACCACGCGCCGCCAGAGCAGCAGCACCACCAGCAGCGGCAGATAAAGGATCGCGTTGCAGGCGAACGCGGCGACCGCGCCGAGCGCGGCGACGATGACGCCGCCCACGGCCGGACCGAAGCTGCGCGCGATGTTGTAGCTGATGCCGTTCAGCGCCACCGCCGATGGCAGCGCTTCGGGCGGCACCTGCTCGCTGACCGAGGATTGCCAGGCGGGTCCGAACAGCGCATTGCCGCTGCCGACCACGAAGCAGAAAGCCAGCAGCGATTCCGGGGCGATGAGCTTGAGCCCGGCCAGGATCGTGAGAGCGGACGCGCCGGTCAGCGCGATCATGAGCGCGACCAGGGTCACGACGCGGCGGTCATACATGTCGGCGATGGCGCCGGCCGGCATCGAGATCAGCATGATCGGCAGCATCAGGGCGGTCTGAACCAGCGCCACCTTGTCGGCGGACGCCGCCATCTGCGTCATCGCCCAGGCCGCGCCCACGCCCTGGATCAAGAGGCCGAGATTGGAGAGCAGGCTGGCCAGCCAGATGCGGCGAAATATGGTGTACCGCAGGGGGGCCGTGATGCCGTCGGCGGAACGTCTCTCACGGTTCGTCTGCTCGGTCATATACCCTTCCAAGTCGTCTGGCAGAAATGGCTTGAATAAATCCGGCGAGTTCAGTGATGCCTGCGAAAGTCCTTCGCTGTCCAGTGGTTAGGTCGCTATAAGCAGTGCAAAGCATGGTTTTGCCGGGGAGGAACATATGAAGCTGTCGCGACGGACGATTCTGCAAGGTGTGGGGAGCTTGCCTTTCGCGGTTGCGAGCATGCGAACGGCGGCGCTGGCACAGGCGCAGCCCGCAGCGAGCAGCTCCGAAGTGCCGCCGATCCTGTTCGTCCACGGCAATGGCGATTACGACGCGCTCTGGATGACGACGCTGTGGCGGATGGAATCCAACGGCGTCGCGCGTGACCGCATGATGGCCATCAACTTCACCAATCCCTCGGCGCGCAACGATGATGCGGTCGAGCAGGCCAGCCGCTCGTCGAGCGAGGACCAACGCCGCGAGCTTGCCGCGGCCATCGCTGAGCTGAAGCGTCGCACCGGCGCGGCGCGCGTGGCTCTGGTCGGCAATTCGCGCGGTGGCAATTCCATCCGCAACGTCATCAAGAATGGTGGTGCCGGTGACGTCAGCCACGCAGTGCTGTGCGGCACGCCCAATCACGGCGTGTTTGCGCTCGATGACCAGCTCGGCAACGAGTTCAACGGACGTGGGACATTCCTGCGCGGCTTGAACGCAGGCGAGAGCGAGGTGACGCCGGGCGTCGCCTTCCTCACGATACGCAGCGACGGCATGGATAAATATGCGCAGCCCGATGGCCGCTTCATCGGCAAGCCGGGCGTGCCGACCAATGTGACGGCGGAGGGGCCGGAGTTAAAGGGGGCGACCAATCTCGTGCTCGGCACCATCGATCATCGCGAGACCGCGTATCATCCGCGGGCCTTCCGCGAGATCTACAAGTTCATTGCCGGCCGCGAACCTTCGCGCATCGCAATCACGCCGGAGCGGACCGTCCGCCTCGGCGGATTGGTCTCGGGCATGGCGGACGGCGTGCCGACCAATCGTCCCGTGGCGGGCGCAGTGGTCGAGGTCTTTGCTGTCGACCGCGAGAGTGGGGAACGCCGGGGCGAAGTGCTGTATCGTGCGACGACGGGGGCAGACGGTCGCTGGGGCGCAGCCGAGGTTGATCCCACCTCGCCGCTCGAGATCGTGCTGACCTCGCCCAATGCGCCGATCACGCACTTCTACCGCTCGCCATTCCCGCGCTCGTCCGACGTGGTGCATTTGCGCGCCGCGCGGCCGTTCGCTCCAGCCGATAAGGACGCCGGTGCAGTCGTGATCATGTCACGTCCGCGCGGCTATTTCGGTCTGCCGCGAGACACCGTCCTGCTCGACGGCCGGGAGCCCGCCGACGTCCATCCGGGCGTGCCCACGGATGCGGCAGCAACCCTGCGTCTTCCAACCAGCGAAATCGGGCGCAACATCGTTGCCCAATTCAACGAGGAACGGATTGTGGCACGCGCCTGGCCGGCCTCCGAGAACAGGATTGCGGTTGCCGAGCTGACTTACTAGCTAATTGACTGCCGAGCCTTTACTGCCAAGCCTTGACTGCGACGACTTTTGCGGGAGAGAGCCATGAACATCGCCAGCGTGCGTCGGCCCATCATCCCCCCGGCTCCGCCACGCGCGCCGGAGAACATGTCGTTCTTCGGCCGGGTCACGGCGATCAGGCTGAACATGATCGCGACGTGGGGGCAGCGCGCCTATGAGGAAGAGATCCTCCAGGGCCGCTTCTTCCTGCACAAGAGCTTCATCCTGAACCAGCCGGCCGCGATCCGGCATGTCCTGCTCAGCAATTACGAGAACTACTCGCGGACACCGGCCGGCATCCGCATGCTGCGTCCGGTGCTCGGCGAAGGTCTCCTGCTCGCCGAGGGGCACGACTGGACATTCCAGCGCCGGACACTTTCGCCGGCCTTTACGCCGCGCGCCACCGTTGGTCTCGTTCCGCATATGACGGCAGTTCTCGACGAGACCATCGCGAAGCTCGATGCGCGCACGAACGAGCCGGTCGATCTGCGCGAAATCATGCAGCGCCTGACGCTTGAGATCGCCGGGCGCACGATGTTCTCGTTCGGCATGGACCGGCATGGCCCGACCTTGCGTGACTTCGTCATGGAATATGGCGAGCGGCTTGCGCGGCCCCACTTCCTCGACATGGTGCTGCCGGTCTCCTGGCCGACGCCTTTGGATCGGGCCCGCGCTCGCTTCCGCACGCGCTGGGTCGAGTTCGTCGCGATGCTGATTGCCGAGCGGCGTGCGGCGGGCAAGCAGGACGGCGCGCCGCCGCGTGATCTGTTCGATCTGATGGACGAGGCGCGCGATCCCGATACGGGCAAGGGGTTTTCCGACGCGCAACTCGTCGACGAGGTCGCGACCATGATCCTGGCGGGTCACGAGACGACGGCGACGGCGCTGTTCTGGGCGCTCTATCTGCTGGCGCTCGATCCCGAGACCCAGGAAGAGGTCGCCTCCGAGACCCGCGGTGAGCATCTCGACAGCATGGCCGACATCGACCGGCAAAAATTCACCCGCGCCGTGATCGACGAGACCATGCGGCTTTATCCGCCGGCATTCCTGATCGCCCGCGCCGCGCGCGACAAGGACAATGTAGGCGGCGCCGTAGTCAGCAAGGGCGATGTCATCATGATTGCGCCGTGGCTGCTGCATCGGCACGAGAAGCTGTGGGATCAGCCGAACGCGTTCATTCCCAAGCGCTTCATGTCGAAAGAACAGCCCGACCGCTTCGCCTATCTGCCGTTCGGCGCCGGTCCGCGCGTCTGCATCGGTGCGCCGTTTGCGCAAGCCGAGTCCGTGCTGGCGCTGGCGCGGCTGATCGGAGCGTTCCGTGTCGAGCTCGCGGACACAACGCCTGTCATTCCGTTTGGCGTCGTCACGACCCAGCCGGACCACTCACCCATGTTCCGCATCACGCGTCGGTGACCTGTCGTCATCTTACCGTCGGCGTGATCCACCCCAAATAGAGTTGCGCCATGAGCGACATCCAGGCCCAGTTTTCCGTTCTCAAGCAGACTGCCGACGCGAAGGCGGTCGATGCGATCGCGCGTCTCATCAAGGATGGCGAGGATCACGAGCTCAACCGCGTCAATGTCCTCGACTTCGCCACGAAGCATGGCGTCGACGAGGAGCACGCGATCTCGACCTTCCTGCATGCGGCTCGGCTGGGGTTGTTCGATCTCGGGTGGAACGTGCTGTGTCCCGGTTGCGGCGGCGTGCTCGGCGCCCATACCACGCTGAAAGCGCTCAAGACCGACGATTACCACTGTGCTCTCTGCGCCTGCGGCTACAAGGCCTCAGTCGACGATCAGGTCGAGGTCTCCTTCACCGTGAATTCGCGCGTCCGGCGGATCGCCGCGCACGATCCCGATACGCTTCCGGTGTGGGAGTATTTCAAGCAGGTGTTCTGGAGCTCGGGCGTCGACTTCAACAAGGAATCCTTTGCGACGCTCGCCAACGAAGTGACGCTTGATACGATGGAGTTGCCGGCCGGCGAGAAGGCGACCATGTCGCTGCAACTGCCGAACGACTTCATCATCATCTTCGAACCGGTGACGCACGCGGCCCAGTTCATCGACGTCCAGGGCGAGCCGACCAAGGATCGCCAGCAGCTCGCCATCATGTACAACAAGGTGCAGGCGCCGACCGGGACCACGACGATGCGGCCGGGCCCGTTGCGGCTGTCGCTGGAGAACCAGGCCGGCGTGCGCGTGTTGCCGTCGGTGTTCATCGCGGCCGAGGCGCTTCATCATCTGATAGGCCAGCGCAAGCCGTTCCTCACCGCCAAGCGGATGCTCTCGAACCAGACCTTCCGCGATGTCTTCAAGGCGGACAATCTCAGCCTCGATCAACGACTGCAGATCACATCGCTGACCTTCCTGTTCACCGATTTGAAGGGCTCGACCGCGCTCTATGAGCGCGTCGGCGATCTCGCGGCATTCGATCTCGTGCGCGCGCACTTCCACGCACTGCTCGAGATCATCTCGTCGGAGAAGGGCGCGGTGGTGAAGACGATCGGCGATGCCGTGATGGCGACCTTCGTTCGTCCCGAACATGCCATCGTCGCGGGCCTGCGGATGCGCGCGGCCATGGACGAGCTCAACAAGAAGCGCGGCACGGATGATCTCATCGTCAAGATAGGCATCCATGAAGGTCCGTGCCTTGCGGTGATGCTGAACGAGCGGCAGGATTATTTCGGCCAGACCGTCAACATCGCCGCGCGCGTGCAGAGCCTGTCGACGGCGCAGGAGATTCACATCACCAGTCCGGTGTTGGATGCGCCGGCGGTTGCCGAACTGCTTCAGCGGCGCGAGATCAAGCCGATCCAGAAGCAGGCGGCTCTCCGCGGCATCGCCGACAAGATGGTGGTGTACGAGATACCGTGAGGCGCCGCGGCCGTTAGCGTTTAGATTGCCGAAACGTAATGCAGCGCGCGGAACTGACGCACGTTGCGCCGGTTGAGTTTCCCGCTCATATAATGCTGGTAGCGGCCGCGTTCCCCGCGGCGTCATCGTTTTCGGTAGGATCTTATGCTCGACGGCCTGCGCCAATTCATCGCCGACATTGTTGCTCCCCATGCCCAGGACCGTGCATTCGGCGACAGCGACTACCGGCTGGCGGCAACCGCGCTGCTGGTTCATGTGGTTTCGCTTGATGGCCAGCCGACGCAGGCCGAGCAGACCAAGCTGCACAAATTGATCGAAAGCCATTTCGGGCTCGATCGGGGCACGGCCGACCGGCTGATCGCGGATGCGACCCAGGTCGAGGGCGAGGCGGTCGACCTCTATCATTTCACCAGCGTCATCATGCGCTCGCTCGACGAAGAAGGCCGCAAGCGCATCGTGCAGATGATGTGGGAGCTGGTCTATGCCGATGGCCAGGTCACCGAGTTCGAGGACAACGTGGTCTGGCGCGCCTCCGACCTTTTGGGAATTTCCCAGCGCGACCGGATCGACCTGAAGCATGCGGTCGCGGACCGTGCCGGCGATCAGGTCAGGGATGGCGCAGTCGGCGGCTGAGGTGCGCTGACGCGCATCATTTCCGGTTGTGCGCCTCACATGACGAAACTTTAATGTAGCGTCGCGTCGCCCGGATTCCGGGTTCCCCTGTAATTACGGGGTTTTCCTGCGCTCCCTGTTGCCTGCTCAGGCGGCCATGCTGCTGGCGCCGCTTGCCTGTCGCGCACGGCCTATGCTCCTGTTCCGCTGTTTCGGGGCCAAAAAACTTAATTCAAGAGACTGCGATCGTGACTGAGCGGGTAACGTTGATCACCGGCGCTTCGGCCGGCATCGGCACGGAGTTGGCGCGTGTGTTTGCCGCGCACGGGCATCGGCTTGCTTTGACGGCGCGGCGCACGGACCGGCTCGAAGCGCTCGCGAACGAACTCACCACCAAATGCGGCAAGAAGCCGATTGTGATCGCCTGTGATCTTCAGCAAGCCGATGCCGGCGAAAGGATCGCCGCCGCGCTCGCAGCCGAAGAGGTCGAGCTCGACAACCTCGTCAACAATGCCGGCTTCGGCGTGTTCGGCGATGCCGTTGAACGTGACCGCGAGGAGCAAGTCGGCATCGTCGATGTCAACGTCCGCGCGCTGACGGATCTGTCATTGCGCTTTGCCGATCAGCTCATCAGGAACAAGGGCGGGCTTCTCAATGTCGGCTCCGTCGCGGGCTTTCTGCCGGGTCCCGGCATGGCCGTGTATTACGCGTCGAAGGCCTATGTGATTTCGCTGACCGAAGCGCTGCGTGCGGAGCTCGCGCCGCGCGGTGTGCGCGTCACGGTGCTGTGCCCGGGGCCGGTGCAAACCGAATTCCAGGGGCGCGCCGGCGTCGGCGACGGGCATGACACGGCGATTCTCAACGTCCCTGCGGCCGACGTTGCGCGGCAGGCTTATCGAGGCCTGATGGCGAACAAACGGGCAGTGTTGCCGGGTCTCGGCATCAAGATTGTGCCGTTCGCGCTGCGCTTCTTCCCGCGCGGCTTCATCCTGTCTGCCACCAGCCGGTTCCAGCGGCAGCGGCATTAAAACAAGCCCCAAACAACCGTAGTGGCCCGGAGCTTGCTTCAGTATCGGGGCGTGTGTGCGCAAACTCACACGATGTTAACCTTCGCTTAGCTATGCTGGCGGCTTGAACCGATAGCACTCGCAAAGGCCATGTCGTTTCGGACGAACAGGTTTGGTGGCGCAGAACTGGTGCCCTTCCCCAGAAGGACGCCGAGCGCGCCCGCCTCCGAAACCCGGCTCCCGGTTCTGATCATCCTGCACCAGGAATCCTCGACCCCCGGCCGCGTCGGCAACGCGCTCCGCGCGCTTGGCCATCGCCTCGACATCCGCAGGCCGCGCTTCGGCGATCCCCTGCCCGATACGCTCGACCAGCACGCCGGCGTCGTGGTGTTCGGCGGCCCGATGAGCGCGAACGATTCGGACGACTACATCCGCCGGGAGATCGACTGGATCGAAATTCCGCTCCGCGAGCAGCGCCCGTTCCTCGGCATCTGCCTCGGTGCGCAGATGTTGGCGCGGCAACTCGGCGCGCGCGTCGCGCCGCATGAGGCAGCGCTGACACAGATCGGTTACTACCCGATCCGTCCGACAAAGGCAGGGCGCGCGGTCTGCCCGGCCTGGCCGACGCAGGTCTATCACTGGCATCGCGAAGGCTTTGAGCTGCCTGATGGTGCCGAACTGCTCGCGGAAGGCGATGATTTCCCGAACCAGGCGTTCCGCGCCGGCAACGCTTTCGGCGTGCAGTTTCATCCCGATGTGACCTACGCGATGATGCATTGCTGGACCACGCGCGGCTATGACGGCCTCAGCGCGCCCGGCGCACGCGAGCGGCATCACCATTTCGCCGACCGCGCGGTCTACGATGCCGCGGAACGCGCGTGGCTCGATCATTTCATCGACGGCTGGCTCGCGCGCCGGCCGGTGCTGGCGCAAGCCGCCGAGTAATCGCGCCTTCGCACAAGTCCTCATCCCCGACTATGCTAGGCTCGCTGCCAACGAGCGCGCGAACGCGTGCCTGCAAAGGGAGAGCGTCATGGCCTACGAACACATTCTCTACGAGGTGAGCGACAAGATCGCGACCATCACGCTCAATCGGCCCGACCGCATGAATGCGTGGACGCCGACCATGGAGCGCGATGTACGCCACGCGATGGAAATCTCGAGTGCCGATGACAATGTCCGCGTCATCATACTCACCGGCGCGGGCCGCGCCTTCTGCGCCGGCGCCGACATGGATGCGCTGAAGGGGCTCGATCCCAACGACGTCAGGCGCGCCTCGAATCTGCCAGCCTTCGACATGAATCGCCGACCCGACTGGCAGACGCGCTACGGTTTCTATCCGTCGATTGGTAAGCCCGTGATCGGCATGCTCAACGGCGCGACCGCAGGCATCGGCCTCGTGCATGCGCTCTATTGCGACCTGCGCTTCGCTGCGGACAACACGGTGTTCACGACGGCCTTCGCGCGACGCGGCTTGATTGCCGAGCATGGCATCAGCTGGATGCTGCCGCGCATCGTCGGTCACGCCAATGCGATGGATCTCCTGCTCTCGGCGCGACGTGTCTCGAGCGACGAGGCGTTGCGGATTGGGCTGGTCAACCGGCTCTGCTCGCCAGACAAGCTGCGCGAGGAGACCTACGCCTATGCCCGCGACCTCGCCGATTTCGTCTCGCCGAGCGCGATGGCCGTGATCAAGCGGCAGCTCTATAACGTGCCGTTCCAGTCGCTGGCCGAGGCCACGATCGAGGCGAACCGGGAGATGATGGTGGCGCTGAACGGGAGCGATTTTAGGGAGGGCGTCGCGAGCTTCATGGAGAAGCGGCCGCCGCGGTTTACGGGGAAGTAGGGGATTTAAGTCCGTCTTCGCCCTGCGGGCTTCGCCGGACACCACGCTTCGCCCTTCAGGCTCCTCGTGGCTGCGCCACGCGTAGCCCGAAGGGCGAAGCGTGGTGGAGCCAGGCGGGATCGAACCGCCGACCTCGTCATTGCGAACGACGCGCTCTCCCAGCTGAGCTATGGCCCCTTTGCTGGCCGCTCTGGTAAACGCGGCCGACAACCGGGCGCCATTTAAGTCCCCGCCAAGGTCAAGTCAAGGACGGGTGTAACGGGGTTTTAGCCATCCGGGCACCGACTTCCCTTGTTTGGGCCGGGGGGAACCGATATCTAGCGATATCACCCAATGACACTGCCCCAATGACACCGGCCCAGAGAGTGCTTCGCTGATGCGCCCGATAGTCTTCATTCTGATCCAGATCATCAATCTCTACATCTACCTGCTGATCGCATCGGCAATCCTGTCCTGGTTGATTGCGTTCAACGTCGTGAACACCCGCAACCAGTTCGTGGGTGCGATCGCGGAGTTTCTCTATCGGATCACCGAACCGGTCCTGGGGCCGATCAGGCGCCGGCTGCCCAGCATGGGCGGCCTCGACATGTCTCCGATCGTCGCCTTCTTCGTGCTCTGGCTGATCCAGCTCTATCTTGCCGAGTACGTGTATCCGAACGTTCCTTAAGGTCCGGCGGAACCGCGGTGGAGAATTGATCGAGCCTTGACCGAACCTTGGCGCGTCTCCACCACGGGCATCAGCATCGCGTTGCGGGTGACGCCGCGTGGCGGACGCGACGGCATCGACGGAATCGAGCAGCTCTCTGACGGCCGCAGCGTGCTAAAGGTGCGCGTGCGTGCCATTGCCGATGGTGGTGAGGCCAATCGCGCGGTGCTCGCGCTGCTGGCGAAATCGCTTGGCGTCCCCAAGGCCAGCGTCAGCCTGCTGTCGGGGGCGACGTCGCGGTTGAAGCAGGTTGCCATCGAGGGCGATCCGGCACGACTTACTGACGCGTTGCGCGAGCTTGCGCCGGTCAAATCGACAGACCAGGGGAACTGACATGACGGCCAAGATCATCGATGGAAAAGTCATCGCCGCAGACCTTCGCGCTCGCGTCGCGGACGAGGTCGCTCGCGTCAAGCGCGAGCACAATCTGGTGCCGGGCCTCGCGGTGGTCCTGGTCGGCCACGATCCCGCCAGTGAAGTCTATGTCCGTTCCAAGCATACGCAGACGCAAGCTGCCGGCATGGCCTCGTTCGAGCACAAGCTCCCCGCAGATGTCTCGCAAGCAGATCTGCTGGCCGTCGTCGCCAAGCTCAACCGCGATCCCGCCGTGCACGGTATTCTCGTGCAATTGCCGCTGCCAAAAGGCCTGAACACCGAAGCCGTGATCAACGCGATCGATCCTGCCAAGGATGTCGATGGCCTGCATCCGAACAATGCCGGCCGGCTCGCCGGCGGATTCGAGGCGCTGTCGCCGTGCACGCCGCTCGGCTGCATCATCCTGACCAAGAGCGTGCACCCTTCCCTCGAAGGCATGAATGCCGTCGTTATCGGCCGCTCCAATCTGGTCGGCCGTCCGCTGGTGCAGTTGCTGCTGAACGAGAACGCCACGGTGACGATTGCGCATTCGCGCTCGCGCGACCTGCCTGGGATCGTGAAGCAGGCCGATCTCGTCTATGCCGCTGTCGGCAGGCCCGAGATGGTGCGCGGCGACTGGCTGAAGCCGGGTGCGACCGTGATCGACATCGGCATCAACCGTATTCCGAAGGACGACGGCAAGACCCGCCTCGTCGGCGATGTCGCCTATCAGGAAGCACTTGCCGTTGCTGGTGCGGTGACGCCGGTGCCAGGCGGCGTCGGTCAGATGACCGTCGCCTGCTTGCTCGTCAATACGCTCCGCGCCGCTTGCGCGATCGCGGGCCTGCCGAAGCCCGCGGTCTAACTCCACTCTCGTGTCCCGGACGCGGCGCAGCGCGAAGCGATGCTCCGCAGAGCCGGGACCCAGAGTGTCAGTGGATGGACCCCGGATCAGCAGCGCACCACGCCGCAAGAGGCGGCGCGCTGCGCAGCATCCGGGGAACGCCAGAGAGAAAAACTACCCCGCCGTATTCTCGATCAGGCGCCGGTAGAAGCGGATCATGTCGGCATAGCCTTCGATGCTGAGGCGCTCGTTGGTGCCGTGGAATCGCTTGAGATCGTCGGAATTGGCGCGCACCGGCGAGAAGCGGAAGATGTTGTCGGTGAGACCGGCATAGTGGCGTGAATCTGTCGCTGCGATCATCAAGCCGGGCGCCACGATTACATCGGGGAAGACCTCACGGATCGAGCGCGTGAGCGCCGCATAGGACGGGCTCACGGTGCCCGTCACCGGCGGCGGGTCGGTATTGCCCGGGAACGTCGCGATCGAGATCTTCTCGTTGGCGATGGTCGAGCGGACATGGTCGGTGACGCTGGCCTCGGTATCGCCGGGCAGCAGACGGAAATTGACGGTCGCTTCCGCATTCCCCGGCAGGACATTGTCCTTGTCGCCGGCATTGAAGATGGTCAGCGCCGTCGTGGTGCGCATCATCGCCTCGGTCGGACCGCTCTTCTCGAACTCGCGCATCAGCAGCGGCTTGAACAGCCACAGGTTCGACAGCACGACGCGATTAAATCCGCCCATCTCCGGCGCCAGCGTGTCGAACATCTCGGCGACGGAGCCGCGAATGTGGGCCGGCAGCCGGTGGTCCTCCAGCCGCGCCAACGCGGCGCTCATCATGCCGATCGCGGTCTCGCGCGGTGGCATCGAGGAATGTCCAGGCGCCGTGTGCGCTGTCAGCACCAGCGTCGAATAGCCCTTCTCGGCAACGCCGATCAGCGCTGCCGGCTTGTCGAGGCCCTTCATGATGCCTTCGGTGATCAGCAGGCCTTCATCGAGCACGAAGTCGAGCTTGACGCCGCGCGCCGTGAGCGCGGCGGCGATCGCCTTGGCGCCGCGTGTGCCCGAGACTTCCTCGTCATGACCGAAGCCAAAATAGATCGTGCGCTTCGGACGAAAGCCATCCTTGGCCATCTGCTCGGCCGCTTCGAGCATCGAATAGAGATTGCCCTTGTCGTCCCAGGAGCCGCGGCCCCAGATGTAGCCGTCCGCGATCGCGCCATCGAACGGCTTCTGCTGCCAGTCCTTCTCGGTGCCCGGCGCGATCGGGACCACGTCCTGATGCGCGAGCAACCCGATCGGCTGTGCTTTTCGGTCGGAGCCTTCCCACGTGTAGAGCAGGCTGTGGCCGCCGATCACCTCGCGCTTCGCGGCGGCATGGAAGGCCGGGAAGCTTGCGGCAATATGGGCGGAGAGGCCGCGCAAGGCCTCGGCATCCTGCTCCGGATTGAGGAAGTTCGAGATGGTCTGGAAGCGGATCGCCTCCGACAGGCGCTGCGCCGCGCCCTGCGTATCGACACTGACGCGCGGGATCGCCGCGACTTGCGCTTGGCGCGAACCGCGCGTGACGACGTTATACGCCAGCACGCCGGCGAGGATGACGATGCCCGCGACGATCAGCAGGATCAGATTGCGGAGGATCTTGAGAAGCCGACGCATGACAAGCTCGCGGGGTTCGGATGGCCTTGGGACAGCGGAGCGCAACTGGATGGCCGATTAGCCCGCGCCACGCCGCCCGACAAGATCAGGCCGCAAAAACTGCGAGCTGCGGATTACGCCTGCTTTTTCTTCTCGCGCTCGATGCCTTCGAGGATCAGCTTCTGGGCTTCCTCGGGGCCGCCCCAGCGCAGGATCTTCACCCACTTGCCGGGCTCGAGATCCTTGTAATGTTCGAAGAAGTGCTGGATCTGCTGCAGCGTGATGTCGGGCAGGTCGGAATACGACTTCACCTTGTCGTAGCGCTGCGTCAGCTTCGACGACGGCACCGCCAGAATCTTCTCGTCGCCGCCGGCCTCGTCTTCCATGAACAGCACGCCGACCGGGCGCACGCTCATGACCGCGCCGGGAATGATGGCGCGGGTGTTGACGATCAGCACGTCGCAGGGATCGCCGTCGTCGGACAGGGTGTGCGGGATGAAGCCGTAATTACCGGGGTAGCGCATCGGCGTGTAGAGGAAGCGGTCGACCACAAGCGTGCCGGCCTCCTTGTCCATCTCGTATTTGATCGGTTCGCCGCCCACGGGGACTTCAATGATGACGTTGACGTCGTGGGGGACGTTTTTTCCGATCGAGACCGCATCGATACGCATTCAGAAAGCTCCAATATTGCCGACGTTAAACCTCGCCCGGCAGCGATTTTGGCGCTGTCATACGCGGGCTTGGGCCGCCGATCCATCGTGTTTTTGCGAAATAATGAATCCAGCGACCACCGTCACAAAGGACTGGCGGTATCGAGGGATGCGGGAACGCTGCCGTTAAGGTTTCAGCAGATCAATTGGTCCGAACTAGGTTCGTCCAAATCTTAATTGGTCCAAGCAAAGGCGACCTTGTCGAGCGCCTTGGGCCCGAACCGCTCCGAGGAACGCGCCACCATGCGGCCACCCAGTGCCCGATAGAATTCGGTCGCGGGATCGTTGTCCGAGAGCGCCCACACCACCATGCTCTTCAGATTGCTCTGCATAAGGTCGCGGCGGGCGGCAGCGAACAGGCGGCGGCCGAAGCCGAGGCCCTGAAATTCGGGGCGCAGATAAAGCTCGTAGATCTCGCCGTCGAAATGCAGGCTGCGGGCGCGGTTGCGGCCGTAATTGGCGTAGCCTGCGATCTTGTCGCCGAACACGAGCACGCTGACGCGGCTGCCCTTGCGGATCGCGCTGTCCCACCACTGCGGACCGCGGCGGTTGATCAGCTTCTCCAGCTCGGCGCCGGGAATGATGCCCTGATAGGCGGAGCGCCAGGCTTCGTCATGCGTGGACGCCACCGCAGTTGCATCTGCAGCTTTGGCCGGCCGGACCTCGATCAGGGTTGTGCTCATGGAGGCAATCAAACCAAGTCGTCGCGCCGGCGGCAAGACCTATCGTTAATTATCGGTTAACGTGTGGACTTTCTGCATCAGTATTTTAACCATGTTGTACCGAAAAAAGACAAGACGCCATTTCGCGCGGCAATGATCTGCCGTGCGCCGGTGCAAAACTCCGTTGCCGCAATAAATGAACCGCGATGGCAACGCAGAAAGTCCGCCCGGAGTGATTCGTTCCGACTAGTCTCCCCTGCACTATCCGTGTTCGTCCCTCGGCAATTCATGCGTCTCCTTCACACCTTCGCCCTGTTGTCTCTGCTGTTCGTGCTGACGGCGTCGTCTCTGTGCGCTCAGGTCACGCTTGGGGCGACGGGCGCAGAAGGCGAGCCATTCCGTCGTCAGGAATGGCGCGTGCCGTCGCCGGATACCGACATCGCAGCGCGCGCACTGTTGTTTCGCCCCCTTGGCGGTGGTCCGTTCCGGCTTGCGGTGATCGCGCATGCGTCGACGCAGAACGTGCTGCGTCGCGCGCAAATGCCGCAGCCTGAATATCGCGCCCTCGCGGCGTTTCTCGTCGCGCGCGGCTTTGCCGTGCTGGTGCCGGAGCGCCTCGGCCATGGCGCGACCGGCGGCCGCTACGTCGAAGACCAAGGCGGCTGCGACGAAGCGGACTACGCACGCGCGGGCCGCGCCACGGCAGAGGAAATTTCGCTCGCGCTGGAATTCTTGCGAAAGCAGGACTTTATTCGCAAGGATGCCGCTGTCGTGATCGGGCATTCGGCAGGCGGCTGGGGCGCACTGGCGCTCGCGAATGCCGATCCGAAAGAGATATCCGCCATCATTGCCTTTGCGCCTGGGCGTGGCGGTCACGCCAATGACGAGCCGAACAAGATCTGCGCGCCTCATACGCTGCTTGGCGCGGCCACCGAATTCGGCAAGGCGGCGCGTATTCCCGTGACATCGCTCGTCGCAGCCAATGACAGCTATTTTGCGCCGGCGTTTTCGAAAACCTTGGCCGATGCGTTTCGTGGTGGCGGCGGCAAGGACGATCTTCGCACGCTGCCGGCCGTCGGCAGCGAGGGGCACTGGATGATCGAGACCGAGGCTGGTGTCAAAGTGGCAAGCAGCGAACTCGCGCGCGCGCTGAACCCACCCGCACCTGCGGCGACGAAGAAGCGATGACGCTCTATTTCTTGGTCAAATATCTGCATGTGCTCGGCGCCATCGTCATTCTTGGCACCGGGACCGGCATCGCCTTCTTCATGCTGATGGCGCATCGCACTCACAACGCGGAATTCATCGCGCGCACGGCTTCGGTGGTGGTGATTGCGGACGCGATCTTCACGTTGTCGGCGGTGATCCTGCAGCCGGTCACGGGTGGATTGCTGATGATGCTCTCCGCCACTTCGATCACGGAACGCTGGATTCTCGTGTCGCTCGCGCTTTACGCTGTCGCGGGCATGTTCTGGATCCCCGTCGTCTTCATGCAGATCGAGATGCGCGATCTCGCGCGCAAGGCTGCCGAGCAGCAAGCGCCGCTACCTGCGCGCTACTTCATGCTATTCCGCCGCTGGTTCGCGTTCGGCTTCCCCGGCTTCGGCGCCACCATGCTGATCCTCTGGCTGATGATCGCAAAACCGTTCTAGAGGAAGCGATGACCCAGCGAACCATTCTGGTGCTCGGCGCCTCCGGTCTGATCGGCCGCTTCGTCACCGACGATCTGCGCACACGCGACTTTCGCGTGGTTGGTCTCGCGCGCAGCCTGTCGCCGGCGCAGAAGATGAGCGCGCTCGACATCGAGCTGCCCATTCTCTCGCTCGATGTGGCCGCGCTGATGCGCCTTTTGCGCGAGCACACGGTCGATGTCGTCGTGAATTGTCTTGGGGTGCTCCAGGATGGCCCCGGCAGCGACACCAACGCCGTGCATCGCGATTTCGTGGCACGCCTGCTTCAGGCCATCGCCGGTAGCGGCCGTGCGATCCGGCTGGTGCACATCTCCATCCCCGGAGGCCCCGAGGCAGATCGCACCGCGTTCGCCACGACCAAGCGCGAGGCCGAGCGGCTGATCGCGGCATCAGGCATTCCCCACGCCATCCTGCGGCCCGGCTTCGTGGTTGCGCCGTCAGCCTATGGCGGCAGCGCCATGCTGCGCGCGCTCGCCGCCTTCCCGCTCGATCTTCCGGCGAAGGAGATGGCAACGCCTTTCCAGTCCGTCGCGGTTGAGGATATTTCGGCCACCATCGCCTGGCTCGCCGCCCGCGATATCGACGATGTATCCGTGAAAGCTGTCAGCTGGGATTTGATGCAGTCCGAGCCGATCACGATGGCCGGCGTGATCAAGCAGTTCCGTCACGCATTCGGCACAGCCGGCTGGCCGCGCATCGCGATGCCGGCGCTCATGCTCGATCTCGGCGCGAAGATCGGCGATCTCGCCAACTATCTCGGCTGGATGCCGCCGATGCGCTCCACGGCGATCGCCGAGTTGCGCCGCGGCGTCATCGGCGATCCCACCGCGTGGATTGCCGCCACCGGCATTGTGCCGAAAACGCTGGCGGAAGCGATCGGGCACCATCCCGCCACCATCCAGGACAAATGGTTCGCGCGGCTGTTCCTGATCAAGGCCTTGATTTTTGCGAGCCTGGTCGCGTTCTGGCTCGTCTCCGGCTTCATCGCGCTGTTCGTGTCCTACCGCGCCGCGGCAGGTATCCTGAGTGCGCATAACTTTCCGCCCGCCCTTGTCGATCCCATCACCATCGCCACCAGCCTGATGGACATGAGCATCGGCGTGCTGATCGCGTTCCGGCGCACGGCGGCGGTTGGTCTAGTTGCAGGCATCTTTGCCTCACTCGGCTATATGTTCGGCGCAGCGATCCTGACGCCCGATCTCTGGATCGAGCCGCTCGGGGCGCTGGTGAAGACGGGACCAGCGATTGTGTTAATGCTGGTGGCGCTGTTGATGTTGGATAATCGCTGATGCCCAAATGGCCGGATGACGACGTGATCCTGTACGACGGCGTCTGCATCTTCTGCTCGCGCTGGGTGAGATTTGTTGCTCAACGCGATACGGCGAAGCAATTTCGCTTCACGCCGATCCAATCGGACTATGGAGCGCGGCTGGCTCGCACCTTCGGCATCGATCCGGATGATCCCGACACGAATGCGGTCGTGCATGGTGGTGAGGTATTCATGAAGTCCGACGCGGCGCTGACCGTGCTGACGCAGCTTCCCGGCTGGAGCTGGGTGCGGATGCTGTTCGCTGTACCGAAGCCGCTGCGCGACCCCGTCTACAGCCTCATCGCACGTAACCGCTATCGCATTTTTGGCAAATACGATGCGTGCTTTGTGCCGGATGCGGATCTGCGGGCGAGGGTGATCGAGTAGTATCTCCCCGTCATTGCGAGGAGCGAAGCGACGAAGCAATCCAGACTGCCTCCGCGGAAAGAATCTGGATTGCTTCGCTGCGCTCGCAATGACGGAGTGTGCGGTTAGGACTTGGCGAGAGCCACCATCACCTCTTTTGCTGCCCGCTCCCCGCTATCCCTTGCCCCATGCGCCGTCGTGAAGAAATTCGGCGACGTCGCTTCGCCCGCAAAGAACAACCGTCCGTCCACCGGCGCCGCCAGCACGGCACGATCTCCCGCATGCCCCGGCAGCGCGTGTGAATACGAGCCTCGCGCAAAGGGGTCATGACCCCAGCGCGATTCGTAGAGCGGCTTCAGCTTGTGGCGGATGTCGTTGCCGAGAAAGCTGGCGATCTCGTCGATGCTGTGCGCGGCGATGGCGCCTTCGCCGGCGGCTTCCAGCTGGCGGGCAAAGCTGCCGCCGAAGAAACCTTCGATGCAGGGCTGGCCGAACGGGCGGAGGTGATAGGTGCCCATCTCCGTGCGCATGGTGGCGCCGCGCAGATTTCCTTCCTTCGGGAAGGCCTCGGCATCGTCGAGCGCCAGCGTCACCTTGTCGTCGACGCCAAGCGGCAGGCCGCCTGCGGCATCGACCTTGGCGGGCAGCGGTGGCGAGAAACGGATCGCTTCGTCGGCGATCAGATTTGTCGGCACAGTGATGATCACCTTGTCCGCGGTGAGCGTGCCCAGCGATGTTTGGAGGCGGACGCGTTTGCCGGAATGATCGATCAGCGTGACGTTGCAGTTCAGGGCCAGGGGACATGGGGCGCCATAAGCTGCGATCAGCGCGCCATAGCCGCGGCGGACGCGCCAGTTGAGCTCGCTGTCCTCATAGGCGTCCCAGTCGAGCGTCGACATGTCCTTGAGTTCGCAGCCGTTGATGTAGGTCGAGATCGCGTCGATCATCGGGTTCCAGCGATTACCGGGCTCGAGGCTCAGGCTCGCGGGCTCGTCCTTGCCCTTCTGCGCGGCCTGCCACAGGCGCTGATAGAACGCCTCCATCGCGCGCATGAAATCGTCGCGCTCACTTTGCGGAAACGCATTGCCGTAGGCGCGCTCGCGCCAGGGCGGCAGGTCCTTGTTGAGCTTGAATTCGAGTTTTCGCGCGATCGGCACGAAGGAGTTCTTGTCGGCGGAGTGCAGCCAGCCGCAGCCGACGTCGAAGGTGACCTCAGGCGAGGCCTGTACGGTCCAGGCGCGGCCGCCGAGCCGGTTGCGCGCCTCCAGCACGATCACGGAGAGGCCGGAGCCCTGCAGCGCATGCGCCGCGCCGAGGCCGGCTGCACCGGCCCCGATGATCGCGACATCGACGGAGGAGGGGAAAGACATGGGTGGGCTCTAGCACGTTCGCTGGGGGTGCTGAAGCCGGGCAGATATGCCGTTCTCGTGTCCCGGACGCGGTGCGGCGTGTAACGCCGCTCCGCAGAGCCGGGACCAAAGGTGATGTGCGGGTGGTGAAAGTGCTGGGCCCCGGCTCAGCAGCGCATCACTGCGTGCTGCGCTGCGTCCGGGGCACGAGAGAAATCGGTAGCCTTACGCCACCGCTTCCTTGGACTTTTCCGCGCGCTTGCGCTCGTTCGGATCGAGGTGCTTCTTGCGCAGGCGGATCGATTTCGGCGTGACCTCGACGAGCTCGTCGTCCTCGATATAGGCGAGCGCCTTTTCGAGGGTCATGCGGATCGGCGGGGTCAGGCGCACGGCTTCGTCCTTCGACGTCGTGCGGATGTTGGTGAGCTGCTTGCCCTTGAGCACGTTGATCTCGAGATCGTTGTCGCGAGTGTGCTCGCCGACGATCATGCCCTTGTAGACCTTCCAGCCGGGCTCGATCATCATCGGGCCGCGGTCTTCCAGCTTGAACATGGCATAAGCCACCGCTTCGCCCTGGTCGTTGGAGATCAAGACGCCGTTGCGGCGGCCCTGGATCTCGCCCTTGTACGGGGCGTAGCCATGGAACAGGCGGTTCATGATCGCAGTGCCGCGGGTGTCGGTCAGCAGTTCGCCCTGATAGCCGATCAGGCCGCGGGTCGGCGAGTAGAACACCAGGCGCTGACGGTTGCCGCCCGAGGGCTTCATCTCGATCAGCTCGGACTTGCGCTCGCTCATCTTCTGCACGACGACGCCGGAATGCTCCTCGTCGACGTCGATCACGACTTCCTCGATCGGCTCCATGGTGGCGCCGGTGGCTTCGTCCTTCTGGTACACGACGCGCGGACGCGACACCGAAAGCTCAAAGCCTTCGCGGCGCATGGTCTCGATCAGGATCGCGAGCTGCAATTCGCCGCGGCCCGACACTTCCATCGCATCCTTG
This sequence comes from Pseudomonadota bacterium, assembly GCA_023387695.1. Lineage (GTDB taxonomy): Bacteria > Pseudomonadota > Alphaproteobacteria > Rhizobiales > Xanthobacteraceae > Bradyrhizobium. The sequence goes on along the minus strand of JAEWHT010000398.1, from coordinate 257 downwards.
TCGGCAGCTTCGACGACGCGGAGCGCAACGTTACCCTCGGCTTCACGCAGCAGACGGTCGCGGATCATGCGGCTCGTCACCTTGTCGCCTTCAGTGCCGGCGAGCGGGGAGTTGTTGACGATGAATGACATCGACACGGTCGGCGGATCGATCGGCTGTGCCGGCAGCGGCACTTCCACAGTCGGATCGCAGAAGGTGTCGGCGACGGTGCCCTTGGTCAGGCCGGCAATGGCGACGATGTCGCCGGCTTCGGCTTC
>JAEWHT010000397.1 GCA_023387695.1 Pseudomonadota bacterium | reverse complement strand
CAGCCGAATCCGTCGTCGCGATGCATCTGCCGCGCTGGGGCCTGTTGTTCGCGATCCTCGTCATGGTGGTCGTGCTCGGCTTCTTCCTGCCGCCGGTCTCGATCATCTTGATGACCGCGCCGATCATCCTGCCACCGCTCCGCGCCGCGAATTTCGACATCATCTGGTTCGGCGTGGTCATGACCATCGTGATGGAGATGGGGCTGATCCATCCACCCGTCGGCCTCAACATCTTCGTCATCCGCAACGTCGCGCCCGATATTCCCTTGAGCGAAGTGATCTGGGGCACGCTGCCTTTCGTGCTCCTGATGATGGGCGCGGTGCTGTTGCTGTGTCTGGTGCCGGAGATCTCGACCTGGTTGCCGGATCTGGTGATGGGGCTGGACGGGAGCAGGTAGAGGCATTGAAGGTACGTAGGGTGGGATACGCCTTCGGCTAATCCACCCTCTACGAAGAAGCTCTACAAACTGGCCCGCTTCTTCTTCGCATTCAGCGCCGTTGCCACGCGGCTCACCGGCGGCTTGCCCAGCACGACGCTCATCGCGTTCGTCGCCGCCAGCAGCTTCTCCATGTCCACGCCGGTTCTCTCGCCCATGCCTTCGAGCATATAGACGACATCCTCGGTCGCAACATTGCCTGTCGCACCCGGCGCATACGGGCAGCCGCCGAGCCCGCCTGCGGCGGCATCGATCACGCGGACGCCCTCCTCCAGCCCGGCATAGAGATTGGCAAGCGCCTGGCCATACGTGTCGTGGAAATGCATCGCGAGCTTTGCCGCCGGAATGTTGGCGGCGACCGCGCGCAGCATCTCCTTGGCCTTGGCGGGCGTGCCGACGCCGATGGTGTCGCCAAGCGAGATCTCGTAGCAGCCGAGATCCCACAGCGTACTGGCGAGATCGGCGACTGCCTTCGGCTTGATCTCGCCGTCGAAAGGACAGCCGAGCACGCAAGAGATATAGCCACGCACCGGCACGCCATCGGCCTTGGCGCGAGCCAGCACCGGCTTGAACCGCTCGATGGACTCCGCGACCGTGCAATTGATGTTGGCGCGGGAAAAGCCCTCGGAGGCTGCAGCGAACACGGAGACCACTTTCGCGCCAGCCGCACGCGCGGCGTCGTAGCCCTTCTCGTTCGGCACCAGCACGTGGAATTCGGCGCCCTTGACGTGGCTCACCCCGCGCAGCACGGCATCCGAGCTTGCCATCTGCGGGATCGCCTTCGGCGAAACGAAGGCGCCGACCTCGACCGTCGTGAGACCTGCCGCAACCAGCGCCTCGATGAAGGCGATGCGGGCCTCGACGCTCACCGGCGTCTTCTCGTTCTGGAGGCCGTCGCGCGGCCCCATCTCGATGATGCGGACGGGATCGCTCATGTCACTCTCCCCAGGTCATTCTTCGGACGGCTCGACCACGGCGAGCTCTATGCCTTCCTGAACGATGTCGCCGACCTTGCACTTGATGGATTTCAACACGCCGGCATAGGGTGCCCGCAGCGTCTGCTCCATCTTCATCACTTCCAGCGTCAGGATCGGCGCGCCCTTCTCGAGCTTGGCGCCCTCCTCGGCCAGCACGGCGACGACGGTACCCGGCAGGGGCGCCGCGATCTTGTCCGCGCCGGTCTGCTCCTCGGTCTCGCCGCCGAACGGATCGACCAAGTGCAGGTCGAAGCGGCCATTGCGCGTGCGCAAATAGAGCTCGTGACCGCTGATCACGGCAGCGACCGATGATTTGACGCCATCCAGCGTCAGGTCGAAGCCGCCGTCCTTCGGCGCAATCGCGAACGCCAACTCGCGTTCGCCGATCACGAGCGTCGATGGCCCGCTGCCATAGTTCAGAATAACCTTCTGCTCGGGCCCATGGCCGACGCGGAAGGCGAAATTGCGCTGGCGGCGGCCGACCGGCTGCCAGCCAAAGGTCTGCCATGGCGAATTAGCTTCACCTTGCGCTGCCTGCCGCTCGTCGTTGACGATCGCCGCCACCGCGGCACACAGCTCTAGCTCGCCGGGAGCGGACGCCGCCGAGGTCAGCACCGCCAGCTCGCGCTCGATGAAGCCGGTATCGATCGCATTGGCCCGCACCTTCGGATGCGTGATCAGCTCCGACAGGAACGGGATGTTGGTGACGATGCCGCGGACATCGGAGTCCTCCAGCCCGCGGTTTAACCGATCGATCGCAACGTCCCGCGTCGGCGCCCATGCGATCATCTTGGCGAGCATGGCGTCGTAATAGGGCGAGACCGTATCGCTCTCGCGATAGCCGGCGTCGATGCGCAAGCCCCCGGTCTCGGCCGGCAGCCGCCAGGTCGAGATCTTGCCGACTGACGGCATGAAGTTCTTGGTCGGGTTTTCCGCGTAGACGCGCGCCTCGACGGCATGGCCGTTGAGCTTGATCTCGTCCTGCCTAAGCGGCAGCGCCTCACCGAAGGCGACGCGCAGCTGCCACTCGACGAGGTCGATCCCCGTGATCAGCTCGGTCACGGGATGCTCGACCTGGAGGCGTGTGTTCATCTCGATGAAAAACACATCCTTGCCATCGGAGACGAACTCGATGGTCCCTGCGCCGACATAATTCACCGCGCCCGCCGCTTTGCGGGCAGCGGCGCAGACGGTCTCGCGCTGAGCGGCATTGAGCGTCGGCGACGGCGCCTCCTCGATCACCTTTTGGTGGCGGCGCTGCAGCGTGCATTCGCGCTCGAACAGCGACAGCAGATTGCCGTGGCTGTCGCCGATGATCTGCACTTCGATATGCCGGGGATTATCGACATACTTTTCAATCAGCATGCGGTCGTCGCCGAACGCAGCCTTGGCCTCGCGCTTGGCGCTGACGATCGCGGGCGCAAGCTCGGCCGCCGAGCGTACGATGCGCATGCCGCGGCCACCGCCGCCGGCGGACGCCTTCACCAGGATTGGAAAGCCGATCTTGTCCGCGGCTTTGGACAGCGTTGCGTCGTCCTGGGCCTCGCCGTGATAGCCGGGCACCAGCGGCACGCCCGCTTTCTCCATCAGCGCCTTGGAGCCGGACTTCGAGCCCATCGCCGTCATCATCTCGGCCGTCGGACCAACGAAAACGAGCCCGGCATCAAGACACGCCTGCGCGAACTCGGCATTCTCCGACAGGAAACCGTAACCGGGATGCACGGCCTCAGCGCCGGTCTTCTTCGCGGCCTCGATCAGCCGCTCGACATTGAGATAGCTGTCGCGGGCGCGCGCGGGCCCGAGCAGCACGGCTTCGTCCGCGAGTGCGACGTGCATCGCGTCGCGATCGGCCTCGGAATAAACCGCGACCGTGCGCAGGCCCATGGCACGCGCAGTGCGGATGACGCGGCAGGCGATCTCGCCGCGGTTGGCGATCAGGAGGGTGCGAAAACGGCGGTAGAGTTTTGAGCGGTCCATCGCATCACATCCTGAACAGGCCGAACTTCGTCGGCTCGATCGGCGCATTCGACGCCGCCGAGAGGCCGAGACCGAGCACGAGGCGCGTATCGGCAGGGTCGATCACGCCGTCGTCCCACAGCCGCGCGGTCGCGTAATACGGATGCCCCTGGCTCTCATACTGGTCGCGGATCGGCTTGCGGAACTTGTCTTCCTCGTCCTTCGACCAGCTATCGCCCTTGGCTTCGATATTGTCACGGCGGACCTGGCTCAGCACCATCGAGGCCTGCTCGCCACCCATTACCGAGATGCGCGCGTTCGGCCACATCCAGAGGAAGCGCGGCGAATAGGCGCGGCCGCACATGCCGTAATTGCCGGCGCCGTAGGAGCCGCCGATCACCACGGTGAATTTCGGCACCGAGGCGGTCGCCACGGCCGTCACCAGTTTGGCGCCATCGCGCGCGATGCCGCCGGCCTCGTATTTCTTGCCGACCATGAAGCCGGTGATGTTCTGCAGGAACACCAGTGGGATTCCGCGCTGGCAGCACAGCTCGATGAAATGCGCGCCCTTGAGCGAGCTCTCGCTGAAGAGAATGCCGTTGTTGGCGATGATGCCGACCGGATAGCCCCAGATGTGGGCGAAGCCGCAGACCAGCGTCGTTCCGTAGAGTTTCTTGAATTCGTCGAACTCCGAGCCATCGACGACGCGCGCAATGATGTCGCGCACGTCGAACGGCTTGCGGCCATCGACGGGCACCACGCCATAGATCTCTTCCGCCGCAAACAACGGATCGCGCGGCGGATGCATGTTGAGGTTAGGCCGTACCGACGGCTTCAGCGTGCCGACGATGCGCCGGGCAATGCCGATCGCGTGGGCGTCATTCTGGGCGTAGTGATCGGTCACGCCGGATTGCCGCGAATGGACGTCGGCGCCGCCGAGTTCCTCCGCGCTGACGACTTCGCCGGTCGCCGCCTTCACCAGCGGCGGGCCGCCGAGGAAGATGGTGCCCTGATTGCGCACGATGATGCTCTCGTCCGACATCGCCGGCACATAGGCGCCGCCGGCGGTGCAGGAGCCCATGACGATGGCGATCTGCGGAATGCCCTGCGACGACATCTGCGCCTGGTTGAAGAAAATGCGGCCGAAATGCCGCTCGTCCGGAAAGATCTCGTCCTGCAGCGGCAGGAAGGCGCCGCCGGAATCGACCATGTAGACGCAGGGAAGATTGTTCTGCCGCGCGATATCCTGCGCCCGCAGATGCTTCTTCACGGTCATCGGATAGTAAGTGCCGCCCTTGATGGTGGCATCGTTGGCGACGATCACGCACTCGCGGCCCGAGATGCGCCCGACGCCGGTGACCACGCTCGCCGAATGCACGTCGCCACCGTAGAGGCCGTGGGCCGCAAGCGGCGACAGCTCCAGGAACGACGTCCCGGGATCAACGAGGAGATCGACGCGTTCGCGTGCCAGCATCTTGCCGCGCGAGGTGTGGCGATTGCGCGAGGCCTCGCCGCCGCCACCGGCGACTTGGGCGAGCTTCTCGCGCAGATCGGCGACGAGCGCGCGCATGGAGTCGGAATTGCGCGCGAAATCCTGGGAGGATGGATCGATGCTGGATTGGAGCGGCATGGGGGTCCCGCGTTTCTGATGACGTGGTTGAGGGTTTAGGCGGTTTCCGACATCAGCTCGCGGCCGATCAGCATGCGGCGAACCTCCGATGTGCCTGCGCCGATCTCGTAGAGCTTGGCGTCGCGCCAGAGGCGGCCGACCGGAAATTCGGATGTGTAGCCGACACCGCCCAGCGCCTGGATCGCCTCGCCCGCCATCCACGTCGCCTTCTCCGCGGAATAGAGGATCGCGGCCGCGGCGTCCTTGCGCAGCGTACGCGCGTGGTTGGCGCGGTCGCAGGCCTTGCCGACGGCATACACGTAGGCGCGCGTCGCCTGCCAGGTCGAATACATGTCGGCGAGCTTGCCCTGCATCAGCTGGAAATCGCCGATCGGCTGGCCGAACTGCTTGCGCTCATGCATGTAGGGCACCACCGCGTCCATGCAGGCCGCCATGATGCCGAGCGGGCCGCCTGACAGTACCGCGCGCTCATAGTCGAGGCCGGACATCAGCACCTTGACGCCCTCGCCCACCTGACCCAGCACGTTCTCCGCCGGCACCTCGCATTCGTCGAAGAACAGCGGATAGGTGTTGGAGCCACGCATACCGAGCTTGTCGAGATGCTGGCCGTGGGTGAAACCCTTGAACCCCTTCTCGATGAGGAACGCCGTCATGCCGCGCGGGCCGGCCTCGGGATCGGTCTTGGCGTAGACGACAAGCACATCGGCATCGCCGCCATTGGTGATCCACATCTTCGAGCCGTTGAGCACGTAACGGTCACCGCGCTTGTCGGCGCGCAGCTTCATCGAGACGACGTCGGAGCCGGCTCCTGGCTCGGACATTGCGAGCGCGCCAACGAACTCGCCGGAGATTAGCTTCGGCAGATAGCGCTGGCGCTGTGCGTCATTGCCGTTGCGGCGGATCTGGTTGACGCAGAGGTTTGAATGCGCCCCATAGGACAGGCCAACGGCGGCTGAGCCGCGTGAAATCTCTTCCATGGCGACGATATGGGCGAGATAGCCCATGTTGGAGCCGCCATATTGCTCGGGCGCGGTCATGCCAAGCAGGCCGAGGTCGCCGAGGCGCTTCCAGAGGTCGGCGGGGAACAGATTGGCCTTCTCGATCTCCGCGGCGCGCGGGGCGATCTCCGCCTCCACGAAGGCACGCAGCGTATCGCGCAGCATGCTGATGTCTTCGCCCAGATCGAAGTCGATGCTCGGGATGTTCAAGGCGATTCCTCCGTCTTTTTGTCGGGCCTGAAGGTACCCCCGCCCGGGCGTTCTGGCGGTCGAAAAGGTTGCATTTTCCGCCAAGTTTGGCGAGGATTTTCCAAAGGACATCCAATGCCTTTCCAGGCCGCAACCGCCACGCCCCGCCGCGCCATGACCCCCGCCGCCTTCGTCCGCGGTGTGGTCGCGGCCTATGCCCGCTATGGGCGGGATCCGGCCGAGGCTCTGGCTAAGGGTCAGGTCCTGTCCGATCTCGTCGGATCAATCGATGGCCGGGTGACCGCGGCCCAGTTCGAGGCACTGGCGGGCCATGCCATGCGCGAGCTCGACGACGAGGCGCTCGGCTGGTTCTCCCGAAAGCTGCCATGGGGCACGTACGGCATGCTGTGTCGGGCGTCCATCACCGCGCCCAATCTCGAGGTCGCGCTGAAGCGCTGGTGCCGGCATCATCGCCTGTTGACCGAGGACGTGCTGTTCGAGCTCGCGGTCAGCGGCGAGACCGCCACCATCTCCATTCGCGAGCAGCGCAATCTCGGACCCTTGCGCGAGTTCTGCCTCGTCACCCTGCTCCGCTATGTCCTTGGCTTCTCTTGCTGGGCGGTGGATTCCGCGATCGCGCTCCGCGCGGCGGAATTCCCTTTCGCAGAGCCTGGCCACGTCTCGGTCTATCCGACGATCTTCTGCAAGCACGTCCGCTTCGATGCGAACGGTGCCCGCATCACCTTCGACAAGCATTACCTTTCGCTGCCGCTGACGCGCAGCGCCGCCGATCTCGACAACATGCTCAAGGGCGCGCTGCGCCTGACCGTGCTGCCCTATCGCAGGGATCGCTTGCTGGTGGAGCGCGTCCGCCGCGTGCTCCGCGATACCCGCGGACGCATTCTCGGCGCGGAGGATGTCGCAAGCGAGCTCGCGCTCTCCACCCGCACCATGCACCGCCGGCTGCGCGAGGAAGCGACGTCGCTGCGCGATCTCAAGGAGGAAGCAAAGCTCGAACTCGCCAAGCAGGAGCTGATGCGCGGTCGCACCCCGATCAAGCGGATCGCGGAGATCGCAGGCTTCCGCAACGAAAAGAGCTTCTCCCGCGCCTTCCGCACCTGGACCGGCGCCAGCCCGCGCGAATTTCGCGGCCGATATCGTTGAGCGTCTGATGATTGCTTCTGTGTCGAACAAGACACATTGGGTCGCAAACTGCGTCATCCTGCCACAGGTTGTATTGCCGGTTCCTCCCACCACAGCTAGCGTCGAGCCAAGCAGCATTCCCGAGGATTTTTGAGGCCGGCGTGCTGAAACGACCGCATTTTAAGGTCGGGGGCGTATCATGCAGTTTGTGGCGTACCGCCTCCGCGAGGTGGCGAGCGTTGACGCGCGCGTCAAGCGCTGTTGCAGCTGGCTCCTGGGCGCGGTGCTATCGACCGGCATTTTCGTATCTGCACATCCTGTCGCTGCGCAAACGCAGGTCAACCAGACCTTCAATTCACAGGGCCCAAGCCCGCGCGTCGGACCGAGCTATGCGGTCCAGTCAGCCGACAACACGCCGAACGGATCCGAGGCCGGCGCGGTCCAGACCATTCTCCCCGACTTCGCGCTTGGTGCGAACACCTACTTCGCCGGCACGCCGAATGGCGGCATCTGGATCACGTCGAACGGCGGAACCACATGGAAGCCACTGACCGACAACCAAGCTTCGCTGTCGATCGGCTCGCTCAGCCTCGATCCCACCGACACCACCGGCAAGACCATCATCGCTGGCGTTGGCGTCACCGACAATGGCGAGTACAGCCAGTTCAACCTTAATGGCGGCCGCGGCGGCCCGACGACGGGGCTGCTTTACTCCACCAACGGCGGCACGAGCTGGAGTGCGCTCGGGCAGAACAGCGCCTTTGCCGGCGAGAGCGTGGTCAGCGCGATGGCGCGCGGTAGCACGATTCTCGCCGCGACATTCGAGACCCAGGCAGCGCGCAGCGCCACGGCCGGCTACGGTTTGTTCCGTAGCACCGATGGTGGCGCCACTTTTACCGACATGTCCGGCGCCGCCGGCAGCGGACTGCCAACCGGGGCCGTGACCTCGCTGGTGGCCGATCCCAATGATCCCACCACCTTCTATGCGGCGGTCAAGAACGGCGCCAACAAGAACGCGACAGCGGTCTACGTCAGCCACAACACGGGCGCGAGCTGGACGCCGGTGTTCACGACCAGCAACGCAAACGGCCTGATCAATACCACCAACGCAACCATGATCTCGCTCGCTGCCGGACCCAACGGCTCGCTTGCAATTGCGCTCAGCGACCTCACCAACTCGACGCTCGCGGCGGTCTACCTGTCGTCGAACCAGGGCGGGAGCTGGAATCAGCTCACCGCTGCGCCGAACGTGGTCGCAGGCGGACAGACGCCCGTGAATCTGCACCTGGCGATCGATCCGACCAACAAGAACATCGTCTATCTCTCAGGCGACGCCTACCAGACCTGCGGTGGCGCCAATCCGACATCGTTCTGTTCGATCGAGGTCTACCGCCTCAACTACAATCCGGGCAGCAACAGTTCGACGGCGACCAGCCTGACGTATGAGGGCACCAACGCCAACCACTACCTCGACGCCAATACCGTGCATGCCGACTCGCGGTCGATCACATTCGACGCCGCCGGCAACATGATCCTCACCAGCGATGGCGGCATTTACAAGCTGTCCAATCCGCAGGGCAGCGGCACGTGGCAGGGGCTCAACGGCAACCTGAGCGCATTTGAAGGCTATCAGGTCGCCTATGATGCCAATAGCAAGCGGCTCGGCATCGCCGCGCAGGACAACGGCGTCTCGCTGCAATCGGCGCCGAACAGCACGACATTCACCGCTATCAATTTCGGCGACGGCACCAATATCGCATTCAATGACCGAACATTGAGCGGGCAAACCGCAGTCTATTCTGCGATCGACAACCTCCAATATGTCAGCCGGATGATCATCAACAAGCAGGGCCAGATGTTGAGCCCCCTACCCGATCCCTACGGCAATCCCGGCGGCATTCCAGTCACCTGCAACGGCGGCCAGTTTTGTGCAGACGTCGTCAACGCCAACAACACGTTCTCCGCACAATTCGTGCTCAACCGGATCGATCCCCGGCTGATTGCGATCACTGGGGCCACAGACGTCTACACCACGCAGGATCCGCTGACGGGCGCCAACGGAGTCAGCGCAACATCGATCGATTTGACGTTGACCGATCTTGGAACGACTGGCGGCCCGAGCGTCGTCACCTATGGTACCGTCAACGATCTCCGTGCCATCGCCGTCGGCGCTTCCGGCAACTCCGGCGGCGAGGTCTGGTTCAGCACCACCAATGCCGCCAATTCGTTGACGCAGCTATCCAACTACGCTGGCGCGACACCGACCGGCATCGTGTTCGACACCCGCATCCAGTCGCGCATCTTCGTGGCCGATGCGACCGACCTCTATTACACGCGTAACGCCGGCGGTGCTGCGACTTTCGCAACGCTAACCAGCAATTTGCCGCAAGGATTCATCAGGCCGACCTCGGTCGAGTTCATCTCGAACAACGGCGTCAACGCACTGCTGGTCGGCGGCATGAACACACCGCTGTCCTGCACCTCGGCTGCGAACGGCTGCGTCATCTCGAGCACGCAAAGCCCGATCACGGTCGCCGACAGCGATACATCGGGCCTATTGTCGAACTGGCGCGCCTTCGGCCAAGGCCTTCCCAACACGCTCGTCTACCAGATGGTCTACAATCCAACCGTCGACGTGCTGGCAGTGTCTTCGATCGGCCGCGGCGCCTATGTGCTCTACGACGTCACGAGCTATTTCCCGCAAGCGACCGTGCTCCAGTTCGGTCTGGCTGACAACAACTCCGCGCCCGATGCGTCCTACCTCACCGACGGCACCGTCGGGTCACGTCCGCTGATCAAATACGGCGCGGGCACGCTGACGATTGCCGGAGATGCGAGCTACACCGGCGGCACCACCATCAATGGCGGCGCGCTGGTGCTCGGCAATGGCGGCGCGAGCGGCAGCGTGCTCGGCAACATCACGTTCTGCTCCAACGCCGGCGATCCCAGTTGTGACGTCTCGACCAGCAAGACGCTTGGCTTCAATCGCTCGGATATTTTCACCTATCCGGGCAGCATCACCGGGCCCGGCCAGGTGGTCCAGGGAGGCACGGGCACCACCATCCTGACCGGCATCAGCAATTATAGCGGACCAACCATCGTCAATGCCGGCGTGCTCAGCGTCATGGGCCTGATCACCTCAAACGTCACGGTCAATGCCGGCGGCACCCTCTCCGGATCGGGGACGGTCGGCAGCGTCAACATCAACGCCGGCGGCCTGCTGGCCCCGGCCCATCCCGGCAGCGCGCTGACGGTGCAGGGAAGCCTCGTCATCGCGACGGCCGGCGCCTATCTCGTCGAGATCAACAACGGCGTGGCGGATCGCGTCAATGTCAATGGACCGGCCACACTGAACGGCAATCTTGCCGTGGCGTTGGTCGGCACCACTCTCGTCAAGCAGTCCCTTCTGATCCTCAACGCCACCAGCGGCATCACCGGCACATTCGCCGGCATCAACAACCTGCCCGCGGGCCTGCAGGGCACCGCAACATACGATGCCAACAACGCCTTCTTGTCGCTGACGCTGAACTACAACGCGCTGGGCAATCTCAATGCCAACCAGCAGAGTGTCGGCAATGCGCTCAGCCAGTTCTTCAACGCCAACGGCGCCATTCCCGTCAGCTATGTCGGCCTCTCGCCGGCCGCGCTGTCGCAGATCGCGGGTGAGGCCGCGACGGGATCGCAGCAGACCACGTTCCAGGCGATGAGTCAGTTCATCACGACGCTGCTCGATCCCTTCATCAGCGACCGCGGGACGACGCCGACGCCCCCCACCGCGAGCGCCTATGCGGAAGACGAACGCGCCAGCGCCTATGCTTCATCCCGCGCGACCCGTTCCGAACGCGAGCGCGCCGCTTACGCCGCTGTCTTCAACAAGGCGCCGCTGCGCCAGGCCTATGACCCGCACTGGAGCGTCTGGGCCTCTGGCTTTGGCGGCTCTCAGACTACCGACGGCAACGCCACCGCGGGGTCCAATGCCGCCACCAGCCGGATCTTCGGCATGGCTGCGGGCGCCGACTATCTGCTGTCGCCGCGAACAATTGCCGGTTTTGCGCTCTCCGGCGGCGGCACCAATTTCTCGGTCGCCAATTCCGGCACCGGCCGCTCCGACCTATTCCAGGTCGGCGCCTTCGTCAGGCACAGCGCTGGCGCGGCGTACGTCGCCGGCGCCCTCGCCTATGGCTGGCAGGACGTCACCACCGACCGGATGGCGATGACCACCAAGCTGCACGCCGAGTTCAACGCCAATGCATTGTCGGGGCGGGTCGAAGGCGGCTATCGCGTTGCGACCAAATGGGCGGGTCTCACGCCCTACGCGGCCGGCCAGTTCACCAGCTTCTGGCTGCCCGCTTACGCGGAGAGCACCGTGTTCGGCGGCAACGCATTCGCACTTGCCTATGGCGCGCAGACTGCGACCGACGTCCGCACAGAGTTCGGCATCCGCGCCGATCGCTCTTTTGCACTCATGACCGGCCTGCTGACGCTGCGGGGACGGCTGGCCTGGGCGCATGATTTCAATCCGAACCGCAACATCGCCGCGACCTTCCAGGCGCTGCCGGGCGCCTCCTTCGTCGTCAATGGCGCCACGCAGGCAAGCGAGTCCGCGCTGACCACGGCGTCTGCCGAAATGACATGGCGCAACGGCTGGTCGGCACAGGCCACATTCGAAGGTGAGTTCTCGCAAGTCACCGCAAGCTACGCCGGCAAGGGAATGGTGCGCTACGCATGGTAGATCTCACGCGACGGCGATCTCCTGCACTGGAAGCGGCACATCCTTAGCAACGCCCAGCACGGGAAAGCTGCGGACATTCTTCACGTTCGGCATGGCGGCGAAATGCAGGAGCTGCTGGCGCATGCTTTCAACGCTCGGCGCGACGCATTTGAGGAGATAGTCGGTGTCGCCGGAAATGCGCCAGCATTGCTGGATGCGCGGGATCGCTGAGATCGAGCCCTCGAACGCTTCAAGCACCGGCTGGGCCTGGCTGCCGAGCTGGATCGAGACGAACGATACCACTTCATAACCGAGCAGCCGCTCGTCGATGACGGCTCGCACCGCGCGGATCACGCCGCGGCTGAACAGCGACTTGAGCCGCCGCAGGCAATTCGGCGCAGAGACGCCAACCCGCAGCGCCAGCTCGTTGTTGCGCACGCGCCCGTCCTGCTGCAGTTCGGAGAGAATCTTCAGATCGACGCCGTCGAGCTGATTACGCCCGGCCATCCCCTACCCCGTCATGGTCCTGTCATGCGAGATAGCGAAGCACGGGGCGAAAGTGGTGCCAAGGGCCCTACGCCGGCGCTTACAAGCGGAACGCCTCTTCGCCGTGATGGCCGGGCTTGTCCCGGCCATCCACGTTCTTTCACGTGGGCCCAAAGACGTGGATGCCCGGGACAAGCCCGGGCATGACGAAAGTCCGGAGCCTCAGGCCGCCCCTCTTAGTGCGTCCAGGGCTCGCCGCGGCGGAAGGCGAAATTGTCGGCGTAGGCGACCTGGCGATGCAGGGATTCCTGGGGCTCGATCACCTGGTAGGCGATGCCCTTGCGCTCGCAATAGGCGATGGCCTCGTCCTTGGTGTGGAAGCGCAGCGTGATCTGCTGCTTCATGTCGCCGGACGAGGTCCAGCCCATCAGCGGCTCGACCGAACGCGGCTGCTCCGGCTCGTAGTCGAGCTGCCATTCCTTGGTCTTGGACCGGCCGGATTGCATCGCGTTCTTGGCGGGCTTGAAAATGCGTGCGGTCATTGGCGGTCCGGCCTCTTCGTCTTTCGTTCGATTTTGATGCGCCACGGTAGCGATTGGTGGAAACCGCGGGCATAGTATAGAGACACCTTTCGGGAACTGATCGGTGATTCCGGCCCTCCCGGGTCCTCACCGACGGGTATAGTCATTATGCTGCACTGTGACAATTGCGTACCCACATTCCGCCGGGGAATCCCGCCCGGCGGTCAAACCTTGCCAACATCGGCCTCGCCAACCTCAGTGTATCTGTTCCTTCCGAGAGCTTCCGTCGCATGGCCTTCCTGAACATCAACGCCACGCTCCCCGAAAAGGGCCGTGACCTCAGGCTCGATCTGTTTCGCGGCATCGCCAACTGGGCGATCTTCCTCGACCATATCCCCGACAATGTCGTGAACTGGATCACGACGCGCAATTACGGTTTCTCCGACGCCGCCGACCTGTTCGTCTTCATCTCCGGCTACACGGCGACGTTCGTCTACGCCCGGATGATGCTGGAGCGCGGCTTCGTCGTCGGCGCCACCCGCCTCACCAAGCGGGTCTGGCAGCTCTATGTCGCCCACATCATCCTGTTCGTGATCTACATCGCCTCGATCAGCTACCTCGCGCTGCGCTTCGGCGATTCCGAGATGATCAACGAGTTCAATGTCGCCGGCCTCGTCGACAACGCCACCGAGACGCTACGCCAGGGTCTGTTCCTGCGCTTCAAGCCGCTCAATCTCGACGTGCTGCCGCTCTACATCGTGCTGATGGGCCTGTTTCCGCCGGTGCTGTGGTTCATGCTGCGCAAGCCGGACCTGACGATGGTGCTGTCCATCGTCCTGTGGCTGAGCGCGCGTCATTTCGGCCTGAACCTGACCGCCTATCCGGGCGGCCAGTGGTACTTCAACCCGTATTGCTGGCAGGTGCTGTTCGTGTTCGGCGCCTGGTGTGCGATGGGCGGCGCAAAGCGCTCGGGCAAGCTGATCAACGCGCCGATCACGTTGTGGGTGTGCTTCGGCTATCTGGCGTTCGCGCTGGTGATGACCATGGCAGGTCGCTTCCCGGCCCTTGGCGGCATGATGCCGGAATGGCTGTTCTCGGCCTTCAACCCCAACGACAAGACCAATCTCGCGCCCTATCGCTTCATCCATTTCGTGGTGATCGTGATCCTGGTGATCCGCTTCCTGCCGAAGGACTGGCCGGGCTTGGAGTGGAAGATCTTCGATCCGGTGATCGTGTGCGGCCAACAATCGCTCGCCGTGTTCTGCGTCGGCGTATTCCTGTCCTTCGTCGGCCATTTCGAGCTGTCGATGAGCTCGGGCTCGCTGTTCGCGCAGCTGTTCGTCTCCATCGCCGGCATCGCGATCATGACGACGGTCGCCTACTACATTTCCTGGTCGAAGCGGCAGGACAAGCCGCTCAAGCCCCCGCCGGCAAAGCCTGCGCCGGCCCCGGCCGCAAAGGCTGCCTGAGCCTTCGAACGCCCGCTCATTCCGGCGGGCGCTCGACTTCCTCTGCCATGATCGGCTTGACCTGGATCGTATTGACCTGGATCCGATTGACCTGCGTCAACCAGCATCGACGCCGAACGGCCTATTGTCACCGGGACACGCGCCACCGCACTGATGTCGGTGGCATCTCCCTCGGACAAGGCCCAAGCACATGCCCTCTCATTTTCACGCCGTGGTCTGGATCGATCATTCGCAGGCCCGAATCTTCCATGTCGGCCTGAGCGGCTCCGACGAAGTCACGCTGCATCCGCAGCTGGCGACGCGGCATCTTCATCACAAGGCCAATGCGATCGGCAGCGGCCACGCCGCCCCCGACAAGACGTTCTATGCCGAGGTGACCAAGGCCCTCGCCGATGCCGGCGAGATCCTGATCATGGGGCCAGCGAGTGCGAAGACAGAACTCGCAAGCCACATTCGCGCTCACGCGCCCGATCTCGCCAAGCGGATTGCCGCGGTGGAAGCAGCCGATCATCCCTCCGATAATGAGATCATCGCTCACGCGAAGCGTCACTTCAGATTGCCGCTGCCGCGCGTACAGACCTCTGGAGCGGCGGGGTAAGAGACACGCCGGCTCGGCGAAGCGCCTTCGGCTCAGGCCGCCGCTTCGCCGTCATACTCGGTGAATTTCTTGTAGATCCAGTCGCGCCCGTCGTGACGGCGCCAGACCTTGCCGTAAACGAGCTGCCCGTTGATCGAGCGGCGCGGCACGATCACCGTCCAGAGATGCCAGATCTCGGTCCAGTTGGACCGTGGCCGGGGTGTTTTCGTGGTGAGATCGAAAGCCATGACGGACAAACTCGCGCGAAACGAAACGCCGCGACGAATGTGATCTCATGTGAGCCCGCTTATTGGGCGTCGTCGCGTGCCGGGACCAGTGTGATATCAGTCACCCAATCGGCCGCAACGACAGCTCGTCTTTAACCTAACCGATCAACCTTACTTGTGGGCATGTCGTCACCTTGCAGGTTGAAACGCGCACTTATTTTTCCTAGGATGCATGCGCAATTTGAGAACTGAGCGCGCTGTTTTGCGGAGCGCGCACTTGCCGATTTCAAGCTTGGACTGAATTTTCGAACGACGGACTGCACGGGTTGATGATCATGAATTT
>JAEWHT010000358.1 GCA_023387695.1 Pseudomonadota bacterium | reverse complement strand
CATCCCGTCGGCACCTCCGGCAACCGCATCGTGCTGCATCTCGTCAATGCGATGAAGCGGCTCGGGACCCGGCGCGGAATTGCCACCGAGTGTATCGGCGGTGGGCTTGGCGGTGCCATGCTGATCGAGGCGGTGTGACCATGGATTCCAAGATCATGACCGCGCTCGGCGACCGCGTCCTCTCGCTCGGGCCGCAGCCCGCAACCGACGGTCCCTACAAGAATTTCAAGCTGACGCGTGACGCCGATGGTGTCGCCTGGCTGCTGTTCGATCGCGCCGGCGCCAGCGCCAATACGCTGTCCTCCGACGTGATGGAGGAGTTCGACGCCGCGCTTGCCGCGATCGAGACCGAGCGCCCGGCCGGCCTCGTGATCCGCTCGGCAAAGCCATCCGGTTTCATCGCCGGCGCCGACGTCAACGAATTCCGCGGCGCTACAGATCCGGAGGCGGTCGAAACGCGCATCCGCGCGGCGCATGCGGTGGTGGATCATCTGGAAGCGCTGAAGCTGCCGACGGTTGCGGTCATCCATGGCTTCTGTCTTGGCGGCGGGCTCGAGGTTGCGCTCGCCTGTCAGTCGCGCATTGCCATCGACAATGCGCGCTTTGGATTCCCGGAGGTGATGCTGGGCCTGCATCCAGGTCTCGGCGGCACCGCGCGCTTTACTTCACTCGTCAATCCGACCCAGTCGATGGCGCTGATGCTGACCGGCCGCACCATCGATGCGCGCCGCGCCAAGGCGCTCGGCCTCGTTGACAGCGTGACGCAGGAGCGCCATGTCCGGGGCGCCGTGAAGGACGTGCTGTTCGGCCGGCTGAAGCGGGCCAGGCCTGGCCTGCTGACCCGCGCGGCCAATCTCGGGCCCGTGCGTGGACTTCTTGCCAGGCGCATGCGCTCGGAAGCGGCGAAGGCCGCGCCGCGCGAGCATTATCCGGCGCCTTACGCGCTGATCGATCTCTGGGAAACCCATGGCGGCAGCAAGGCCGCGATGCTGAAAGCGGAGCAGACTTCGTTCGCCAAATTGATGGTGACGGCGACCGCGCAAAATCTGATCCGTGTGTTCTTCCTGCGCGAGCAGATGAAGAAGGCAGCCGGCTCAGGCAACACGGTCAAGCACGTTCATGTCATCGGTGCCGGCGCCATGGGCGGCGACATCGCGGCTTGGTGTGCGGGGCAGGGGCTTCGCGTCTCGCTCGCCGACATGAAGGCCGAACCGATCGCTGGTGCGGTGAAGCGCGCCGCGGAGCTCTACGGCAAGATCATCCGCAAGCCGACCGAGGTGCGCGATGCGCTGGATCGCCTCATCCCCGATATGGACGGCGAGGGCGTCCGCAACGCCGATCTCATCATCGAGGCTGTGCCGGAGAAGCTGGAGCTAAAGCAGAAGGTCTATGCCGGCCTCGAGCCGAAGATGAAGCCGGGCGCGATTCTCGCCACCAACACGTCGAGCATTCCGCTGCAGGATCTCCGCACCACGTTGGCACGCCCGGAGCGGCTGGTCGGGCTGCATTTCTTCAACCCGGTGTCGCGGCTGCAACTGGTCGAGGTCATCAGTCATGACGGCAACGATGCGCAGGTGCTGAAGGAAGCGCTCGCTTTCGTTGGTGCGATCGACCGGCTTCCGTTGGCTGTGAAGAGCTCGCCCGGCTTCCTCGTCAACCGCGCGCTGACGCCTTACATGCTGGAGGCGATGGTGATGCTGGATGAGAAAACCGACCAGCGCCTGATTGACGCCGCGGCCGAACAGTTCGGCATGCCGATGGGGCCGATTGAGCTCGCCGACCAGGTCGGCCTCGACATCTGTCTCGACGTCGGCGACATGCTGCGCGCCAAATTCGGCGACCTGCTGCCGCCGACGCCGGCCTGGCTGCGCGAGAAGGTCGCCAAGGGTGAACTCGGCCGTAAGACCGGCAAGGGCTTTTACGTCTGGAAGGACGGCAAGGCGGAGAAAGCGCCTCTCCCGGAGACCGGCCCGCGCGTCTCCGACCAGATGATCGACCGCCTGGTACTGCCGATGTCCAATGTCTGCGTCGCAGCCCTTCGCGAAGGCATCGTCGATGACCCCGATGCGGTCGACGGCGCCATGATTTTCGGCACCGGCTACGCGCCTTTCCGCGGCGGTCCCTTAAACTATGCGCGTGCGCGCGGCGTGGAGAATGTCGTATCGACCATGCGCGCGCTGGCCGAGCGATTCGGCGCGCGTTTCGCGCCCGATCCGGGCTGGGACAATTTCAAGTGAGATTCACATGACCGAACAGTCCAACACCGAGCCCAGCGGCGATCTCTGCATCCGCACGCTGGCGATGCCCGCCGACACCAATGCCAATGGCGACATCTTCGGTGGCTGGTTGCTCAGCCAGATGGACGTCGGCGGCGGCGTGTTTGCCTCGAAGGTCGCAAAGTCACGCACTGTCACCGTTGCGATCGACGCGATGAATTTTCGCAAGGCCGTTTATGTTGGCGATCTCGTCTCGGTCTACGCCAACCTCGTGCGTGTCGGCCGTACCTCGCTCACTATTCATCTGGAAGCCTGGGCGCTACGGCGGCGCGAGTTGCAGCCGATCCTCGTGACCGACGGCAATTTCACCTACGTCTCGATCGACGACAACGGTCATCCTCAGCCGATCCAGCGGGACGCGCCGCCGATTGCGACCTAATCACGCGCGGCGTTCTGTTCCGTCTCACGCGAACTTGCAGCGTCGTGAAACGCGGCGCTGGTGAGTCAACGCGTCGCTGCTTTGCCAACAACGGGTCATAAAACGGATGAGGTCCCGGCGTACTCAATTGCGTGTCGATTCGGGGTGGAAACCGGATGATTTGCCCTAGGAACATTTGGGCAGACATGCCGTTATTTGCCCGCACTGAGGAATCAACGGGCATGCCGGATAGCTACATCATCGAAGTAAATTCAGAGACCGCGGGCATCGTCGTACGCGGTCATGGCGGATACTGCTTCTTCGCCTCGTCCCACCAATTCGATCGTCTCGAAGGCCAGCTCTTCCGCAACGCCCGCGAAGCCGAACGCGCCGCGCGCAAGCTGGTGAATGG